>JARRBY010000013.1 GCA_029982795.1 Patescibacteria group bacterium
AAGATGCGGGAGAAGAAATTAAAAAAGAGACAGGCAATTATGTTAAGGCTAATTTTCTTGGCCTGGGAAAAGATGATGAACATCTTTTTCTTTCCGCTTGTGCTTACGCCATTTATTGGCGTCTTGCCACCACTGAAGGGGTAAGAAAGGTTTTAAAGGCAATTTCTGTTTTTCCAAAGGAAAAACAGAAAAGTATCCGCCGTGTTATTGGACATGGTGAGGACAAGTTGATTGTTCCTGAGGGGGTAATTGATGATAAAATAAGAGCTGATGACGGAAATGTCAACGGAGCTTATATCATTGGTTTTTTAGCTCAATATGGGCAAAGAGAAATTGAAAAGATTCTGGAGACATCTGGTGCAGCTAATGCGCCTCTTTATGAGGCAGTCAAGACTGTGAGACCGGTGGTAGAAAAACTTGAGAAAGAATTTGATTCTTTCCTTGATCAGAAATCTTGGTTAGAGGAGATGATTTAAAAAAGGAGGGAAAAATGAATTTTCTGATTATTTTCGTTATCGTGTTCTTTCTGGGGTTATTGATTTTTCATAAAAAATTTAGGAAATGGGTCAGAAGACAACTGATTACCATAAAAATATTGGTTAATCGTTATTTCCCGAATTTTAAAAAATCAGTTTCTCATCTTTTACAGAAAGTGGCAAAGTTGCTTGGTATGTATAGTCTGGTTGTAATAATTGCGATTGTTGTTGTTATAGCGCTAATAATATTAGCTGTTATAATAAAACAACCAATTTTTACAGCAATAGTATTTATACTATCTATCCTAACTATGCTGATTGTATGGATGCCGGCTGGTCTATTGTTAAAGCTTTTTGGTCTGACAAAGGTGGTTGTGCCTCGTTTCTTGAAAACCTTGGTTGCTAGTTTAGCTTTTCTTGGTTTCTTATTACTTTTTTGGCCAGATTTGTTATCTTTCAAGTTATTACTGGGATTAGCTCTTTTGGGTTTCATTACTTTTGGACTGGTAGCTAAAGTAAATGTTTTGGATAAAATCATTTACCCCTTAATTGTAGTTATGTTACTAATTTTAAGTTGGCAATACTTTTTTCCAGAAGATTTTAATTCTTCAGTGCGTTATGTTCAATCTTGGAACAAGAAAATTAACGCAGGAAAGAGAAGAGCAAGCTTGAAAAATGAAACAGTCGCTACTACTACCTATGCCATTTTATTACAAGATGTTTCCGTGCTTTATGTTCCAAATGGATCACAACTTGATGTGATTCCGAAAGAATTAAAGCAAGGATTATTAGTAAGAGTGGTTTCTGATAGAGACACAGTCATTACTTATGATGGTCAAGGATTTATTCAGATTCAACTGCCTAATGATTCCGGTAGTTTTGTTGGCGGCGGAAAATATCTGATTGAAGCGCCTTATATACAAATAGCTTCACCCAGAGAGGTAATTCCTGAAAGAAAATTTTTCAAAAAGAAAGAGACAAAAAAAAAGAGAAGTGACCCCGGTCAACTAAATGTGTATCCCAATAAGGTTTATAGTTGGGATTTGGAGCCAGGAGAAGAAACTCCCTGGTTGAAAGTGCCACAAACAGGATCGTATGATTATTCGATTAGCTCGAATGTTAAATCGTATACGGTAATATTTTCTGATGGAACTAGCTATCGTGTTGGTAGACAAGTCCCATGCAAGAAGTATGTAATGTTTAAGGTAAAGGCAGATACTGTACAAACAGTGTATGTCGAAATAAATTAAATTTCAGAGGATTAGCAATAATCCTCTTTTTTATTTTTTAATATTTTGCTATAATAATATTAAGTAAAAATGATATTAAATATACCTATGAAAAAAATTATTTTTATTCTATTTTTTACCTTTTTTATAACTCCTTTTGTTTTAATGCCGATAGTTGAGGTGGGAGCACAGTCTAATGAAACTGTGACCGGAAAAATAGAAAATCAAGGAGATAAAAAATTAACTAATCCTTTGGGGAATGTGACATCGCCACAATTGTTAATTGGTAAAATAATAGATGCGATATTAGGTGTAGTCGGATCTTTGGCTTTGCTTATGTTTGTCTATGGTGGTATTACCTGGATGACATCAGCCGGTAATCCGGAAAAGGTAAAAAAGGGGACAGATATTTTGGTATGGTCAGCAATTGGTTTGGTAATTATTTTTTCCGCATATGGTTTAACCAGAGTCTTAATTTCAGGAGTAGCGGGTAATTAATTTTAATTAATTTTAAGTTTGACAGATAAAAATAATTTATTTATTATAAAGCAGTATCTTACAGTCTTTATAGATTTATAAAAAGGGTCGATACCAAAGCGGTCAACTGGGGCAGACTGTAAATCTGCTGGCCTTGTGCCTTCGTAGGTTCGAATCCTACTCGGCCCACCTTTTATGCCATTTATTAATCCTGATAAAATTGGACTAGGCATTGCAAAATTTTTAACAATTGCCTTTTTATCATTAGCCATCGTCATTATTTTGCTAATTTCGTTTTAATTATGCCTGAATTACCTGAGGTAGAAACAATAAGACGCGATTTAATTGATTATGTAAAAGGGAAAAAAATAAAAAGCGTTACAATATTAAATAAAAAAACTGTCCGCAACAAGGCGGTCTTTTTTGTAAATTATTTAAGAAATAGAAAAATTATAGAAATTAATCGACGAGGTAAATTATTGATAATCACTTTAGAAAAAAAGAAAAAAGAAAAGGAAAATAAATTTTTATTAATACATTTAAAGATGACAGGACAGTTAATTTTTGTGCAGGGTAAAAAAAGTATA
The DNA here is from genome assembly GCA_029982795.1 of Patescibacteria group bacterium. Taxonomy (GTDB): domain Bacteria; phylum Patescibacteriota; class Patescibacteriia; order Patescibacteriales; family UBA12465; genus UBA12465. The sequence continues at coordinate 2,770 of JARRBY010000013.1, forward strand.
GCGGGTGGTCATAGTTTAAGTAAAGAGTCATTTTCAAAGGCTGTGGGTGGTGCTTTACCTAATAAGCATACTCGTGTTATTTTTACTTTCGTTGGTAATTCTTTTCTTTATTTTAATGATCTAAGACTTTTTGGTTATCTTGAAATTGTGAGCAGTGAGAAAGTAGAGCAAATAAAAGTAAATAATTATGGACCGGAACCCTTAAGTTCTGATTTAACTGTCTCATATTTAAAGACATTATTAAAAAACAGAACAAGCTGTATTAAAGCTTTAATGCTTAATCAAAAAATAATTGCCGGTCTGGGTAATATTTATGTTGATGAAGCTTTATTTTTAGCTGGAATTAAACCACAAAGGCCAGGAAAGAGTTTAAAGACAAAAGAGATTGAAAGATTGATTATAAGCATTAATTCGGTTATTACCAAGGCGATAGATAACCGGGGGACCACCTTTAATAATTATGTTGATTCACATGGGGAAAAAGGTAACTTTACTAAATTATTGCAAGTTTATGGTCGTCAAGGAGAGATTTGTTTCCGTTGTGGAAAAATAATAGAAAAGTGTCGTTTGGCTGGCAGAGGTACTCATTATTGTCCAAATTGTCAAAAATAGAAGATTTTATTTAGTTGACTTTTAACTGTTTTTTGTATATTCTAATAAGTGTAATAATTAATTTTTACCCAATTTTCCCTGTCAGTTATGGTAAAGGCGGGTACAAGAAAAAAGACTATGTCACAAGATAATATGATGAAGCTGGAATGCACAGAGTGTAAGACAGTAAATTACCATTCTCACAAGAATAAAAAAACTTTGAAAGAGCGTTTGGAAATGAAAAAATTCTGTAATCATTGTAAAAAACATACACTTCATAAAGAAACTAAATAATTAATTTTTTGTTACTGCTATTCTTACGTCCGATTTAGGATGTGAAACAAAAAAAATAACAATATGCAAAAAAACCTTACTAAGCCCTTCTTGCTATCATTAGTATTATTGGCGCTGGTTGGTTGCTATTTAATTTTTCGTCCCTTTTTGACCGAAATTTTTATAGCAATGATTATGGTTTCGATTTTTTATCGACCTTATGAATATTTTGTAAATAAATTTAAATGGTCAAAAAATTTATCAGCTCTTTTAATGTGTGTATTGTTAGTATTAGTTATTTTATTGCCGACAATTAAAATTATAACTTATGCCGGGCAAAAATCAGCAGTTGCTTATTCTCAGGCAGTTGAATTTTTTAATGAAAATTCCGTAGCAGAGGCTCTGAATAATGATACATTTTTCAATAATGTTTTAAAGTATCTGAATTTAGATAATTTATTTTCTAAAAATGAAAGTTTGAAAAATGTCTTTTTGGATATTTTAAAAGAGTTAAGTAATTTGATAATATCAGGAGCAACGATAGCGGTAAAAGAAACTACCAATTTTATCATTTCACTTGTTCTAATTATTTTATCGATGTTCTTCTTCTTTATTGATGGCAAGAAAATGTTAAAAAAGCTTATGCATTTATCTCCCTTGCCCAATCGTTATGATGAAGAAATTTTTAGTAAATTTCGGGCGGTAAGTTATACTACTTTTTTTTCAACCTTTGTTACGGCTGGCGCTCAAGGTGTAATTGGCGCAATTGGTTTTGCAATTGTAGGCTTTCCCGCTATTTTAGCCGGTATTTTAATAGCTCTTTTATCTTTAATTCCATATATTGGTTCGGCGATATTCTATGTTCCGGTAGGGTTATATTATATTCTTATCGGTAATATTTGGCAGGGAATATTTATTATTGCTTGGGGATTTTTCATTATTGGTACAATTGATAATATTTTACGAACCTACATGATAAAAGGTAGAGCGGAGGTAAATCCAATCTTTGTTTTCTTTTCTATTTTAGGAGGAATTCCTTTGTTTGGTTTTTGGGGAGTGGTGTTAGGTCCACTTATTGTCGCTCTTGCTGTTACTATCTTTCATATTTACGAAATGGAATTTTGTGAACAATTAGATGATTGTGGGACAGAACTTGAAGAAGATAAAAAGAAAACATTAAAAAAAAGAATATCAAAAAAAGAAAATATTAAAAAATAAAAAACAAAAATATGTTAGGAGAAAAAACAAAAAAAAATTTAGAGGAAGCTTTTGCGGGAGAGTCAATGGCGCGAAATAAATATGATTATTATGCTTCAGTGGCGAGAAAAGCGGGCTATATTCAGATTGCTAACATTTTTGAAGAAACTGCTCGTAATGAAAAAGAACACGCTAAACTTTGGGCAAAGAAGTTGGAATTAGTAAATGATTTAGAAGCTGATCTTAAAGCTGCCATTGCCGGTGAAGCTTATGAAAATCAAGAAATGTATCCTCGTATGGCACTGGAAGCGAGAGAAGAAGGGCATAATGATATTGCTCTATTATTTGAAAATATTGCTAAAGTAGAGCAAGCTCATGAGGCTAGATATAAAAAATTATTAGAGAATATTGAAAAGGGAGACGTCTTTAAAAAACCAGCAGTAAGAAGATGGAAGTGTAATAATTGCGGTCATATTTATGAAGGCAAGGAGGCCCCTCTTGTTTGTCCAGCTTGTTTACATAAACAAGAGTACTTTGAAATTTTTGTTGAAACTTATTAATAACAAGAAATAAAAGAAGATATTAAAAGCAGGGTAACCTGCTTTTTTTAATTTTTGGTTATTGATATTAGGTATTGGCAAAAATAAATTTTCTGTATATAATAAAGTTCATACTGGGAAAGATAGAAAAAGAGGATAGGGATATAAAATTGTTTGTTAATTAGGAGCAGAGAAAAAGGGAAAAGAAGGAAAATATTTATAAGTTAAGAAAATTAAATATTGCGGGATTGGTGTAGTGGTAACATTCTTGATTCCAAATCAAGCGACGTGGGTTCGATTCCTACATCCCGTGCCAAGAGAGACGAAGTTTATTTAGATCTTCGTTTTTTGTATAATCTAAGCTAAATTTTGTTGGTCTAAACTCTGCTAATTTATAATTTTAATTTTTTTAAACAGCTTTAACGATATCTAAATTAATTATTAATAATATACTGCTGATTAGTTTTAAGTGTGGGGGAAAAAGAATTTGTTGACTCAAGTTTTAAATAGATTAAATTTTAATTACAATAAAAAAGGGAATAATTGTTCTGGTTGGTGGAGATACTTCAAAATTTATGATAATATAACTAATGGATTAGGCTTTTTAGAAAAAATAATTGGGGTGATAATATTAAAATAAAAGCAATTAAAATAGATAATGATGTATATTTCATTAATTAATTTTTAATTATTTGAAATTTTTTTTAATTCTGTTAATTAATCTTGAAGTAGAAAGAGAAAAAGAAGTTTTTGGACAAATTGAGAAATATTTTATGATAGTAGAAATAAGAAAATTTAGGATTGCATTAAGATTAAAAAAAAGATATAATAATGAAATATTTATTATAATTAAAAATACCATACTTTAGATAGTTTTATTTTAAATTAGGTTTTAGTTAAAAAGGGTATATTTAAAATAAAAAGAGATGGTGTTACCTTATAATAGTATTGATATAAAAAATCAATTGGATAGCTGAAGGAAAGAATTTATTATATTTTTGTATAAAAATTCCTATGCATTTATTAAATTTTGATCAAATTTTTCATTTATTAACAACTTATCGATATTTATTATTATTCCCAATTGCAATCGCTGAAGGCCCGGTAATTACAATGATTTCTGGTTATTTGTCATATTTAAATTTTCTGAATTTTTTTATTGCCTATATTATTATGATTATAGGTGATTTAGCCGGAGATATTGTTTATTATGCAATTGGTCGTTGGGGAAGATTGAGGATAATTGAAAAATATGGGCATTATGTTGGTGTTACCAGAGAACGGATTATAAATATGGAACAGATTTTTGAGTCAAATGATAAGCGGGCATTAATTGGTGGTAAATTTATTTTTGGAATTGGTGGGTTGATTATTATTGCTTCCGGAGCGGCAAAATATAATTTTAAAAAATTTCTTAGTTATTGTATTCTTGGGACTATCCCCAAAAGTTTGATTTTAATGATTATTGGTTATTATTTTGGGCATGCTTATATTAAAATAGCAAAATATTTTGATTATACGGCAATAATAAGTATTTTCTTATTTATATTTATTTGTGTTGCTTATTATTATTTTCAAAAATACATGAAAAATAGTATTTTAAAGAAAGAAAAATAATAATAGTTTTTGAAATTCGAAATATTGACATAATCAATTTTATATGTTTTTATAATGATAGTAAATTAACAAAATATTAATTTGTTATGTTAGAGGGTAGACTTTTAGCAAGACATAAAAGGGAGGATTGAAATATGAAAGTTTTTACAATCGAAAGTGGCACGGTAAAAGAATGGGCTGAAATTGAAGAAATTAAAATTAAAGATGGCGGTTTTAGCTATTATGCAATTGTTGTAGGTGAGTATGGTCAGGGACGTCGTTTTTCGGCTTTGCCGGTTGATCCTCGGCTTAAGGTAAAAAGAAATGGAAAGGATGCTATTATTCAGGCAGATGTAGGTAAAACAAAAAAAGGGGGAATTAAATTAGTTCCAGAAGTGACAAGTGATGAGGAGGAGTGTATTGTAGTTTTTCGCACTAAAATTGGGTTTCGGGGAAGTAATGAGCACACTGGCGATCGGTTACCAACTGGAAAGAATGACTATGTTTTTCATCCTTTTCCAGGGACTATTATCGCTGAGGGAATTATTGCCCGAGGAAAAATGGGAGAAGGTGGTAGGGGACAGCAAATTATTGCAATTATGCCCAAAAATGTAGTTTTTAGAACCGGATATTCTGGATTCTTGTATGGTGATTACTGTGAACATTATTACTTGTTTAACGGAAAAAAGATCATTGCTGTAACTTGGCAAGATCGAATTGATTCGGATATTTTTTAAAAAAAATATTTTAGGAGAGAATAAAATCTCTCCTTTTTTATTATTTTTTTGTCTTTGTTTACTTGATTTTTTAGGCCACCTTCATTACACTATAAGAGTAATTATTTAATAATTTTGCACTATTATGTCAGAGGAAAGAATTTATATTAACAAATTGGTTAATTACAAAAATAAAGAAGTGGTGATAAAGGGTTGGGTCAATGCTCATCGGAATCAAGGAAAGATGGTTTTTCTTGATTTTCGTGATATCACTGGCATAGTACAGGGAATTATATTACCTGGTAGTCAGGCAATTGAATTAGGGCAAAGTCTTAAAGCAGAATATGTTGTGCAAGTTAAGGGGCGGGTTAACGAAAGACCAGAAAAGCAAAAAAAAGAAGGTATTTTAAATGGTGATATAGAGCTAGAAGTGTTGGAAATAAAAGTGTTAAATACGGTTGAGGTTTTACCTTTTCAAATTAATGATACAAGTTTAGTTGATGAAAATTTAAGATTACAATATCGTTATTTAGATTTAAGAAGTGAGAGATTGCAAAAAAATATTAAAAATCGTTCTAAATTACTTAAATTTGTTCGTGATTTTTTATATCAAGAAGGTTTTTTTGAAATTGAAACTCCACTTATGTCTGCCCCAACACCAGAGGGTTCTCGTTCTTTTGTTGTCCCTAGTCGTGTTTGGCCTGGCAATTTCTTTTCTTTACCTCAATCGCCACAACAATATAAACAGCTTTTAATGGTAGCTGGTTTTGAAAAATATTTTCAATTTGCAAAATGTATGCGGGATGAAGATCCTCGTGGTGACAGACAACCGGAGTTTACTCAACTTGATTTAGAAATGTCATTTGTAACTAAAGAAGAAGTGATGGCTTTAAATGAAAAACTTTTAATTGAGTTGATAAAAAATAATTACCCAGAGAAAAAAATACAACAAATTCCTTTCCCTTGTATTAGTTATCAAGCAGCGATGGAACAATATGGTAATGATAAGCCAGATATTAGAGAAGATAAAAATGATCCTAATTTGTTAGCTTTTTTATGGGTAACCGATTTCCCAATGTTTGAGAAAGTTGATGCTGATAATAATATTGACGGCGTGGCAGAATGGACCTATACTCATAATCCTTTTTCTCGCCCAAAGGATGAATTTATGGCGGATTTTATGGCTCAGAAAAATATTGGCAATATTTTAACAACTCAATATGACATTACCCTAAATGGTTTTGAGATAGGGGGAGGAAGTTTGCGTAATCATAAGTCAGAAGCACTGAAAAAGACTTTTGAAATTATGGGTTATGATGAGGCTAGAATTGAAAGTAATTTTGGTCATATGTTAAGGGCTTTAGAATTTGGGGCTCCACCACATGGGGGGATCGCTTGGGGGTTTGATAGATTGTTGATGATTTTAGAAAATGAACCAAATATTAGAGAGGTAATTCCTTTTGCTAAAACTAGTGAGGGCAAAGATGTAATGATGAACGCTCCTTGTGATATTTCGGAAAAACAAAAACAAGAATTAAAAATTACTATTTTGAAAGATGATAAAAAAAATAAGTTATAGTTATTTATCAGTTTTGCAATAAAGGAAAGCTTATTCTTTAAGGCCGTGAGCAATACTTTCATTATAGCCAGCACTGCTAATTTCAATAAAGTCAGCTTTGCCTTTTAAAGCTTCTATAGTTTTGGAACCGGTGTAAGTCATGCCTGAAGCAAGTCCACCTAAGAGTTTATTGATAATTGGTTTTATTGAACCCTTGTATTTTATTTTTGTCATTTCTCCCTCAACATGAACAACTTCATCAACTTTTTTTCCATCTAAACCTAATTTTTTAATAGTAGCAAGATAACTAGCCATACCGCGGTATTCTTTATATTCTTTTCCAGCAATATTAATAATATCCCCCGGACTTTCTAAAGTACCGGCAAAGAGGGAACCAGACATAACACAATCAGCTCCTGCTCCAATAGCTTTTACAATATCGCCTGAATTTTTCATGCCACCATCAGCGCATAATGGAATTCGTCCCTGACTGGCTTCATAAACATCCATAATGGCAGTAATTTGAGGCACACCGGCACCGGCCATAATTCTTGTAATACACATAGATCCCGGGCCGATACCAATTTTTATTGCATCTGCTTTTTTACTAATAAAATATTCAGCGGCGTCTTTAGTGGCGACATTACCAACCATAACATCAAGTTCAGGGTAGACCTCTTTTATATAATCCAGAGTTTTTCCCGTTCTTTTAGAGTGACCATGAGCAACATCAAGTACGATAATATTAATTTGAGCTTCATTTAAAGCTTTAACTCTTTCTTCATAATCTTTAACGCCAACAGCGGCAGCAGCAATTAACCCTTCAGCTTTGACTTTTTTCACCTCTTCCACTTGTTCGGCAATGGTCATGAAGCGGTGAATAACGCCAAGACCGCCAAGCTTACCAATAGCAATCGCCATTTTGCTTTCGCAGACGGTATCCATATTAGCCGCAATAATAGGAATATCAAGGGAATAGTTTTTAGTAACTTTGGTGTGAAAATTTACTTCTTTACGAGAAGCGATTTTATTATATTTAGGGACAATGAGGACATCGTTAAAAGAAAATCCTCGTCCGATAATTCTGGCCATAGTAGTTATAATTATTTATTTTTTCCATATTAAATGTAGCACTTATAAATAATAAGTCAAAGAGAACAATTATTTTTTTTATTTTTCTTAATAATTGGTATAATATTAAAAAATAGATTATTTATGATGAAAAGTAATAAAATAATTTGGGGCAATTCGGATAAGTCTGATGGTCAAATGATTTTACGTTTAGGGGGTTTAAAAAATCGAGAGGTTTTCTTTAAGAGAAAGGGGATTCCTTTAGATCAATTAGTGTCAGCGGATTTAATTCATGGCAATTTAGTTACAAAAATAACAAAAGCTGATGCGGGCCGAGAAATAAAAGCAAGTGATGGTTTGGTTACAGATGTTAGTTATTTACCATTAAGCTTAACCTTTGCTGATTGTTTACCCCTTTATTTCTTTGATGAAAAAAAGGGAGTAATTGGTTTGGCTCATGCCGGTTGGCGAGGAGTGGTGAAAGAAATTGCGATTTTGATGATTGAGACAATGGTAAACTCTTATAGCTCTCAGGCAGCTGACATCTCGGTTTATATTGGTCCTCATTTGCAGGTTTGCCATTTTGAAATCAAAGATGATATTTTAACATATTTTAAAAAATATCAGAGACAAATTATTTATCAAGAAGGAAAGATTAGGGTTAATTTAGCTGAGATTGTAAAAAAACAATTAATTGATAAAGGAATAAGTCCAAAAAAAATAGAAATTAGTTCAGATTGTACATATTGTCAAAATAATTTCTTTTCTTTTAGGCGTGATAAACCTAAAGATGTAATGGCGCAGATTGCTTATATTATGAAAAAATAGAAAAATTAGTTGACAAGATAGGGTGGAGTGTTATATTTAGCAGATAGCTTTTAGATGGGATATAGCTGGGTTTTATATCGTAATTTATTGGCTAAATTTATTTAAGTTAGTCTAAAATTATTATTATGAAAACCTTTGCCGAATTGGGCCTTAAAAGAGAGATTCAACAGGGTTTAGTTGATATCAATTATCAAAAAGCAACACCAATTCAAGAACAAGCTATTCCCTTTATTCTAAAAAATAATCAAGATTTAATTGCTTTAGCACAAACCGGTACAGGCAAGACCGCAGCTTTTGGTTTACCAATTTTAAACAAATTGGAAAAAAATCAGAAGACGCAGGCTCTTATTTTGTGTCCTACTCGAGAGTTGTGTCTGCAGATTAGTCGGGAGATAAAAAGTTTTACCAAATATCTTCCGCAGGTAAAAATTGCTACAATTTATGGTGGAGCCCGAATGGATGGGCAAATTCAAGAATTAAAAGCGGGTGCTAATATTGTAGTTGGCACTCCCGGTCGCGTTCATGATATGCTTCGTCGTCTGTATTTAAGATTAGATAGTATTCGTTTTCTTGTTTTAGATGAGGCAGATGAAATGTTGGATATGGGATTTAAAGATGATTTGGACGAAATTTTGATAAAAACTCCAAAAATTAAACAAATTCTTCTTTTTTCAGCAACCATGTCACCAGTTATTTCTAAGATTGCTCAGAAATATATGAATGATCCGCAAGAAATTAGTGTGGGTAAAAAAAATATCGGCGCTGATAAAGTTGAGCATGAATATTATTTAGTTAAACCGGGAGAAAAATATGAGGCCTTGCGTCGTATTCTTGATGCAAAGCCGAATATTTATGGGATTTTATTTTGCCGTACTCGTCACGAAACCCAAGAAATTGCTGATAAATTAAAAGAAGATCATTATCTTACTGCCGCTTTGCATGGTGATATTTCTCAAAATTTACGGACGCAAATTATGGATCAATTTCGTGAGCAAAAAATACAATTGTTAGTTGCTACTGATGTCGCGGCGCGAGGGATTGATGTAAATAATTTAAGTCATGTTATAAATTATAGCTTACCTGATTCCAGTGAAGTTTATTTACATCGCAGTGGTCGGACAGGTCGAGCTGAGAAAAGCGGAATATCTCTTTCCATATTTACCCCTCGGGAATTAAGAAAAGTTTCGGCACTAGAACGGGTAGTTGGCAAAAAATTTGTTTTAAAGGCGGTGCCAAAAGGTGAAGAAATTTGTCAGAGTCAACTTTTTAATTTACTTAAAAAGATAAAGAATACAAAAGTTGAGGAAAAAGAAATCATGCCCTTTATGCCTTTGGTAGAAGAAGCTTTTAAGGATATGTCACGCGAGGAAGTAATTACAAGATTTACTGCCATGGAATTTAATCATTTTTTAAATTTGTATAAAAATAAAAATGATTTAGAGACGGTAAATTCTAAACAATTTTTATCTGAGAAAAAAGAACGTTTAAAAAATCAGTCTGATGATAATTTTATTGATGTTAAACTTAATGTTGGTCGTTTTGATAAATTTGATATCAAAGCTTTATTTGGTTTTATCAATTCACAACGAGAATTAAAGGGAGCAGAAATTGGAAGAATAAAGATTGATGATACTTATACAATTTTTGGAATAGAAAAAAATAAAAAAGAGGAGGCAAGGCGAGTATTTAAAAGATTAACGTTTAAAGGAAAGCCATTTAAAGTTGAGATTGAATCTAAGGTGGAAAAAAGAGAAGGGAAAGTTGGTATCAAAGAAAAATATAATAGACGTCGCGCTAAAGTAAGATCAAAATAAAATAAACTTTGTATTATTTGATTTTTTTATTTTAAATTGGTATATTTTAGGCAGCATTATTATTAATATTAGTAAAATAGCAGTATGGCTTATATTGATATAAAATCTCTTTATAAAAATGAAGATAAATATTTAAATCAAAATATTAAGGTTGGCGCTTGGGTGCGAACTATACGTAATTCAAAGAATTTTGGTTTTATTGAAATTAATGATGGTAGTTATTTTAAGGGTTTACAAGTAGTTTTTGCCAATAATTTAGACAATTTTTCTGATATTATAAAATTAACTATAGGGTCTTCTTTATTTGTTTCCGGTACTTTGGTTGCTTCACCGGCGACCGGCCAGTCTTTTGAATTAAAGGCGGATAAAATTGAAATTATTGGTGAGGCTGCGGCTGATTATCCATTACAGAAAAAGAGACATAGTTTTGAGTTTTTACGGGAAATTGCTCATTTAAGAGGACGTAGTAATACTTTTTCGGCTGTTTTTCGTTTGCGTTCAAGTTTAAGCTTTGCTATTCATAAATTTTTTCAAGAAAAAGGTTTTGCTTATGTTCATACCCCCATTATTTCCGGTAGTGATTGTGAGGGAGCAGGTGAAATGTTTAATGTTACCACCTTTGATTTACAAAAAGAGATACCAAAAACTAAAACCGGAGAAGTTGATTATAGCCAAGATTTTTTTGGGCAAAGGGTTGGCTTGACGGTGAGTGGTCAATTAGAAGCGGAGGCATTAATTATGGGTTTAAATCGAGTTTATACTTTTGCCCCAACTTTTCGAGCAGAAAATTCTAATACCACTCGTCATGCCTCTGAATTTTGGATGATAGAGCCGGAAATGGCTTTTTCTGATTTAAAGTCCGATATGGATTTAGCAGAAGAAATGATTAAGTATTTAATTTCATATATTTTAAAAGAACTGCCGGAGGAAATGGAATTTTTTAATAAGTTTATAGATACCGATTTAATTAATCGCTTGCAAACTGTTTTAAAAGCAGAATTTAAAAGAATGACTTATACTGAAGCGGTTAAATTATTACAAGAGAGTGGTAAAGAATTTATTTATCCTGTTTCTTGGGGGGTTGATTTACAAACTGAGCATGAACGATATTTAACTGAAGAAATATTAAAGCAGCCTGTATTTATTACCGATTATCCCAAAGATATTAAAGCTTTTTATATGCGTCAAAATGATGACGGGAAAACGGTGGCAGCGATGGATTTATTGGTGCCTGGAATCGGTGAAATTATTGGCGGTAGTCAAAGGGAAGAAAGATATAATTTATTAGAAAAAAGAATGATTGAATTGGGTCTTAATTTGGCTGATTATGACTGGTATTTAGATACCAGAAAATATGGTTATGTCCCTCATGCTGGTTTTGGTTTAGGGTTTGAGAGAGTTATTATGTATTTATCGGGAATGACAAATATTCGAGATGTGATTCCTTTTCCTCGTACTCCTAAAAATGCAAAGTTTTAAAGAGTAATTAAGGTTTATTGTGGTTTGAAAAATTAGGAGGGAAGTGTCTTTTAAAAGAGTAGGTAAGGAAATAAAAATTGGCAATAAAAAAACGGAAGTTTTACTGCTTCCTTTTTTATTTTTTATAATAGTTTTTATGTTGATAGATATTAAAAAAAAGAGATTAATATTTTTAGCAAGTTACATACTGTTAGCTTGTCTTTTTGTTTATTTAATAAAACCAGTTTATTTATTTTCTATTATAATAGTTTTGGTTCCACCAACAGTGCTTAATTTTATTTGGTTAAAAAAATCAAAAACTAAAATATTTATTTTTTCTCTTTTAACCACTCTTTTATTTGCACCACCAGTAGAGGTGGTTGCACGTATGGCTAATGCCTGGGATGTACAATCAATTTTACCACGTTTATTGGGGATTGCTCCTTTAGAAAATATTTTATTTGCTTTTTTAAATTTTTTCTGGGTACTTTCATTTTATGAATATTTTGTAGATCGGGATAAGGAGGAAAAAATATCAAAAAATTTTAAATGGATTATTGCGCTCTATTTAGTTTTATTAGTGATAGTTACTTTACTTTTTTTCTTGGCACCGGAATTGGTGGGTTTAAATTATCACACCCTTTCTATTATTATTTTACTTATTCCGGGAGCCCTTATTTTTTATAAAAAACCGTCACTTTTATATAAAACTATAATACCCACTTTATTTTTTGCCTTTGTTTTTTTTGTTTATGAAATTGTTTCTTTGTTTATTGGCAGTTGGTGGTGGCCGGGGTCATATCTTTTTCCTCTTAATTTAGGTGGTAATATTTTTCCTCTTGATGATGTTATTATTTGGTACTTTTTGTCTACTCCGGTATTAATTGGGGGTTATGAATTTTTTGTGGATGATAATAAATAAAAAAAGTCCGGCTTATAGTCGGACTTTATGTTTAATTATTTTTAATTTTGTAGTTTACCACTTCAGCGCTTAGAAGCTTTAATGTTTCATTCGCATTTATTTCCAATTCGCCGTAAGAGTTAAGCAAGTCATTTATTGGGATAAATTTTGATTTTGCATGAATATATTTTTTGTCATTTAGTTTAAAAATTACCACGCAAAGCCAAGGAAATTTTTCTAAACCCAATTTTATAATGCTTTTGATATCAGTGTTGCATTTCATATTTTTCAAGTAGAGATAGCCGACCGGACGACCAATTTTTTTGGCTTTTCTGAAAATAGGATGGGTATCAGAAAATTTATCTTTTAAAATACTAGTTTGCGCCACCATTTCAATAAACATATCAGCTAACATACTAATTTCAAAATTTTCTTGCTGATCAATGATTTCCTTAACCGCTAATTCAAAAATACGAATTTCCGATTCAATATTATTTTGGTAATTATTAACAATAACTTGATTTACTATCATAGCTTGTGCGTAACGACGGGCTATTTGATTGCGTAAATCAATTTTTTGCAAGGCTTCATCGGCATGTAACCAAATAGTTGGAGCGGGATAGCCTCGAGTTTTTAATTTACTAAGACAAGATGAATCACTGGAAGCGATAATATTTTGATTTTCTAGGCGTAGATAATTATAAAAATCAGGTTTCCAGCTGGCATCATCAATCCAGAGAGTAATTTGCTTTTTAAAATCTGAAGCAAATTTTGCGACGATTGCCTCCTCTTTTTTATTTTCTGGTCTAAGTCCAAGAATAATAAATTTGTTTTTGCTTATTTCTGATAGGGGCAAAAATTTGTTTAAGAAAAGGTTTTCAAATTCAATAAAATTAGTTTTTGATAGAACCTCTTGAAATTTAGTATCGAATAGATATTGAGTTTCTATCGGCATCAACAAAATTGGCTCAGTTTCATGTTTTAACAAGATTGAAGCCATGGAAAAGAGGCAATTAAAATTACGGGGGTTATACAATACTTTTACCATGATTTTTATATTTTATAGGGTTATTATTTTTAATGTTCTATAAAGAAATTATCACTTTTAAGAATTTTTGTCAATTTTTGGTAAGGTATAGGAATAGGAAGAATCGGCTTCAATTAGTCGGAGTTGATACTAATAATATTGACTGGTTTTCTTGGGTCCATCTAGATAATTGAGTCTTTGAGCAACACTATACAAGATACGTACTTAAAAAATTGATAACCTAAAATTGATAACCTAATTAGCTTGTGTTATAATTTAATTATAAAATATTTCACCTAAATTAAAATAAAAATGATTCCTCAGCATATTCTATATGTAATAGAAAAAGATGATTTGTTATTTTCCCAAGGTATAAGAGAAGAGTTTAAGATACCGAAATATAATCCTAATCTTTACTAT
>JARRBY010000014.1 GCA_029982795.1 Patescibacteria group bacterium
AGAGAATCCTGATAAAGCCCTAGAGGAGATAAAAAAGAAATTGAAGAATGGGGGAGCTCATATAAGTATATTAGCAAATAAATATCATTCCTTTTATTTTTCGGTTCTCACTAATCGTTTGTCATCTATTGAGGAGATAAAGAAGCGGTCAAAGATTCGTTTTAATGATATGATGCCGGCTATTCATTGTTTTACTCCAGAAGAAGCTCGTAACCTATATCTTAAAGTTGGATTTAAGGATGTTAAAGTGGTAGGTGGGCTGAATTTTATTTATCCAGGAATGGAAGAGACTCACGTTCATGGCAGTACTGAAGAAATTCAGAATAAGCTAATTGATAAAAAATTTTATGATGAGATATTAGCTTTGGAATTAGATAATTATGATAACCCTGATATTTCCGGAAGAGCTAATGCTATCATGGTTATTGCTAAAAAATAATATGTCATACAATATAAACGAAGATTATGTAGGAATAGTATCTCCATCAGCACCAGTGGCTGCATTTTGTCCCAAGCGCTTGGCAAGAGGCGTTGAATTTTTAGAGGAGCAAGGTTTCCATGTATTGCTGAGTAAGAATGTTAGTGCAGTTTCAGGTTTTACCGCTGGTTCGGCTCAAGATAGAGCGCAAGATATCATGGATATGTTTATTGATAAGAGAGTTAAGATAATTATTGCCACTATCGGCGGATATAATGCTAATGATGTATTGGAATATCTGGATTATAATCTTATAACTAAGAATAATGACAAGATGTTTATCGGATACAGTGATTCCACTATATTATTGCACGCCTTAAACGTAAAATCAGGAGTAAAGACAGTAATGGGCCCGATGATACTTCCTCAATTTGCCGAATTTCCGCAGATGCAGAAGTTTTCCTATGACTCTTTCTTAGAGATTATAAATAATTTAGGGACTGGGAAAATATATAAGATACCAGCTTCAGACAAATATACCGAAGAAATGTTGGCATGGGATAAGGATGATATTAGAGCAAGAGAAATGCTGGATAATAAAAGTTGGCAGGTTATATCTTCAGGGAAGGCAAGCGGACCTTTAATGCCGGCTAACCTTAATACTTTAAATGAATTAGTTGGGACAGAGTATATGCCAGACCTTAATGAAGCTATATTATTTTTAGAGGATGATTCTGATGAAGAAGCATCTACTGTTCAGAGGATGTTGATGCACTTAAAGCAGGCTGGCTTAGTAAATAATATAAGAGGAATAATATTTGGAAGATTTCAGCAGAAAAGCGAAATAGAGGCTGATGATATTAAAATAATACTGAAAAATGTTTTTGGGGACTATAATTTTCCGGTTATTTCTAATCTTGACTTCGGACATACAGATCCGATTCTTAGCTTACCTGTCGGCAATATAGTAAATATTGATACAGATTCTTTTATGGTCGAGATGAAATTATAATTATCGTTTATATTAATTTATAAAGTCTAGGTAGTTTTTATCTGGTTTTTATTGACATAAAATTTGACATAAAATCTGTTTTTTATCATCTAAAACATCAATTTTGTTGATTAAAACCCCTTGCAGATTTAACATTTTACTGATATATTTTAACATAGAAATAGTGGTTAATTATTAGCTAAAGTTGGAAAACTTTATTTTATAGCTAATTTTTCCACTATTTTTGTTTTATCCACCACACTAATTAGTATAGAGCCTCGAAGACTTGTTTTTTTTATTAATTTTCTGTTATAATGAGAAAATATTTTTGTATTTTAGATTAATTAAATTTATGAGTAAAAAGCAGAAAAAGTGGTTATATATTTTAATTGCGGCTATTGTTTTAATTGTGGTTATAATTTTTTTCAGTCGTCGTCAGCCGGAAGTGGAATATTCGACCGAAAAAGCGAGTTATAGAACTATTATTCAAACTGTTAGTGAAGTGGGCACAGTTAAACCGGTTCAAGAGTTATCCCTAAATTTTTTAAATAGTGGAAAAATTGGTAGTGTCTCTGTGAAGGTAGGACAAGAAGTTGCAGCGGGAGATGAATTAGCAGCTTTAGAATTTGAATCTTTAAATTCTAAGAAATTGGAAGCAACTGCCGGTTTAAGTATGGCAGAAGCTAACTTATCTAAGGTTTTAGCCGGTGCGAGTGCAGAAACAATCGCAGTTAGTCAATCAGAATTAACTCAGGCAAGAGCGGCTCAGACAGCAGCTGCTTCTGATTTGGAAAAAACTAAGGCAACGGTAGCGGAAAATATTAGACAAGCGGAAAAGGCTTTAGCCGATTTAAAATCAACTAGCCCGGATACGCCAACTCCGGCTGAACAAGCTGTTTATACAGCCCAAGTTAATTTAGATAATGCAAAAACTACCGGTGAAGCTTCAGTTAAAAATAGTCGGGATTCAGTCTTGTTAATATTAGGTGATAAAATTTTAGTTGGAGAAGTGGCACTTGATAATTTAAAAACTATATTAGAGGATAAAGATATTGAGAATGTTTTAGGAGTAAAAAATTCTGTAACTGTGATAAATACTAAGAAGCAAAGAACGGTGGCCCTGGAAATGCTAAGTGAGGTAAAAGAAAAAGTGGCGCTTGCTAAAAGTAGCGGGGAAGAAAATGATGTAAAAGCTGCCGGTGCTTTAGTAAGGGATTTTCTTTTAAATACTAGTCAGTCTTTAACTTATGCCTATTCTATGCTTGAGGCGACAGTAACTTCAGCTGATTTTACCGAGGCTCAACTTAGTTCATACAAAACTTTGGTAACATCACAGAATTCACAGGTTAGTGCGGCTGCTACAGCGGTTGAGACGGCGATTCAGTCATTTAGTAATGCTATTTTAGCTTATCAAAATAATGTTGCTGCCGCATCGGAAAATTTACAACAAGCACAAGTTGCCCTAAGTAATGCAATTTTAAACGCTGAGAATAATTTAAATAATATTAAATTAACCGGAAGTCAACAAATTACGGCAGCTCAAGCTAGATTAGAAAATGCTCAGAATGCAGTTAATTTATCACTGGCAAGACTTAATAGTGTTGTTGCTCCAGCGCGTAGTCAAGATATTGCCTTAGCACGTGCTCAGGTTGATCAGGCCAAAGCGGCTTTAGAAAGTATCGAAACAACTATAAAGAATAGTATTATAACCGCTCCTGTAGCTGGTATTATTACACAAGTTAATTATAATGTGGGAGAACAATTTGGTGTCTCAGGAAAGCCAATGATTACAATGTTAGCTGATGGTAACTTTAATATTGAAGTGGATATTTCCGAGTCTGATATTAATAAGGTAAAAATTGGCGATACAGTTGAAGTAACATTTGATGCTTTTTCAGATGACGTTGTTATTCCGGCAAAAGTTAATTTTATCGAACCGGCTCAAACTTTAATTCAAGGTGTGGTTTATTATAAAGTAGACATTACTTTTGATGATTTAGAGAATTTAAAAGCGCGTTTGGCACAACAGGGATTGGCTCTTAAATCAGGGATGACTGCGAATGTAACAATCACAACCGAGAAAAAAGATAATGTAATTGCTATTCCCGCGCGTGCAGTTTTAGAAGAAGAGGGCAATAAAATAGTGAGAGTTTTAAGAGAAGGGCAAATGATAAAGGTTCCTGTTAAAATTGGTTTGCGTGGTGATGAAGGGTTAATAGAAATTGTAGACGGTATTTATGAAAATGATGAAATAATAACTTTTATAAAGTCGGCAGAGTAGTAATAAGTTAAATTTTAATTATGAAAGATAATCTGATTGAAACAAAAAATTTAGAGAAGATTTATAAATTAGGGGAAATTGAAACCAAAGTTTTAAAGGGAATTAATTTATCAATTAAGCGTGGTGAATTTGTTTCAATTATGGGTCCGTCTGGTTCTGGTAAATCAACTCTGATGCATATTTTAGGTATGCTTTCGACATTATCAAAAGGAACTTATTTGTTTGCTAATCGAGATGTATCGCATTTAGATGATGATGAAATGGCAAGAATAAGAAATAAAGAAATTGGTTTTGTTTTTCAATCTTTTAATCTTTTAGCTCGTACCTCTGTTTTAGAAAATGTTAAATTACCTTTGATATATTCCGATGATAAAAAAGATATTGATAAAAGAGCGAAAATAGTTTTAGAAAATGTTGGTCTTAGTCATCGTTTGTCATATTTTACCAATCAAATATCAGGTGGAGAAAAACAAAGAGTAGCGATTGCTCGTGCTTTAGTAAATGATCCTTCAGTTATTTTTGCTGATGAGCCAACGGGAAATTTAGATTCCAAATCAGGAAAACAGATAATGGAAATATTGCAGAAATTACACGCGGAAGGGCGAACAATTATTTTAGTTACTCATGAAACTTTCACTGCGGAGCATGCGGAAAGAATTATTCGTATTTTAGATGGTGTTATTGTAGCTGATGAAAAAGTGAAAAATCGACGTTTTGCACGCGATGGCGAATTACTCAAATAAAGGGTTATGTTTGATGATTTATTTCAAATATTAAAGATAGTAAAAAGAGCTCTTTTAGTTAATAAAACAAGGAGCTTTTTAACTATGTTAGGAATTATTATCGGTGTTGGCGCTGTGGTTTTAATTATGTCTTTAGGAGCGGGCGCCCAAAGCTTAATTTTAAGCCAAGTTGATTCATTTGGTAGCAATTTAATTGGCATTTTACCCGGGCAAGCAAATGAAAACGGACCGCCAGCTTCAGTTTTTGGAGTAAAGATAACAACTTTAAAAGAGTCTGATGCTGATTATATAAAAGAAAATGTTCCTTATGTAGAAAGTGTTGTCTCTTATTATGACGCTAATATTACCGCCTATTATCGTGATCATAGTTATGATGGTCAGCTTGAAGGGATTGCCGGTGACTATTTGGAAGTGGAGAAGGGGACGGAAATAGCTCAGGGTCGATTTTTTCTGGCTGATGAATTAGACTCCAATGCTGGTTTAGCTGTTTTAGGAAGTAATGTGGCCAGTGAGCTTTTTTTAGGAGAAAATCCGGTAGGCAAGAGAATTAAGGTAAAAAATAGACAGCTTTTGGTTATTGGCGTTTTAGCGTCTTCTGGTCAAGCTGGTATTTCTAGTTCCGATGATGCTATTTTTGCTCCTTTGAAATTTGTACAAAAAGAAATTGCCGGGGTTGATTATTTAAGTGCAATTCGGGTGGCGGTTACTTCTGAAGAAAATATTGCTGAAGCGATGGAAGTAATTAAATTAGTTTTACGGGAACGACACAATATTGATGATCCAATTGATGATGATTTTTCAGTTTATAGTTTTGCTGAGGCTTTAGAAATGATAACAAGTATAACTAATGCTTTGCGTTATTTCCTGGCGGCGATGGCGGCGCTTTCTTTGTTGGTGGGAGGTATTGGTATTATGAATATAATGCTTGTTAGTGTCACAGAAAGAACAAAAGAAATTGGTTTACGAAAGGCTTTAGGAGCGACTAAACGACAAATTAGATTTCAATTTTTATTTGAAGCGATTGCTTTAACTTTAATCGGTGGTTTAATTGGTTTGGCAATTGGTATTACATTAGCTTATTTAACTACTGTTGTCGTTGTTTTTTTGGGTTATGATTGGGCGTTTATCGTTTCTCTTCCTTCAATTATTCTTGCCATTTCTGTAGCGGCTATTATTGGTGTTATTTTTGGGTATTATCCGGCAAAAAAAGCAAGTGATTTAAATCCGATTGATGCTTTGCATTATGAATAAATTATTTTCTAAAATTAAATTAGCTTTTAAATTGGCGTTAACTTCTTTACGGCTTAATATTTTGCGTACCAGTTTAACAGTTTTAGGAATAGTAGTTGGGGTGACTTCAATTGTAGTTGTTTTTTCGGCTGGCGATGGTGTTCGTAATTTAATTCTTGGTGAAGTTGAATCTTATGGCACTAATATTATTCAAACAGAGGTAAAGGCCCCTAGCGAATCACCTAGTTTTGCAATTGGTGAAATTACAAGTTTGAAAATCAGTGATATGGAGGCAATTAATAAATTGGATAATATTAAAGACAGTTATGCTGTTTCTTTGGGACAGGATAGAATTAAATATGGCAGTGAAAGCCAAAAAATATTTTTGTTTGGAGTAAGTGCACCTTATCAGTATATTGGCAGTGGCGTAACTTTGGACGAAGGAACCTTTTTTTCTGAAGCTGATGATAGAAGCCAGGCACAAGTGGTAGTTTTGGGGAGTAAAATAAAAGAGACTTTATTTGGCGATCAATCAGCGGTGGGAGAATTTGTTTCTATTGGTAAAAAGAAATTTAGAGTGGTTGGAGTTTTAAAAGAAAAAGGGGGGTCATCCGGTTTTATGGATTTTAATGATATGGTTTTTGTTCCGATTAAGACTCTACATAAAAAGATATTGGGCATTGATTATGCGATGTATTTTGTTCATGAGCTTAAGGATACTAATACTGCTGATGAAACGGCCGAAGAAGTCCGTTATCTTTTAAGAGAAAGACACGATATTAGTGATCCCAGTAAGGATGATTTTCGAGTTTCGACAATGGATGAAATGGTTGAAATATTAAATACGGTAACGGGAGCAATTTCTTTTCTTTTACTGGCGATAGTTCTTATTTCCTTACTAGTGGGAGGAGTTGGTATTATGAATATTATGTATGTTACTGTTTCAGAGAGAACACCGGAAATTGGATTGCGCAAGGCTTTGGGAGCAAAAAAAGGAGATATTACTTGGCAATTTTTAATAGAATCGGTTTTAATTACTTTTTGGGGTTGGCTGTTAGGGGTAATATTTGGTCTGATTTTAGCTTATATTCTTGCTTTAATAGCTAATCGATTTGGTTTAAATTGGAAATTTATTTTTCCCTTTCAAGGAATTTTTATTTCTTTACTCTTTTCACTTGGGTGTGGTTTCTTATTTGGTATTAAACCTGCCCAACAAGCTTCACGACTTGATCCTATTACTGCTCTTAGACAGGAAGATTAAAGGAAGAAAAATTTATTCTTTTCGTATTACTTAAAAGGTAGGTTTAAGAGATTTTTTGGTTTTTATAATTTATGTCTAAATTAAAGTTAGATTTTTTAAAAACTTCCGATCAGGAATTAGTAATTTTAGCCTTAAAAAATCAGGATGATTTTATTTACATTGTGGAGAAATATAAAGAACGTTTACTTCGATATATCCAAAGGATGACTAATGTTAGAGAAGAGGAGATTGAAGATATTTTGCAAAATATTTTTATTAAAACTTATCTAAATCTTAATGATTTTGATCATAATCTATCATTTTCTTCTTGGATATACAGAATTGCTCATAATGAAATAATTGATAATTATCGCCGTTTAAAAGCAAGACCACAATTACTGGATGTGGATATAAAAGATAGCCATATCAAAGAATCAGTTTCAGACGATAATTTTTTAAATGAAATCATGAGTCAGGAGGAGATAGGTAAGATACGTTTTGCACTGACAAAATTAGATATAAAGTATCAAGAAATAATTATTTTAAAATTTTTAGAAGAAAAAGACTATCAAGAAATAGCTGATATTATTAAAAAGCCTTTAGGAACAGTAGCTTCTCGGTTAAATAAGGCAAAAAAAGAATTAAGAAAAGAGTTAGTTTTATAAATATATGGAAACAAAAAAAATAGGTCAAAAAGTCATTAATATTATTAAAAATAAAAAGATTAAACCAATTAGTCGCTGGCAGTTTGTTCTTAAAGATATTTTTATGTGGACTTTAGGGGCTTTAGTTTTAGTTTTTAGTGCTTTATCTTTTTCGGTAATGTTGTTTTTATTAAATAATATTGATTTGTCTTTAAGCCCCGATATTAATGTTAGCGCTTGGCGATTATTATTTAATACACTTCCTTATTTTTGGATATTTTTTATTGGTATTTTAATTTTTATTATTTATTTGCAAGTTAGGCGTACAAAAAAAGGCTATCGTTATCCTTTATGGTTAATAGTTATTACATCTATTTTAGGTAGTACTTTTTTAGGTTTAGGTTTTGCAGCGGCTGGTTTAGGAGAAAAGCTGGATGAAATTTTGAGTTATCAAGTGCCATTTTATCAAGAAGTGATGAACCCCCAAATGGGCTTTTGGTCTTCTCCTCGTAATGGGCGTTTATTGGGCCTGGTTATAGAGGTAGGTGAAAGTTATGATGTGACTCTTTTAGATAAAAATGGTAAATTGTGGGAAGTTTATCTAGAACCAACCCAGAATAAAGTATTTATAGAAGAAAATAATCCAGCTCGATTTTTAGGTAAACAGGTAAGCGAAAATGAATTTATAGCTGAAAAAGTATTACCTTTCTCTCCCGGCAAAAGAATGTTTCAACGCATGCAACAAAAAAATATGAAAATACCACCTTCTTTTGAAAATGGTATGCCTTCAGGCAGAGGTTGGCATCGTTAATTATTAAAGTGAAGAAAAAAATAAGATACACGTATTAATAAGCAGAGGGAAAACCTCTGTTTATTAATTAATAATTTCTAATTTTTAAACCGGTGTAAAAATTAGAAAAAAAATAAAAAAATATGAAACAGAATAAATTAACAACAAGTATATTTATTTTAGGAGCGCTAGCCTTAATGGTGGGCGGAGTAGTCGCCGCTGATGCTGCTAGTGATTCTTTCAAGGGTAAGATGTTTGGTTTATCTGAGGAAGAAAGCGTTGAAAAGATAGAAGAAATAGAGGTTCGAAGGGGAATTAACTGGGCTAACATAGAGGTTAACAGAGAAGAAGTTTTAGCCGCAATTTCTGCGAATGATTATGAGAGATGGAAAGAAGCAATTGGTGAAAATAATCCTTTTGCAGAGAAGGTAACAGCTGATAATTTTTCCATATTTGTAGAAGCTCATAATTTAATGGAGGAAGCACGTAGTAAGTTTGCAGAAATTGGTATTGAGAATCAAGGGTTTGGTATGGTAAGAGGTCATGGCATGGGCGGATTTGGTGGTAGGAGATAAGAATGAACTAAAATTATAAGTAGTAAAAAAGGCTTTTAAGTAATTAAGAGTCTTTTTTAATTGGAAGCAATTATTTTTTTGTGTTAAAATAAAAAAATAATGCTAATTATTTTTTAAAACAATGAATAATTCTTTATTTTATCAACTTCCTGTTAAAGAAGTTTTTAAAAAATTAAAAACTAGTGAAAAAGGTTTGACGTTAAAAGAAGCTCATAATCGCTTGGCGGTTGATGGTTTAAATAAATTGCCGGAGAATAGAGCTTTTAGTAGTTTACGTTTATTTTTAAATCAATTTAAAAATCCGCTTGTATTTATATTAGTGGTAGCTTTAGTGATTAGTTATTTGGCGGGGAATAAAAGTGATTCGTTAATCATTTTATTAGTTGTATTAATGACTAATACGGTCGGATTTTTTCAAGAGTGGAAGGCAAATAATGCATTAAAGAAATTAAATAGTGCTGTTGTTCACGAAATTAGGGTAAGAAGAGAAAATGAAATGATTATTATTAATCGTGAAGAACTGGTAGTGGGAGATATTGTTGAACTTAATCCTGGTGATGTAGTGCCGGCTGACGGTCGTCTTTTTGCAGTTTCAAATTTAAAAATAAATGAAGCTCCTTTAACCGGTGAGTCATTGCCGGTAATTAAAGAGACAGCGGAAATAAAGGGTGAATTAGCTTTGGCAGATAGAAAAAATATGGCTTATAGAGAGACGGTGGTTGTTGAAGGAAGGGCTGAAATGGTTGTTACTGCCATAGGGGCGAAAACTGAGATTGGTCAAGTGGCAAAAATGATAAAAGAAACAGATGATGATTTAACTCCTTTACAACGTCAGATTAATAAATTTGGCATTAAATTAGGGATATTTTTAATCATTGCCAATATTTTGCTTTTTTTTATTGGCGTGTTATCGGGACGTGATATTTTTGAGATGTTTATGGTTTCAGTAGTTGTTGTTGTTTCAGCCGTACCAGAGGGTTTAATTCCGGCAATGGCAATAATCTTGGCAATTGGTATGCAACGTTTAGCCAAAAAGAATGGTTTGGTACGTCGAGCAGTTGCCGCTGAAACTCTTGGTTCTGTTTCTGTAATTTGTGCTGATAAGACCGGAACTTTGACTCAGGGAGAAATGATGGTTGATAAATTTTTTAGTATAAAGGGTGAGGAAAAAATAGAAAAAAATAGTTTAGCTTTAAAAATAGGAGTATTGTGCAATGATGGACTTTTGGAAAATCCGGGAGAAAAAGAGGCTAATTTAAAAGTTTTAGGTAACCCTACCGATAAGGCTTTTATGATAAAAGGGGCCAGTCTTGGTTTATATCGTCGTGAAATTGAATTACAGGAACCACGTCTTAACACTTTGCAATTTTCTTCCGATATTAAATTAATGGCTACTTTGCATAGAGTAGAAAAAAATGGAAAACAAATTATATATGTAAAAGGAGCCCCAGAGAAAATCTTAAAATTATCAAGTCAAATTGAATCAGAACAAGGGGCAAAAAAAATGGGAGTAAAAGAGAGAAATTTCTTTCAAACTAAAATTGACGAGGTAACGGCTTTAGGAACGAGAGTTATTGCGCTTGCTTATATGGAAAGAGAAGCAGAAAAAAAGGGAGAGATAAAATTTGATGAATTGAAGAATTTGACAATGGTGGGGATATTTTCTTTACGTGATCAAATTAGACCAGATGTAAAAGAAGCAATAGTTTCTTGTCAACGAGCAGGTATAAGAGTAATTATTATTACCGGTGATCATGCTAAAACAGCGATTGCAATTGCCCGAGAAATTGGTTTTGAAATAAATAGTAAAAATGTTATAGATGGTGACGCTTTAGATAAAATGAGTGATGATGAATTAAAGAAAAAGGTGAGGGGTATACGTCTTTTTGCTCGTGTAAGTCCACATCATAAATTAAAGATTGTAAGTGCTTTGCAAGATAATAATAAAATAGTGGCAATGACAGGTGACGGAATTAATGATTCGCCGGCTTTAAAAAAAGCTGATATCGGGGTAGCGGTGGGTAACGGTACAGATGTTGCTAAAGAGGTAGCTGATTTAGTATTACTGGATAATAGTTTTTTAACAATTGTAGAAGCAGTAAAACAAGGAAGAATAACTTTTAATAATATTCAAAAAGTAATTCTGTATCTTTTCTCTGATTGTTTTGAAGAGATGGTAATTATTGGTTCCACTATTTTGCTGGGTTGGCCTTTACCAATTTTACCGGTTCAAGTATTGTGGATTAAATTAATTGAGGATCCTTTACCGGCTACTAGTTTAGCTTTTGATGAAACTGAAAATAATGTCATGCGTGAAAAACCGCGTTCTAAAAATCAGACCTTTTTACCAACCAGTTTACAAAAAGTCATTGCTTTTTATGCGATTGTAATGGATGTAATTGCTTTAGCTATTTTTTATTTTTATTGGCAGACAATTGGTGATGTTGATTTAGCGCGTTCGGTAATGTTTGTCACTATTGGTATGAGTACTTTAGTTTATATATATGCGGTTCGGGGATTAAAACAATCGGTTTTTAAAATTAATCCTTTTTCAAATCGATATCTGGTTTACGCTACCTTAATTGGTTTTGTATTATTGATTTCATCTGTTTATTTACCTTTTTTAAATAATTTACTTAGCACAAAGCCACTAGCGTTATTTGATTGGATTTTCCCCTTTGGTTATAGTATTGCTAGTATTTTGGTGTTTGAATTGGGAAAAAAATTGGCTCATTGGAATGAGTACGGAAAATAATGCCTTGACCTTAAATTAAATTTGTGAGTTAATTAAATAAATTGTTATTTAAAAACCGAATAAACATCAAAATTATAGATTATGGAAAAAGGATTAAAATTAATTAGCGAAACTCAAGCCAAGCTTGATTATAATGTAGTTCTTGCTGATTTGTTAGTAGAAGGTGGGTATGAAGCAAGTAGTGATATTTGTGAAGAATTTTTTGGGCCACATTTGTCTCCAGATTTGTCACTGGAAATTTCTTTTGCTCTTTTTACTTTAACAGAAAAAAGCAGAATAGAACCATTGTTAGTTTATTTCCAAAAAATTGGTTATAGACCGGCTAATTTGTATGAGTTATTAGTATGGGGTAATAACAACAAAAAAACAGAATATGCTTTTTCTATTGTTGCTCTGGATTCAATGCTTAAAGAAACCGGTTGTGATTGCGGAGTTCCAGCTTTGACAATAGTTGGTAATAGACGTAATCTTGAGGTGTTATGGCTTAATTGTGCGTGGCAGGGTGATTATGGTTTTTTAGCGGTTAAGCTTTAACTTTTAATATTTTGCCTAAAGTCCCATTTTTAATGGGATTTTTTTTATTTTAAAAATTGATTTTTTCCCTTTTTTATGAGAAAATTACTTAATAATACTTATTAATATGGAAAATACAACACCGTTAGCGGCTCAGATGCGACCGCAAAAATTAGCAGAATTTGTTGGCCAAGAAAAAATTATTTCAAAAAATTCTTGGCTTTTTAAAGCTATAGATGAGGACAAAGTGCCATCTCTTATCTTTTGGGGGCCGCCTGGTAGCGGTAAGACAACTTTGGCTTTTATTATTGCGCGAGAAACAAAGGCTGATTTTATTGAATTAAGTGCTACTTCCAGCGGAATTAAAGATTTAAAACAAATTGTGGAACGAGCAGAGCAAAACCACCGTTTAGGACAAAAAACTTGTTTATTTGTAGATGAAATACATCGTTGGAATAAAACTCAACAAGACGCTCTTCTTCCGCACGTAGAAAAGGGAACCTTGATATTAATTGGTGCTACTACTGAAAACCCCAGCTTTGCTATTGGTGGCGCTTTATTGTCACGGGTTAAAGTAGTGGTTCTTGAAGCTTTATCTGAAGAGGCACTTACTTTAATTATAAAACGAGCCACGAAAAATCTTGGTATTTCTTTAAAAAAAGAAGTAATTAGTATAATCGCAAGTCTTGCAAATGGGGATGCCCGCCGGGCGCTTGGTTTACTTGAAAGCGCTTTTCTTTATAACAAAGATATTAGTGTAAAATTAATAAAAGAGATTGCTAATAAGCCACAGCTTTTATATGATAAGAAGGGAGAGGAACATTATAATTTAATTTCCGCTTTACATAAATCAATGCGTGGTAATAATGCTGATGCCGCTCTTTATTATTTAGCGAGAATGTTGGAAGCCGGAGAAGATCCTCTTTATATTGCTCGTCGTTTAATTCGTTTTGCTTCTGAGGATATTGGTTTAGCTAACAATAGTGCCCTATTATTAGCTAATGCTACTTATGATGCGTGCTTTAAAATTGGAATGCCCGAGGCAGCGGTAAATTTAGCTCATTGTGTTACTTATTTAGCCAAGTCAGCTAAAAATATTGCTGTTTATCAAGCCTATCAACAAGCCCGGGCAGAGGTTTTAAAAAGTGGAAATTTGCCTATTCCATTACATCTACGTAACGCCCCTACCAAATTAATGTCGGAATTAGGATATGGTAAGAATTATAAGTATACACCTTTAGAAGATGATACAAATCAAGAGTATTTACCAGAAAAAATTAAACATTTGAAATTTTTTTAAGGCCGAGTTTATAACCGCGGCCCGGGAAAGTATGAATCAGAGAGGTGCCATCTTTTTGTTGTAATTTTTTTCTTAAAATAGCGATATGGGTTTCAATTGAATTAGAATTGGGGTTTGTTCTATAAGACCAAACATGTTCTAGTAATTCACCTTTAGACACTATTTCATCTTTTCGTTTTAGTAAAAAGAGTAGAAGATTGTGCTCTTTTTTTGTAAGATAAAGTTCTTTTTTATTATAGTAAAAAATATTTTTTTTACTTTGAAAAAAAAGAGGGCCAACTTTAAAATTTTTTTCTTTTATTTTTTGAGGACGACGAAGCAGGGCTTCAATGCGCATGATTAACTCCTCACAGATAAAGGGTTTTGTAAGATAATCATCCGCACCGAGAGAGAATAATTTCTTTTTGTCTTTAATTTCTGATTTAACACTGAGAATGATAATGGGAGTTTTTAAATTTCTTTTTCTTATTTCTTTAATAACATCTTGACCTGATTTTTTTGGTAAAGATAAATCTAAAATAATAAGATCATAAGCTCCCTGGAGAGCAAGTTTTAAGCCGGTTTCACCATCACCAGCGACTTCAATGAGCCATAATTTTGCATTTAAAGATTTCTTTAAGATAGAAACGATTAAAATGTCATCTTCAATTAATAGAATTTTCATAGTGTTTTATAATTATTTTTTAATATAATTATTATAAACTATTAAGTCTTAATTTGATTTAAATATATTCTTAAATAAAAATAAAAAAGATGAAGGTATATTTGCCTAAAAATATAGAAAAATGGTAAAATTAAAAAAAGAGTTAATAAAATTAAAAAACATGTTATCGCTTAAAGAGCCAAAAGGAACAAAAGATTGGTTTCCTGAAGAATTGAATATAAGACAAGCTATTTTTTCAACTTGGCGACGAGTATGTCGTCGTTATGGTTTTGAAGAATATTTAAGTCCTTTAGTAGAAAGCGCTGATGTTTATCGAGCTAAATCAGGAGAAGATGTCGGGGGAAAAGAACTTTTAAGTTTTCATGATTTAGGTGGTCGTGAGTTAGCAATTAGGCCGGAAATGACTCCATCGGTAACTAGGATGGTAGCTAAAATTTATCATAGCGCTCAAAAACCAATTAAATATTTTTCGGTGGCTAATTTTATGCGTAATGAAAAACCTCAACGTGGTCGTAATCGTGAGTTTTGGCAACTTAATTGTGATATTTTTGGCAGTGATTCTTGGCGGGCAGATTTAGAAGTCATGCAATTGGCCCTTGATTTAGTTTTAGAGTTTAAGCCGCCTAAAGGTTCATTTTGCTTAGCTTTAAATAGTCGTAATTTGTTAGATCAGATGTTGAATTTAGCGGGAGCTGATAGGTTATCAGAGGAGAGCAAAATGATGGTTGTCCGTACGCTTGATAAGTGGCAAAAAATGAAAAAAGAACAATTGTTAGCAAGGTTAAAAGAAGCGGGTTTAAAGACAACAGGGATAGAGATTGTAGAAAATTTCATGAATAGTTCGTCTTTAGCTGATTTGGCCAAAAAAATTCCAGCCTTAAAAAATAGTCTTGGTTTTGGTGAACTTGATAAGGCGCTTTTTATGTTAAGTAAATTAGGTTATCAAGATTTAGTTGAATTTAACCCGGCGGTTATTAGAGGTTTTGATTATTATAATGGTATAGTGTTTGAAATGTTTGATAAACATCCAGCTAATAATCGGGCTATGTTTGGGGGTGGTCGTTATAATGGTTTAGCAGAAATTTTTGGAGAAAAAAATTTTCCTGCCGTTGGTTTTGCTCCAGGGGATGAAACTTTTCGTTTATTCTTAGAAAGTTGGAATATATTGCCGACCATAACTTATTCTGAAAAATTATATTTTTTGCCTCTGCTTGATAAAGAATTGGAATTTGAATCTTTAGCTTTAGCAGCATTATTACGACAGGAAGGAAAGGATGTGTTTATGGGATTGGAATTACAAAAAATGAGTAAGGCCTTAGAATTTGCTAATAAGAAAAATATAGAGATGGTAATTATCTTTGCGCAAGCAGAAAAAGAAAAGGGAGAATATAAGATTAAGAATATGGTAACCGGTGAAGAAATTATAAAAAAATTTAAAATATAGATTTATAAAAAGAGTATTTTTAACTAATTTTATTAAATATTTGAAATTGAAATATAATTATTTCTTTTTTTATTGACAGAAGGATAGAATTTAACTATAATAGTTTCGGCCTTGAAACACGGCTTATAAAAAGTCGTGTTTTATTTTCAAAAAATTTATGGATATAAGAAATATTGCCATTATTGCTCACGTTGATCATGGCAAAACAACTCTAACTGATGCAATTTTAAAGCAAGCTGGTTTAGTAACTGAAGAAACAAGCATGGATAGCGATTCTATAGAACAGGAGCGAGGGATTACTATTTATGCAAAAAATGCTAGTTTTTTCTATAAAAATAGTAAAATTAATATTATTGATACTCCAGGACACGCTGATTTTAGTTCTGAGGTAGAAAGAGTTCTGCGTTCTATTGATTCAGTTTTGCTTTTAGTTGATGCTCAGGAAGGACCGATGCCACAGACTAAATTTGTTTTAAAGAAATCTTTAGAATTAGGTTTGGAGCCAATTGTGGTTATTAATAAAGTTGATAAACCAGCGGCGCGACCAGAAATGGTCTTAGAAATGGTTTATGAATTATTTTTGGATTTAGGAGCTAGTGATAAACAACTAGATTTTTCTGTTGTTTATGCAGTTTCAAAAACGGGACAAGCTGGTTTGGATAGTAAAAATTTAGCCCCTAATTTAGAACCATTACTTGATATGATAATAAGTAAAGTTCCGGTTGCTTCTCGTGAAGTAAACGATGCTTTGTTATTAGCGCAACCATTTAATTTAGCCTATGATAACTTTTTAGGACGCTTAGCAATTTGTCGTATTTATGAGGGTAGACTTAAAAGTGGTCAAAGTGTATTTATAAAAGATAAAAATGGCGTTAGTCGTTCCGGCAAAATTACCAAATTATTTACTTGGCAAGGTTTAAGTCGTC
>JARRBY010000002.1 GCA_029982795.1 Patescibacteria group bacterium
GTTGGGATTCAAACAATCTTTTCCTCTTTGCTTCGCAAACCAATAAAAAAATACACCCCAGTGGGTGTATTTTTTATTGGCTCGGGGACTAGGATTCGAACCTAGATAGCCAGGACCAGAACCTGGAGTCCTACCATTAGACGATCCCCGAATAAGAAATAATATAATTATTTATTTATATTCTTTAGTTTCCCTCTTTTTTTGGTTTAAGTAATGGAAATAAAGTTGTTTCCCGAACTGGTTTATCCATTAAAAAAGCAAAAAGCCTTTCCCCAAAACCAAAACCACAAGTAGGTGGTATACCATACTCTAACATTTCCACAAACTCCCAATCAGGCATCATTGCCTCCTTATCACCTCGATCAATTAATTCTTGTTGCAAGGCAAAACGATTTCTCTGTTCTTGCGGGTCATTTAATTCAGAAAAACCATTACCCACTTCGCTTCCAGCAATAATAATTTGAAATCTCTCAGTTAACTCGGGATTATCAAGTTTTGCTTTCGCCAGTGGTGAAACTAATTTAGGATGATTAATTAAAAAAGCCGGGCCGGCAATATTCTTACGACAATATTTCCATAAAGTATCCATTAATCTTTCTCTATTATCACCTTCATATTTTACCTGTAATTCATTTAGTTTAGCCCTCATCTCATCTTCTCCGGCTTGTAAAACATCAATCCCAATTTGACGCAAAATTTCTTCTCGATAATCTAATTTTGGCCAATCTCCAGCTAAATCATAGGAGAAACCCTTAGTTTTAAACTTTGTAGTAGCAAATGTTTTTTGTGCTATTTCTTGGTATAATTCTTTGGCAATTTCCATCCCCACCTCATAATCAGCATAAGCAAGATAAAATTCAAGATTGGTAAATTCTTGTAAATGATCAGGACTTGAACCTTCATTACGATAAACTCGACCAATTTCAAAAGTTTTCTCATACCCAGCCGCCATTAATCTCTTCTGCCATAATTCTCCAACTGATATTCGTAAATATACATCTAAATTATAATCATCATGAAAAGTTTTAAAAGGATTAGCCTCAGCTCCACCGGTAGTAGTTTCTAAAGTAGGAGTTTCTACTTCAAGAAAACCTTTTTTCTTCATAAATGCTCTTGTTACTTCCCAAAATTTCGCTTTTTTATAAAACATGTCACGTGTTTCTGGGTTTAACAATAAATCAAGATAACGTTTACGATATCTCTCCTCTTCATCTTTTAAACCATACCAAGCGTCAGGAATAGGACGCACAGCCTTAGTTAACAATTTCCATTCTTTTACCATTAAACTTTTTTCCCCTTTATGTGTCACAAAGCATATTCCCTTCACTTGAATAAAATCACCATGATCTATTAACTTAACAAAGTCCTTATAACTATCCGCCTCTAATTCTTTTTTAGACAAAGCAATTTGAATATTTCCACTTTCATCCTCTAAATTAGCGAAAGTAAGATTACCATGACTACGGATACTACGCAGACGACCAGCTACAAAAAATTCAGCCGCACTATCCTTTAAGGGCGTAAATTCTTGCAAGACTTTCCCAATTTCATAATCACGTTTAACCTTCGCCACATAAGGATTAATTCCCTTTTTAACCAGTTCTTGTAATTTTTTTAAACGTTCTTCTTTTTCACTAACCGAAGAAGTTGATGATATTTGGTTGTCGTTTATGGCCGTCATATAAATTTATTCAATTTTTAATATTTTATAATTTACCACTCCTTTTGGTGTTTCTACTTCAACTTCATCTCCCTTTTTATGGTATAGAAAAGCAACCCCCAGTGGCGATTCATTGGAAATTTTACCCGCCAAAGGATCAGCTTCGTTAAAACTTACTATAACAAAAGTTTTTTCTTTTCCCAAGCTTGATCTAACTGTTACCCGAGAACCCATTACTACTTCGTTTTTAGAACCATTATTGGAAACAACGGTAACATTCTTTAAAATATTTGCCAGTTCTAATATTTTTCCCTCATTTAATGCTTGCGCATCTTTTGCTTCACTGTATTCAGCATTTTCACTTAGATCACCCAACTCCTTAGCTTTTTCAATTCTTTCCGCAATTTCCCTTCTTTTAACCGTACTCAATAAATTTAATTCATTTTTAATTTTATCATAACCTTCTTGAGAAATGATTTGTTCATTCATAAGTTTATTTATTAACTTTTTAACAATTATTATGCTTTAATATACTTTATTTTTAAAAATAAGACAAGAGCTGGTGATAATAAAACCAATTCCTAAAGGGTGATTTAAATAAGGTGTAAAAAAGTGAGTTACTGCTAAAAATAGAAATGCTAAAACCATCCCCTCATAAAAATAATCATCATTTTTTAAAGCCGCTTTACCGGCCGAAAAGATTAATAAAAAGAGCAAAAAAAGATAAGCAAAAACTCCAATAATTCCTAATTTAAGCCACATATCAAAATAACCCCACTCAAAAGCATAAGTAGTATAGAGTCCGCTTTCATTTTGCTCTACAATTCTTGGATCAGAAGAAATATAAGTTACTGTTGCCCCAAAACCTTGACCGGTTATTGGATTTTTTATAATTTCTTTAAACAAAGGTGGTAATAGTGACCAGCGAGAAGAAACTGCGGCTTCACTTTTATCATTCACCCGACTACTGATTTGCTCATCAAATTGTTCTTGCGCCTTAGAGGGAATTACCGCAAAAATAGCGACTACCGCTATAATGGTGCTTATTATTATAAATAAAATATTTCTTTTTAAAGCTACCAAATCTTTTCTTTTAATAATAAAAAATAAGCTTAAAATTAACGCCACTGCCAAACCCACCCAAAAACTACGTGAAAGAGAAATTATAATGGTGCCCAAAAAAATACCACTTACTAATAAATACAACCATGATGATATTTTTTTATAAAAATCTCTTTTTAACATCACACGACTTTTAGCAAAAAAGAAAAGATAGGCAATGGCAACAAAATTTTGCGCTTGAATAAATACTCGATTCCAACCATTAAGTACTGTCATTTCTCCTACTAAAGTTTTGCGCAACCATTCATAAACTGTAGGGGCAATATAAAATTGATGAGAAAAGATAAAAAGCAAAGCAAAAGTTTTCAGTGCTACCGCCAAAGCTCCAAAAGTTATTATCAAACGATATTCACGTCGTGATAAACGAAAAGAAAGCAAAGGAATAAGCAAAAGAAAATATAACCAATTATTAAAATCTAAAAAGATATTAATAAAATTATTCTGATAAATAAAAGCTGAGATTATCCCTAAAATAATCGTTAAAGCTAAAAATAAATAGGGTTTAAAAAAATCAAAATTTAATAAATTTTTCAAATACGGCGCCTCTTTTCCGTACTGCCAAAGTTGTTTGATAAAATGACCAAGAAAAACCAGCATAAAAAGTGACCAAATAACTATTCGCCCGGGAATCAATTGTCCATTAGCAAGCGGAAAATAAAATAAATAACCCTTAGAACCAATTATTAATTCAAGCAAAACTACACTTAACGCTAATTTTGGTTTATAAATAGAAAGATACAAAACTAATAAAGCGCCCCCAATAAAAACTGACTTTAAAAATATTGGATTTAAAAAACCATAGAAAGAAATAATTTCGATGGCAAAAAAAGCTAATAAAAAAATTAAAATTGTTTTTAATTGGGAATTTAATTTAAACATGATTTATACTTTTTAATTATTTTTATTTATCAACTGAGAAAAAATGATTTCGTCGCCCTCACTAAGACCCAAACGATTAGCTTCACCCGCATTTAATTCTAAAACTAAATTAACCGGGCCATTACTGGAATATATGTGTTCCGGGGCACGTCCTTCTGGTGGTAAGTTATAATATATCTTATCTATTACGTTATCTTTAATAAAAATAATATCAAGCGGAAAATTCATCTCTCGCATAACAAAAGACTTGGGACTAAAATCTGAAAAAATGAACAACATTCCACAATCCTGACATAAACTTGATCGGTTTGATAAGCCCTGATATTGCTTGAGCGGATTAGACGCTATTTCTAATTGAAAAGTTCTGCCCGCTTGTTCCCAATTAATAAATTCTGTTGATTCCGATTTTAATTTATCTCTTTGGATCAAAAAACCGGCATAGATTAAAGTAACTGCTAACAAAAAAATGATAATTCCCAGTAAAATATAGTTTTCACGTTTATTACCACGTTTGTTCTGTGATTTAATTTTCCAAGCCATATTTTTGTTTAATTATTTTCATCGCGGCTTTATACTCTTTAACTGCTTTCAAAAAAGGGAAAAAACGATAGGCGAAAGCCGGTAACCAAGAACTCATTGTCCCCCCGGTTTTTATACTAAATAATACTTGTGGTATCCATATTCCGATATGTCCCGCCTGCAACATTGCTAACCACAAATCCCAATCTTGAAATTTTTTTAAACTTTCATCCCAACCGGTAACCGGAAAATGCTGACGCCTTATTAATGATAATGAATGAATATAAGGCATTTTTTTTAAACGTTCCGGATTAAATTCATCTAACTTAAATAACTTCTTCCCCCAATTAAAAGAAGAATAGGCATAGCTTGCCTCAGGATTATCTTCAAGAGTTTTATACATTACAGCTAAAGCTTGAGGGGTTAAAACAGCATCAGCATCACAAAATAAAACAAAGTCTCCTTTAGATTTTTTAAAACCGTAATTACGCGCTGCCGGGGCCCCACGATTGGCTTGATTATAAAAATAATAAGCATGTGAACTATTTATTTTTTTTAAATAATTAGCCACTACTTTTTCCGAATCATCAGTTGAACCATCATTTACAATAATAACTTCAAAATCCTGATAACTCTGTCTTTCCAAACTTTGCAAAGTATCAATGATGGTTTTTTCTCCATTGTATAAAGGAATAATAACAGAAATCATAATCTTAATTATTTATTAAATCTTTAAATTCTTGTGCTTTTTTCTCCCAGGAAAAATTATTTAAAGCCCGTTTTCTCCCCTGTTCACCCAACCTAAGTCGCAATTCCTGATCCTGAGCTAAAGTCATTATCGCCTTTTCTATCGCTCCTACATTTTCCGGATTAACCAGTAGCCCTGTTTCATTATGAATTACGGCATCACGCACTCCACCAGAAATACCAGCAATAACAGGCTTACCAGCTAAATTTGCTTCTAAATATACTATGCCAAAACCTTCAAAATCATTTTCAATTTCTCGCGCAGGCATTATAAAAATATCACTAAATTGCAATAATTGCCATTTATCATTATCATCAATCGCACCAAGAAAAATAACCTTATTTTCCAAATGATTTTGCTTTACTAAAGCTCTAAGATACGCCTCATCTTCACCGCTACCGGCAATTAAATATTTTATATTTTTTAATTCCTGCCGTGCTAAAGCTTCTATTACTTTATCAAAGCCCTTACGACGAACCAGTCTGCCTAAACTGAATAAAATTATATCATTTTTTTTAAGCTGATAATATAATCTTAAATCCGCTCTTTTCGCCGGCGTTAACGGAGGAATTTCAACCGCCTCTATCCCGGGATTTTGAATACTAATTTTAGTTTTAAGGTTTTTGGCAAACTCTGTTACCAAATAAGCAAGCTGCGAATTAGCACATATTATTTTATCAGCTTTTTTCAAAATTAAACGGGTTATAATTCTTTTTCGTCTTGTCTTTATGGCTGCCGTAAAATCCAAGCCATGTAAAATAACTCCGTATTTAAAGGGATTAAACCAAGTAGCAAGATAAGCCGCTGTTCCTAGGGGTAATATATGACCCACCAACAAATAGGAAAAAGCTTTTTCTTTTTTCTTTTTTCTTAACAATCTAACTGTTTTAAACCAAGGAATAAGAGAATTACCCGAACATAACCGTCCCTTGTTATTGGAAATAACATCAAGGGTAGCTCCTTGCTCTTGGGGCCAATACTTTGCCAAAAACCCATAATAATTAGCTACCCCACCCTTAAAAGGAGGATATTCTAAAGTAATAAGTAAAATCTTCATAAATGCAAAGATTTAAGTACACTTTTTATATCAACAATCGCTATTCCTTTAACCAAATACAACAGCACGAAGTAAATAACGGCACTTAAAGGAATAATAAACCAAAGTGATAAAATATTAGTGCTAAATATTATAAAAACCCCCATAAAAAAAGTTGCCACTAACACTTTAGCAAAAATAAGTAAATTGTCTTTAAAATTATACTTCATTATTTTAGGTACCACCGCTAAACCTAAAACAAACATTAAAATATTACTCAATAAGACAGAAATACTCGCCCCCACCACTTGCCAGCGAGGGATTAAAAACAAATTAAGAACAAGGCTAAATAAAGCGGCGATAATCATGTTCATTGTATTGCGTTTTGGTCTATCGCAAGCATTAAGTAAAGATCCAATCGGAAAATTTAAGAAAATAAAGAAAAGAGCAAAAATACTTATTCTAAGTGGTAAAACCGCTCCCTCATAACCATCCTTAAATATCATAATTATCTTATCAGCTAAAAGAAAGGTGCCAATGATAATCGGCCAAGAAATAATGGTTAAATAATTAAAAGCGCGTTTAAAAGTTATCGCTAACTGTTCCCTATTACTCTGCCAATAAGTAGAAAGAGCG
Organism: Patescibacteria group bacterium; assembly: GCA_029982795.1. Taxonomy (GTDB): domain Bacteria; phylum Patescibacteriota; class Patescibacteriia; order Patescibacteriales; family UBA12465; genus UBA12465. The sequence goes on from JARRBY010000002.1 coordinate 6,601, forward strand.
GGATAAAGTGAAGCTGTAAAGGCAAGGGGAATAAATTGCAAAGCAAAAATTATTTTAAAAGCAATTTGATAAAGTCCAACAGCTTCATCACCGGCTAAAAAGGAAAGTAAGACACTATCAAGATAGGTATAAAGTCTTTGAAAAACCGCATAAAGCGTAAAGGGCCAGGAAATTAAAATAATATTTTTCAACAGTGCTTTATCATACACCAATTTAATGGGGATACCAATTTTAAACTTTGCTACCCAAAAAGAATAACTAAAATTAAAAAAACTGGCAAACGCTAAAGCGGCCATTGCTAAAACTAAACTGCCACTTAAACGTAGAGCACCATAACCAAAAACCAAAACAATAAGTTGAAAAATAATAGCCGCCATACTCTCGTATTTAAGGTTATGAAATCCGCGAGTGGCCGCATAAAAAGTGGCGGTAAAAGAATCAAGAACCATGGAAAAAGTGGAAATATAAACTAAAAGTTTAACCATCGTGTCATTACTACTAAGATTTATTGTTACCACCACTCCCGCTACCGCCAGTAAAGTAAGTGGAATTTTTAAAGTTAAAATGCTACCAATTAATCTTTCTGCTTTATTTTGCGCCTTTGCCACTTCACGAATTAAAACATTTGCCAAACCTAAATCAATAATAATGGCGAAAATAGTTGTAAAAGAAATGGCAAAATAATACTTTCCCAATGATTCAGGGCCAAGAAAACGTGCCAAAAGGGTAAAATAAAAAAAGGAAATAATCTTTTGGATCATTAACGCAATTGTCAAATATGAAGTATTTTTCGCTATATTATTGATTTTTACCATAAAAACAACAAAAGGCAATTTAATTATAGCAACTATTGCCTAAATTTTAAAGTTATGCTAGCATAATAATAACACAAAAAACAAAAAATAACGAATTAAGAAAATTTTATTAAATTGTGATAAATTTTTTTTATTTATATGAAAAAAGACATTCATCCTCAATATTATACCGATTGTAAAGTCAGCTGCGTTTGTGGCAACACCTTTATAACCGGATCAACTGAAAAAGAAATCAAAGTTGAACTTTGCTCACTTTGTCATCCTTTTTATACCGGCAAACAAAAATTAGTTGACAGCGCTCATCGTGTTGAAAAATTTGCCGCTAAAGTAAAGGCTAAAGAAAAAAATAAAACTGTTGGTAAAAAAGTAAAGCGAGCTAAACGAGCAGAAGAAAGAGCAAAAAAAGAAGTTGTTGTTAAAACCAAAGATATTAAACGTATCGCTCAAGTAAAATTCAACAAAAAATAAGAAAATTTAGAAAAACAACCAATTATTTAATTATTTGGCAATTTTTGTTAAAATAATTACAGACTGGTTGTTTTTTTATTTACTACTATGTACGACAAAATAAAAGAAAAATTTGCCCAAATAGAATCTGATTTATCTAATCCTTCAATTATAAGCGATCAGGATAAAATGATAAAACTATCACAAGAACACGCTGCCTTAAAAAAGACGGTTGATTTGATTTTGGATTTAGAACAAACTGAAAAAAGAATAAATGAAAATCAAGAAATTATACAAACAGAAAATGATGAAGCGATGAAAGCTTTGGCAGCGGAAGAATTGAATGATTTAACAAAAAAAGCAGAATTATTAAAAGAAACAATTCTTGAAGAATTAAACCCACAAAATCCAAATGATAAAAAAAATGCCATTATTGAAATTCGAGCCGGTGCGGGTGGTGACGAAGCAGCCCTTTTTGCCGGTGATCTTTTTCGCCTCTACTCACGCTATTGTGAAAAAAAAGGCTGGAAACTAGAACTAATAAATGCCAGTAATATCGGAATTGGTGGTTATAAAGAAATTATTTTTACCGTTAAAGGAGTGGGTGCTTATGGTTTATTAAAGTTTGAAGCCGGAACACATCGTGTTCAACGTATACCAGAAACAGAAAAACAAGGTCGGGTTCACACTTCAACCGCAACAGTCGTCGTTTTGCCGGAAGCAGAAGAGGTTGATATTGAAATTAAACCCTCAGATATTAGAATTGACACTTTTTGTTCTAGCGGTCCCGGCGGACAAAGTGTAAATACTACCTATTCCGCTGTTCGCATCACTCATTTACCAACCGGCTTAATAGTAAGTTGTCAGGACCAAAAATCACAACATCAAAATCGAGAAAAAGCACTTCAAGTTTTAAGATCGCGACTACTTGCTAAAAAAGAGGAAGAAAAATTGGAAAAAGAATCAAACACTCGTAAAAATCAAATTGGCACTGGTGACAGATCAGATAAAATTAGAACCTATAACTTTCCTCAAGATAGAGTTACCGATCACCGCATTAATCAATCATGGCATAATATAGCCGGTTTAATGGAAGGAAATCTTGATGATATAGTTTTAGCTTTAAAACAAGCTTCCCGCCAAAACCAAGAAAAAAATGACGCTTAAAACCCTGTTATCATCTCCTAGCATAAATCAAGCAGAAGCCGAAACCATTCTGGCTTTTTTATTGGGGAAAAATCGAGAATACATAATTGCTCATCAGGAAATAGAAGTGGGAAAAAAAATTACAAGAGATTACAAACGAATGGTTAAAAAAAGACAAAAACATTACCCTCTTGCCTATCTTCTTGGTTATAAAGAGTTTTATGGAGAAAAGATAATTGTCAATAAACATGTTTTAGTTCCTCGTCCAGAAACAGAAGGAATGATTGATTATTTATTAACCTATCTATTAAATAATAAAAATAAAAAATCCTATAACTTTCTTGATATTGGAACCGGTTCAGGCGCTATTATAATTGCACTCGCCAAAGTTTTAAAAAACCAAGCGAAAGAGATATACGAAAATAGTAATTTTTTAGCAACCGATATCTCACAATCAGCTCTTAAAGTAGCAAAGGAAAATATAAAAAAACAAAGATTGGATAATAAAATAAAACTACAAAAATCTGATTTACTTAAACAAATCCCACTTGATTATCTAAAAAATAATAAACCGCTTATTATCACCGCCAACCTTCCCTATTTAAGCCCTGAGGAAGCGAAAAAAGAGCCCACCATTAGTCGTGAACCACGTTTAGCACTAAGTACCGGTCTTAACGGTGTAAAACTCTACAAAAGGCTTTTTATTATGATAAAAAAGAAAAATATTAATCATTTTCTCCTCCTTTGCGAAATTAATCCTACCCAAAAAAAGAGTATTTTAAAACTAAAAGATGAAATTTTAAAAGACCGCTCTATAAACTTAAATTTTTTACAAGATTTAAGCCAACAAACACGTTTTTTCTTGCTTCAAGATTAACCTCATAAAACAAAAAACTCCTCTTTAAGAGGAGTTTTTTATACTAAATTTATACTAAAGAAAAATAAAATTTATTCCTCTTTCTTTTCATCCTTTTTTTCTACCTCAGCCGTCTTTGCTTCTTCCTCTACTTCAGGAGCAACTTCTTCTTCCTGAACCTTAGGCTCAGCAATCAAGGCAACAATAGTTTCTGGATCCAATAAAAGCTCCATTCCCGATGGCAACTTAATATCACCGATTTTAATGACTGCATCAAGCGTTTCAAGACTGGTAATATCTACAACTAAATGATCAACTAAATCGCTTGGTAAACACTCCACTTTAATTTCATGGACTTCTTTAATTAAAATACCACCCAATTCTTTAACCGCCTTTGATTCACCAATAAATTTAAGAGGAATATCAGCGGTTACTTTTTCCTTCATATTTACTTCATAAAAATCAACATGGGTAACAAAATCTTTAATTGGATCTTTTTGCATATCTTTTACCAAAACTCGTGCCACTTCACCGGCAATATCAAGATTAATTAAATTTGTTTCTCCCGCTTGTAAAAAAACTTTATCAAATTCAATGCGATTAAGTTTAATAGAACGATTTTCCAAACCCTTTCCATAAACAACCGCCGCTAAAGAATCAGCTGCCATTTTTTCATTTTTCTCGCGTTTTTGCGCACTTAATTTTAAATCCATAATTTTAATAACTAGTTTTATTTTTTATTATAATATTTTGCATTATGCCCATTATTATCATAAGAGACAACAGTGAACTACCGCCATAACTAATAAATGGCAAAGGTAGACCAACAACTGGCATAATTCCTAAGTTCATACCAATATTAATAAACATTTGAATAAAAATCAAGCCCATAGCGCCAATAAGAAAATAAATGGCAAAATCATTATTTGCTAACCTCACCGCTCGTAATATTCGCCAAAATAATAAAGCATAAAAAAATAACACCAATATCACCCCCAAAAAGCCAAATTCTTCCGCAATAACCGCAAAGATAAAATCATTTTGAGCTTCCGGTAGAAATTTTAATTGTGACTGGGAGCCAAAACCCACCCCTTTGCCGGTTAATCCTCCCGAACCAATAGCTATCACTGATTGCGAAATATTATAACCAGAATCGAGTGAATTAGAATTAGGAGAAACAAAATTCATAATTCTTTCTTTTTGATAAGGGGCAAATAAGAAAAACCAGGCACTGGTAAACAAAATTATTGAACTTAAACCAATAATAAAAAAATATTTTAAATTAAAATCAGCCGCCACAATTAAAACAAACCAAATTCCAATCAAAATCAAAGCTGATCCAAAATCAGGTTGCAACATAACTAAGCCAGCAAACACAGCCGTGATACTTAAAGAAGTTAAAAAATGACGACTATTTTTTACCTTTGTAGCTAAATTTGCAAAATAATTAGCCAAATAAATTATTAATATAATTTTTATAAACTCAACTGGTTGCAGAGAAAAGCCAAACAAATTAAACCACCCCTTGGTTCCCCGAGCAGTATCACCAAAAAACAACACGGCAATTAACAAAATAACGCCCCCCCCAAATAAATAACGACTCAAACTTCGTAAAAAATAGTAATCAACAAAAGAAAAGGATACCAACAACACTAAACCTAATCCCGCAAACAGTAATTGCTTACGAAAATTTAATAAATCTAAACCACCACGCCCTAAAGAAACACTGTATATTTCAACTAAACCAAAAGCAATAAGGAGCACCAAACTCGCAACAATCAACCAATCAAATTTAGAAAAATGTTCTTTTAAACGATTAAGCATATTCTAGAAGGTATCCTGAAATTTCAAATAAACGCTATCTAAAATTATATTTACACGAGGCACTATCTTTACCTGATTAACACCATTTAAATCACCCGCCCAACTTAGAGTAACCGCTCTTTTTTCACCGGCTTTTATATTTTTCCCAAGATATTTTTGAACACCAATTAAACGTTCGTTGGCATAAAATAAAATATCAAAATCAACTTGATAATAACTATATGGACTATTATTTAAAATATCAAATTCCAAACGATTTAACTTTAAATTTTCCGATAAACCGCTTTTTAAAGAATTAAAAAAATTAATATTTAAAAATTCAAAATTTATCCGTTCCTTGTAATAAGTTGTCCAATCATCAATTTGTCGTCTATTTATCCGACTCCAAAAAATATCTTCAATTTTAAAATTTATATCAGCAGTATTTTCTAGCTTAACCCCCAAAGTGGTCAGAAGATAATTTTCACCGGGCAAAATAAAATCTCGCTGACAATCAATTTTTTTCTCACCCTGATAGAAACAATAATCAAATTCTGCCCAAAAATTATCATTTTCATTCACTAATGTCACTACCAAATCATAACTATTCCCTACTTTAAAGATTTCCAAAGCACCGGGCTGCATTGGCTTAACAACATTTCGTGGTGACATTACCTGATTTTCTGGTAAATTATCAATCGGATCACTCATAAAATAAATAATGTACCCATAGGTAGAATAAATAAAGAAAAAAGCGGAAATTATAATTAAAAAAATAGTTAAAGCCCGTGTTAATAGAGGACGATTTTCCGCTATCCATAAGCCAATGTTCATTTGACGTACACTTACCCCACTTAAATCTTTAAAATCTCGCAAATCTTCATCTTTATTATATTTATCATTTGCCATAAAATATGCTATAATAATTTTATCTTGTTATAAGCTTATTATAATAATAACACAATCTTAGCTATTTATAAACTATTTTTTATATTATGAAAAAAATAACTCCTCCTTTAAGTGTTCCTGTTAATAAAGTTAGAGAATTTAAAAAAAATTGGCAACTTCTCACAGCTAACACTAATAATTTGTTCCTTATTGCCGGTGATCAAAAAATAGAACATTTAAATGACGACTTCTATGGTCCACAAATAGCCAAAGAAGATAACAATCCTCGTCATCTTTTTAATATCACTAAAAATTCAAAAGGAGGAGTACTGGCGACTCATTTAGGTTTAATTTCTCAATATGGTCATGAATTCCCTGACTTAACCTATGTTGTAAAAATAAATGGCAAAACTCATCTTGGCCCAAATGATGAAAAAAATTCCAGCCAACCATTATGGAGTGTTGCTGAAGTTTGTAATTTTAAAAAAAATACCGGTCTTAAGATTGCCGCCATTGGTTATACTTTATACCTTGGTCATAAATATGAAGCCAAAATGTTAAAACAAGCAGCAAAAGCAATCTACGAGGCTCATCAGAATGGTTTAGCCGCTATCTTATGGATGTATCCTCGGGGTAAAGGTGTACAAGAAGAAAATATTCACACAATTGCCGGTGGTGCCGGCGTAGCCGCAAGTTTAGGGGCTGACTTTGTAAAAATAAAGTACCCCTATCAAGCTAAAAATAAAAAACAAACCGCTTTAGATTTTAAAGAAGTCATAATTGCCGCTGGTAAAACACGTGTAATTTGTGTCGGTGGTAGCAAACAACCCGCGAAGGACTTGCTTCATTTTTTAGATCAACAATTAACAATCGGCACCAGTGGTTTAGCGATTGGTCGCAATTTACACCAACGACCTGAAGCTGAAGCCTATCGTTTAGCACAAGCTATCAGTGCCCTGATATTAAAACAAGCAAGCCTAAAAGACGCTCTGGCTATTTATGAAAATAAAGAACAAAAAACAAAACACCCAAAAATTAAAAAAATTTTAAATTTATTTTAACAGTATTAAGCAAACAAAAAGAGCCAACATTAAAAGGTTGGCTCTTTTTTTATCCTTTTTATTATTTTTTTATTTTTATCTCTATTCTATCTACTAAACGCGGTGCTTTTTTAATAAAAGAAGGGTAAAATTTTAAATCATAATCACTAATTTCTGGATAATCTTTTAAATACGTCCTTATTTGTTCCGCTGTTAAATTAACTAGTTTTTCTTTATCTATCACATCAGCATCTGAATTTAAAATCATAAAGCTGGAGAAATTAGCTTTTATAGTGGCTAAGCCTTCTTCAATATCATAGCTTTCAAGAGTGTATGACAAGCTATCAGGATTAAACTCCACTAATTCCCTATCGTCCGGTACTAATACTTTCAACTTAGAAGCAACCAATTGTTCCACTTCATCTTTAGCAAATGAAACTACTAAAACTTTTGCTTGAGCTTTAGCAAGAAAAGAATCAACTTTATCTCCAGCGGCAGCATTAATTTCAATATCAATCGGAGTATTTATTTCATACAAAACTTCATCTTGACCGCGTAATGTTTTTAATGACTTAGCTTTTTCCAATAACAAATCATAGGCCTCACTTTTAGCAAGTTGAATATCAGAAGCTTTAACATATTTTTCCATTTTTTGTTGATAAGAAAAAGCTTCGTCAGAAATCGCATAAATACTATCTTGCAAACCAACCCATAAGCCGGGAATGATAAAACGAGTAGGGGCAATTGCCATTTCCCGAGACACTGTATCGGCATAAATATCAACCGTCACTTCTCCTCCCGCAGGAACATTAACTGCTTCCTTAATACGAAATAATTTATTATCTGGAGAAAGTAATCTTGTACTCGCTACTAAAGCTTGATTACGACTATAATTGTTAATAATTCGTACTTTACCAATAATCTCTTCGCCTACAAATTCTTCACCGGTTGCAGCATATTCTTTTTCTACTTCAAGACTTAATTCATTAACAGAACCACTAACTTGATCGCGAGCATCACCGGGCCTAACTTCTTCCTCGGTATTAGCAATTTTCAAATAGAGCGTATCATTCATTGCTTCAACCTTTGGGGTAATCAAAATTGTTAATTTAGAAAAAGAAAAATAAAAAACAAAGGCCGCTAATAAACCAACTAAAATTAAAAATTTCCAAGCTAAAGAGCGATATAATCTGATACTCTTCTTATTTTTATAAGTTTTTTCCGCCGCTTCTCTTTGTTCATCTTGTCCACTTTCTTTTCTTTGTTTGATTTCTGTTACTAAATCTGAAAAAAATTGTTTTTGTTTGTCAGTTTCTTCCGCTGTTTTAAAATCTTCTTTAGATTCAGATACTTCTATATCAGCCGTTTGGTCTACACGAGGTACTTCCCCTTCTTCCAGGTCAAGAAAAAAATCTTGCGCTTTCTGAAAATCAAGTTCATCCGCTCCTAAAGCATCATCTGAAAAAAAAGTTGACTCCTCTAAATCTTCATCATTTATTACATCGACAATAACTGGTTTTACCTTACCTGTTTTTTTTGAAGCGCTTTTTTTCTCAGACTTAGTACTTTTTACCTTTTTAGCTGAAATAGTTTTAGTCTTAGCGGCTTTTTTTGAGGCAGTTTTCTTTTTTGAATCTGATTCAGATTCATTTTTTTTCGTTCTTGGCATAAAGTCGCAACAAAATTAAATTAAAATAGTAATAATTTATTAATAAAAATAAAGAAATAATAAATTAAACCAACAAAAAAAATTAACTATTTTTATTATAACAGAAAAACAAAAGTGAGACAATTTATAAAAATATTCAGTTTGCGATAGTAATCAAATTTTTAAAATTATTTATAATTTTTTCCTTTAAATCAGACTGATTGTTAACACGAAAAGTTGTTTTTATCACCTTATACTTATCATTTTCAACAATACGAAAATACACTTCATCTTTTCCGGGAAAATCAGAAAATAATTGCTTTAATTTTTCTAAATGAGAGGCAGAAAAATTTTCCGTTAAAACTAATCGCAAAGATTGCGGACTAGGTGGTGGCAATATTACCTTTTCCTTTTTTTCCACAGCAATTTCCTCTGGCTGTGGCTGGTTAATAATTGGCATTTTTTCACTAGTATCATTATACCTTTTTTTTGGCATCGGAATTTCCATCATCATTCTTTTAAAATCATCAATTGATTTTTTTAAACTTAAAGGATCTATAATAGCAACTTTATCCGCTAAAATTTTAAGATCATGATCTTTTTCTGATATTGATCCCGCGACTAAAATCGCCTTCCCTTCAACCCAAATATCCATTGTTTCTTTGTATAATCGTGGGAAAACTAAAAGCTCACAAACTGAAGTAGCATCTTCAATTTTTACAAATATCATAGAGTCACCCTTTCTGGTTATTATCTTCTTCACTGTAGAAATAATTCCGGCCGTAACTATCCGCGCCTCACTTTTATGACCTGATAAATTGGCCAGCGGTAAAGCATAATCTTTTAAATAAGGTTTAAAATAATTAAATGGGTGCTCACTAACATAAAGGCCAAGTAATTCTTTTTCCCAGGCTAATTTTTCATTTTTATCCACTTCCGGAGCAACAATTAAACTAGGTCGCGCCTTAATTTCTTCATTTAGCGTACCAAATAAACTTTCTTGACCCGAAGCTTTATTTTTAGCTTCCTCTTTATTAAAATTTAAAAACTTTTCTAAGTTTGCTAACAGCAGGCCTCTTTCACCAAAACTATCAAGTGCTCCACTTTTAATTAAACTTTCTAAAGATTTTTTATTTAAATCTTTATCAGTCACTCTTTCTAAAAGAGAAAAAATATCTAAAAAAGGCCCCTCTTTCTTTCTTTCTTTAATTATCTCATCAACTATATGTTCCCCCACATTTTTAATAACTTTTAAACCAAAACGAATAGTATCTATTTTTGCATCTGGAGAAACTGTTCTGTTTTCTTTTGTACCTTCGGTAACAACGGTAAAAGTACCGAAGGACTCATTAACATCAGGCGCCATAATTTTAATTCCCATATTACGACACTCTTCAATCTCAATTGCAATTCTATCAATATCACCCTGATCTGCTGTTAACAGAGCGGCCATAAATTCTACCGGCCAATGCGCTTTTAAATAAGCCGTTTGATAAGCGATTAAAGCATAACAAGCCGCGTGAGAACGATTAAAACCATAACCGGCAAAAGGTTCAATAAAAGAAAATATTTTTTCCGCCAATTCTTTATATATTCCATTTTTAACACAACCATCTATAAATTTCTCTTTTTGTTCCGCTAACAAAGATGCAATTTTCTTACCCATGGCCTTACGTAAAACATCAGCTTGTCCCATGGAAAATCCAGCTAAATCACGCGCAATTTGCATTACTTGTTCTTGATAAATAGCTACGCCATAAGTTTTTTCTAAAATACCCTCCAATTTCGGATGAAGATATGATATTTTTTTTATTTTGTGTTTACCAGCAATATAATCAGGAATCCACTCCATCGGTCCCGGACGATAAAGAGCTACCATCGCGATAATATCTTCAAACACTGTTGGTTTTAATTCTCGTAAATATCTTTTCATTCCTGAAGATTCAAATTGAAATACACCGGTTGTTTCTCCTTTTTGAAAAAGCTGATAAGTTTTCTTATCATCCAAAGGTATTTTATCAATATCAATTTCCAAACCTCTTGTATTTTTTATAATCTTTAAAGCCGCCTCAATAATGGTAAGGTTTTTTAATCCTAAAAAATCCATTTTTAACAAACCTAAATCTTCAACCGGATGTAGAGAATACTGCGATATAATAGATTCATCGTCAGAAGAAGCTCTTTGAATTGGAACATATTCAGTTAAGGGCTTATCAGTTATCAAAACACCACAAGCGTGAGTTGAGGTGTGGCGAGCAACCCCTTCTAGACGTTTAGCATAATCTATAATTTTTTTAGCCAACGGTTCAGTTTCATACATCTCCCTTAACTCTGGTACAGTTTTTAATGCCTCCTCTAACTTGGTAAACATGGGAATACTTTTGGATATCTTATCGCAATAATCATATGGCGCATCAAGCACCCGACCAACATCACGAACCGCCGCTCGAGCCGCCATCGTACCAAAGGTAATAATTTGCGCAACATGATCGTGACCATATTTTTCACCCACATAATGCAAAACCTCGCCCCGACGCGTATCAGCAAAATCCATATCAATATCAGGCATAGAAATTCTCTCAGGATTTAAAAAACGTTCAAAAAGCAAATCATACTTCAATGGATCTATGTTGGTAATACCTGTCAAATAACAAACTAAAGAACCGGCCGCACTCCCTCGTCCCGGACCAACAACAATTTTATTATCTCGAGACCATTTAATAAAATCGGCAACAATCAAAAAATATGACGGCCAACCCATTTTAGCTATAACCTCTAATTCATAATCCAATCTTTTCTTTACTTGTTTTAATAAAGTGTTTGGCGCTTTCTCGTACCTAACCTTAATACCTTCCTCACACCAATGACGAAGATAGGAATTACCATCATAACCCTCAGGAACAGCAAAAAATGGTAATTGTGTTTTTCCTAATTCTAATTCGACATTACAAGCTTCCGCTATTTTTAAGGTATTTTCAATAGCCTCGGGAACATGAGCAAAAGCTTTTATCATTTCTGCGTTTGGACGTAATGAATAATCGCCACTGCCTATCATTTTCATTCTGTCCGTATCACTTAATTTCTTTTTATTTTGCAAACAAAGTAATATATCTTGGGCCTCATCATCTTCTTTTTTAAAATAATGAACATCATTAGTGGCAACTAAAGGCACTCCTAATTTTTTAGAAAAATTAATTAAAACTTCATTAACTCTCTCCAATTCCGGTAATTCCGGATGATGCATTAATTCTAAATAAAAATTACCCCGGCCAAAAAGAGCGTCATACTCTTTTATCCTCTTTTCTGCTTCAGTTAAACGACCAGCATTAATTAAACGCGGAATTTCACCCGCTAAACAAGCCGAAGAAGCAATCAAGCCTTCATGATATAAAGTTAAAAGCTCCCAATCAATACGAGGCTTATAATAAAAACCCTCAAGATGAGCACTAGAGACTAATTTAATCAAATTTTTATAACCAGTATTATTTTTTGCTAATAATAGCAAATGAAAAGACCGCCCATCTTCTCGGCTTGCTTTATCAAAGCGAGAATTAGGAGCTAAATAAGCTTCCACCCCGATAATAGGATTAATACCAGCTTTCTTGGCTTTCTGATAAAATTCTACCACTCCATACATATTGCCATGATCGGTAATCGCTATCGCTGGTGACCCTTGCTCTTTGGCAAAATTAACCATTTCATCAATTTTAGTTAAACCATCCAAAAGAGAATAATGGGTATGATTGTGGAGATGAACAAAAGACATGAAAAATTAAGTTAAAAATAAATTATTACTAAAAAATAACTAAAACCTCATAAGCAATCATTATCTTTATTTTAATATAAGATTATAATAAGGGCAAATTAAAAAAAGGGGTGGTCTCCCCTCCTTTTTTTTAGCAACTTTTTATTTTAAAATATTTTTTTTAAATTTATTTATCAGAGCCACCAACTCTTCAGCGCTATAAAAATCTATAATTAACTGTCCTCCGCGACCACGTCTTTTTAAAGTTACCTTTGTACTTAAAGCCTGACTAAGGGCAACCTCTAATTCTCTATCATCTTCCGTTTGATAATTGTTCTGTTTCTTGCCGCTTAATCGTTTAACCTCCTTCGCGGCATCCGCCACTGTTAAATTATAACGCAGAATTTTTTTTAACATGTTAAGCTGCTTGTTTTCATCAGTTAAAGCTAAAAGTTGCTTAGCATGCGCCTCGCTAATATTACCTGTCGCTAAAGCATTCTGGGCTGCCGGTGGTAACGATAAAAGTCGCAAAGCATTAGCGACACTAGAACGCGCCTTCCCCACTTTTTTAGCAACCTCATCTTGAGTTAAGTTAAACTCAGTCATTAACATTTGATAAGCGCGAGCTGTTTCAAGTGGATTTAAATTCTCTCTTTGTAAATTTTCAATTAAAGCAAACTCCAATTTCTTTTGATTACTTTCTTCACGCACTATAACCGGCACCTCTTGCAAACCAATAATTTTAGAGCTCCGTAGACGTCTTTCACCAGCAATTAATTCAAATCTATTATTATCTTTCCTGGTAACAACCAGTGGTTGCAATATCCCATGCTCCTTAATTGATTGGGCTAAATCATTAAGTGCGGCATCGGAAAAATAACTCCTAGGTTGAAAAGGGTTAAAATCAATTTTATTGGGATTAATTCTTAAAATCCTATCAGTGTCAGAAATGACTTCATTTTTTTCCTCCGAACCGGTATTCTCTTCCGAAGAAAAGGGATTTTGACCATAAGACACTGTTTTTTTGGGAATTAAGGAACCAAGTCCTCTACCTAATCCTTGTGCCATAGAATATTCTTAAATTATTTAAAACTTATTTTTCTAAACTTAAAATTTCTCTCGTTAAATTCTCATAAGCGCGTCCTCCCTTAGACTTTGGATCATAATGCATAATTGAACGACCATAGCTGGGCGCCTCAGCTAAACGGACGGTTCGAGGAATAACGGAACGAAATATTTTATTAGGAAAATATTTATAAAGCTCTTCCATCACCGCTCCTGATAATTTATTACGCTTATCAAACATAGTAATTACTGCTCCCATTATTCCTAATTTTGGTTGCAAATTATTCTGCACCAAACTAATTGTTTCCAATAATTGACTTAAACCTTCAAGTGCATAGTATTCACTTTGAATCGGTATCAAAACTTCATCTGAAGCCACTAAGCTGTTAATCGTTAATAGGCCTAAAGATGGCGGACCATCAATAATTATATAATCATAATTATTCTTTTCTTCATTTAGTATTCTCGCTAAACGAAATTCTCGGTCAGAAAGATTTACCATCTCAATACCTGCTCCCGCCAAGGCCGGTGTTGCGGGAGCAATTTTCAAACCAGCTTGCATAGTTCTTTTTAAAACCTGATAAAGAGGCTTTATTCCAATTAAAGCCTCATATATTCCCGCTTCCAGTTCACGATAATCAACCCCCAAACCAGAGGTGGCATTAGCTTGAGGATCTAAATCAATCAATAGAACTCGTTTTTTAAAATACGCCAAATAAGCGCTCACATTGATCGCTGTTGTCGTTTTTCCAACTCCTCCCTTTTGGTTAACAACCGAAATAATTTTCCCCATATTTAACTAAACTAATTATTTTTATTATAACCTATGAAAGAGCTTTTGACAATTTTATAAAATAACAATATGAAATAAATAAATTTAATAAAAATTCTTCTTTTGACAAATAATAAGCAGTTTATTATACTGATACTAGCTTATTTGCCGCGATGGCGGAACTGGTAGACGCGCACGACTCAAACTCGTGTGGAGGAAACTTCATGAGGGTTCGACCCCCTCTCGCGGCACAAAAAAACAGGTTAAAACCTGTTTTTTTATTTATATCTTATTAAGCTTTTTTAAAATGAACGGTAAAGATAGGTTCATATTCAACCTTATTTTCATCAATCAAGCGTCGTAATTTCCCTTGACTAAACTCTAATAAAGCAAGATCGGAAAGCAATTGATTATCAGAAGCAATATTTAATTTCAAACCTTCTAATTTATCAAACTCTTCTTTAAAATCAGCTTTTATGTTTTTTTCTAACTGCTTTTTTTTATTTTTTAACTCTTCTAATTCTTTACTTATTAGCTGATATTCTCCATTTGCAGCTAAAGCTTCTCTGTACATTGCTTTTAGTTCACGTTGTTGTTTTTTCTTTTCTTGCCGGCGTAAAAAAACCGTGGATAAATCTTGAGCCATAATTTATTTTTTTATTTTTTAATTCTGAAAAGAATTATATCACTTTATTATCCCTCCGCCTAGAACTTGATCTTTATTATAGAAAACAACACTTTGTCCGGGGGTAATTGCTCTTTGTGGCTTTTGAAATTTAACTAAATATTTTTTACTTGTTTGCGGAATTACTTCACATTTTTCCGCCCGATGACCATAACGAATCATAGCTTCACAAATAATTTTACGTTTTATAGGCGTACCTTTTAACCAGTTAACATTAAGTGCAATTAAATTATCTTTATACAAAATACTCTGATTCCAAGTTTTAACAACATATAATATATTTTTTTTGTAATCAAAGCCGGAAACATAATAAGGTCCCGTTCCTCCAATTTCTATACCTCGTCTCTGACCAATAGTATACAATGGCAATCCCTGATGATGACCAATTACTTTATTATCCTCATCAACTGATACTATCTCCCCCCCTTCTAATTTTAAATATTTCTTTAAAAAATTATTGTGTGACCCTGATAAAAAACAAATATCTTGACTTTCCGCCTTACTCTCTACACCTAATTGATACTTTGCAGCTAATTTACGAACCTCACTTTTTTTATACTTCCCCAAAGGAAATAAAAGGTGACTTAACTCATCTTGAGTAAAAGTATAAAGAAAATAAGATTGATCTTTAGTCTGATCTTTTGCTCGCAATAATTGAAAAAAACCATTCTTTTTTTGTAGGTTTATATAATGCCCCGTTGCAACATAATCAAAACCCAGTGCTTGCGCCGTCTTAATTAATTTTCCGATTTTTATCTGTTTATTACAAACAACACAAGGATTAGGTGTTCTCCCCGCGGCATATTCATGCAAAAAATTATCAACCA
Organism: Patescibacteria group bacterium; assembly: GCA_029982795.1. Classification (GTDB taxonomy): domain Bacteria; phylum Patescibacteriota; class Patescibacteriia; order Patescibacteriales; family UBA12465; genus UBA12465. The sequence goes on from JARRBY010000002.1 coordinate 22,338, forward strand.
CTTGTTCCTTAAATGGTTGCGAAAAATCTAAAGTATATAAAGGAATCCCGATTTTCGCTGCTACTTTTTTTGCATCAAGTAATGACTCTAAAGAACAACATCTATTCTCATTAGCCCTAGGGTTGTCATCTTTCCAAAAATTTAAAAAGACCCCGGCAACTTCGTATCCCAAGTCTACCAACAACTTAGCTGCCACCGAAGAATCAACGCCACCACTCATGCCCACTAAAACTTTTTTCTTTTTATTTTTCTTAATATTTTTTATACTTACCATATTATTTTAAATCTTGCCATAATTTTATATAAGCTCGCGCTGTTTTTTCCCAGGAAAATAAGGCGGCTTGTTTTTCTCCACGTTTAATTAACTCCGCTCGCAAATTATCATCCTTTAATACTAAGTGAAGAGCTTGTTTTATCTCATCGGGACGAAACGGATCAACCAATAAAGCACTTCTGCCTAATATTTCCGGCAAACTAGAAACATTGGAAGCTACCACCGGCAAAGAAAAACGCATTGCTTCCAAAGGGGGAAAACCAAAACCTTCATAAAAAGAAGGATAAGCAAAAACAGTTGCTAAGCGATATAGATACTCTTTCTCTTGAGTATCTACATAACCTAAAAATTTAATATCATCTTTATAGGGTGAATTCTTCCAAGTTTGATAAATAGCTTTATGTTTCCAGCCGGGGGCACCGGCGATAACAAGCGCCACATCTGCTAATTCCGGTTCAGCTTGACGCAATAAATTATAGGCTAATATTAAATTACTTAAATTTTTACGTGGTTCAATATTGCCAACAAATAATATAAAACGCAACGGTAAACCTAATTTTTGACGATAATTTTGAAGCGCTTTTGTATCTACAACCGGTAATATATCATAGTTATTCCCGGAATAAATCACAACAATTTTTTCAGCCGGAATCTTTAACACCTCAATTAAATCCGCTTTTGTATTGGCAGAAACGGCCACTATAACATCCGCTCTTTCCAATAACTTCTTTAGGCGTAAAGCCTGATGCCAAAAATTTTTACGATAACTAAAAAACTGCGGATGACGCAAAAACGAAATATCATGAATAGTAATAACAAATTTAGTACCTTTTTTTAAATTAATAAAATTAAAATGAGGAGAAAAATAGATGTCAACTCCTCCCAAAAATTTATCTATTTTCGGTTGCTTTAAAAATTTTTGTAACAAATAGTTAAAAATCTTATTAGGATAACGGCTTCCCCGGCGACTACAATTTAAACGTTCAAATTTTTTTAACTTTAAATAAGAATTGTTAAAAGTATTATAAAAAAGATAATATTGTGAATTAGTATCAATTTGCAAAATTGCTTCTAATAAATTAGCGGCATATTCTGCTACGCCGCTATAATGCTCATCTAATAACACTCTGGCGTCTATACCAATTTTAAGCTTCATAATTATTTTTTACCTTTAAAATTACCTCTTTTATTTTTTGCTCGAATTTAGATAAAGAAAAATTCTCCGCCCAAGCTTTAATTTCAGTCGGATTAAAGTCTTGCTGATAAAAAGATTTTATTGCCTTATATACTCCTTCTTTATTTTGCTCACTAAAGAAAACTCCCGTTTTCCCCTCTACTACTGTTTCCGTAGCCCCCCCTTTTTTATAAGCAATTACCGGTCGTCCTGAAGCCATCGATTCAACCGCGGTAATCCCAAAATCTTCTTCTTGCGGATTAATAAAAGCCTCAGCCTGACTATAAAGTTCAATTTTTTCCGCTTCACTCACACGACCTAAAAAAGAAATATTTTGCGCTTCACCAGCTATTTTTTTCAAACGTTTTAAATCAACTCCATCGCCAAAAATACGTAACTTATACTCTGGCAATAAATCTCGAAAAGCCTCAATCACTATATCAACTCTCTTATAGGGCGCCAAACGACAACCAACTAAGAAATACTTCTCTGAATTTTGATTTCGTGGCGTAATTTTAAACTTAGTTGTTTCAACCGGAGGATAAATAACTTCAGCTTCACGTTGGTAATATTTTTTTATACGCTGGCTCACTGTTTGAGAATTGGCAATAAAATAATCCACTCGATCAGCCGCCAATCTATCCCAAATTCTAATACGATTTAATATTAAAGAAATAATCTTTTTTAACCATTTATTATATTTAAGCTCATTAATATACTGATGAGTATCACTCCACAAATAACGAGTTGGCGTATGGCAATAACAAATGTGAGGTATCTGTGGTTGGGTAATTACTCCCTTGGCAAAAGAACTAGTATCAGAAATCACTAAATCAAAATTACGTAAATCAAAAAATTCAACCGCCATGGGCATAAAATATAAATACCATTGATAATGTTTAACACCACCGGGTAAACGTTGTATAATTGAAGTTTCTATCTTCCTCCCTCGAAAATATTTATTAACATTCCTTTTTTCGTAGAGTAGGGTATAAATTACTGCCTCCGGAAACATATCCGCTAAAACCTTTAGTACTTTTTCCGCCCCACCATCTTGAGCCAAATGATCATGTATTAGAGCAACTCTCATAGTTTATATAATTATTCCACTTCCCGATGTTTAAAAACAGCAAGTGGTGTTCTAAATAAAATTGATAAATCTAAAAGTAAAGACCAATTTTCAATATAATAGATATCAAGTTTTGCTTCCTCTTCAAATAATAAATCACTACGACCAGAAATCTGCGCTAAACCAGTTATGCCGGGCTTAATTGTTAATGTCTTACGATGATAATTTTCATATTTTGCTACTTCTTCTGGTAAATGTGGTCTGGGACCAACTAAACTCATCCGACCGATGAAAACCAAAAATAATTCGGGTAATTCATCAATGGAAAAACGACGAATAAATTTACCCACCCGAGTAACGCGCGGATCATCTTTAATTTTAACCATCGGACCATCAGAACGAACATTACGATCAGCTAATTCCCTATACCGCATACTGTCGGAATTCGGAATCATAGAACGAAATTTAAAATATTTAAAAGGTTTCCCTCCTTCTCCCACTCGGTATAAATAAGAACCATCATCTCGACGAGAAAAGAAAATTGGGCCACGTGAATCTAATTTAATTGCTAAAATAGCAAGTAACATAATAGGAGATAAAAGAATAATTAAAATACCAGAACCAATAATATCAAATACTCTTTTAAAAACTCGACCCCAGCCATCTAAAGTAGTTCGTTTTACTTCCACAATAGGCACGCCGGCCACTTCAGTCACTTCTGTACGTAATACTTTTACCTCTAATAAATCAGCCACATAACGAAAAGTAATGTGATTATCATTGGCAAAATCATACAAACGTAAAGTTTCCGCCTTGGTTAAATTAGGATCACTTTGAATTATTTCATCAATCTGTCTATCTTTTATAAATTCTAATAACTCCTGGGCTGTTTCTAAAGAAAAATCTCGCACTCGCTTTACCACCTCATAGCCTGATTGCTTATTACTAGAAAATTCAGCAATTAAATTTTCCGTTGTTTTGGAATTCCCTACCAAAATAACTTTTCGCACCCCCACACCATAAGCAAAAAGACGTCTTTGCAACCAACGAATAAAAATACGTACAATTATTAAATAAACAAAAGCAAATAAAAAACCAATCAAAACAATAAAACGAGAATCAAATAAATCTCGAGAGAAAAAGATAATAATCGCCACCAGAGCTAAACCAGCGGCGCAAGAAACAAAGATTCGCTGTATTTCTTGCGCTAATTTACGAGCACTTTTTATCTGATAAAGACCCGAAATAGCAAAAATTATAATACACAAAAAAGAAATAAGAAGCAAAGATGAGAAATATTCATTAAATGGTAGATTAAAAATCACCGGTCGTCGCTCTATCATCCAAGCTGAAAAACGAAGATAATAAGCAGAAATTCCGGCTAAAACAAGGACAATAAAATCAATCGGGATAAATAAAACCGAAAAAAATAATTCGGGTTTTTTCATATATATATTAGCTAATTTTAAAATTATTAAGGCAGTTGTAAGCCGGATTCTGTTTTAGGCGACATTTATCTAGGCTTACTATTACTAGTAAGCTCAAGCGAGCTACTTTGTCTTTTTCTAAAATAAATTAAAAAAAGTTTGCTCTTGCTTCAGATAGGGTTTACCGCGCCATCTTCGTCACCGAAGGGCGAGATCAGTAGCCTGTTAGACACCTGACCCCTTTTCACGTTTCGTTTCTTAAAAAGAAACTAGTATAGTCTCTGTGGCACTTTCCCTGGAAACGCTCGACTGGAACCGTAGCGTCCCGGTGGATGTTATCCACTATCTTTAATGAAGTCCGGACTTTCCTCTCCTTTTTATTAGAAAAAGGAGTAATCGCTCACTTACCCTAATAACGTTATAAATATTACAATAAAAAGCCAAAAAAAGCAATATTTTTTGGCTTTTATGCAAATTATAATAATAGCTATTATATTAGCAAAATAATAGGCGAAAACCGGCTGATAAGTTTCTTTTTATCTCGATTGCACTAAAGTACTCTGATAAAGATTAGCCACCTGCGAACTGCTTAAAGCCCCCTCCCAAATAGAAATATCATCTAATTCAACCTGATTGAGCTCAGAGCGAATATTTAAATTATTAGGCTCTTCTCCATCTTTTATCCAGATAAAGGGTAAACTTCTTTTTTCTTGACCATCGACATACATTTTTAAAACATAGCGATAAGAATCATAGGTAAAAGCAAAATGATGCCACTTATCATCATTAGGAAAATCAACATCATATCCTTCACTAAAAATACCATAGATACCATTAAAATAAAAAGAACGACGATAAGGAGCGGGGGCAAAAGAAAATTTATCATCATTGTTATAACGCAAAGACACTAAAGACCGCCCATCTTCATCACTATTACGCCACCAAAAAGCTAACGACATGTCCTTACTCTTTATACTCTCAGTTAAATCTACTAAAATATCATTTCCCCATTTATTTTTAATTCCCGTATTATCTTCACCACGCCATATCCATTCATTGTCACCAATATCTAAAACTAATCCATTTATCTCATCAATTGCTTCTTTGCCACCCCCACTATTTATTAACTCAGCCCCTTCATTAAAATCCCAATAATACTTCATCTCTGGCGCTTTTTGTGATAAACGCTCATTATAAGGAGCGAAAGGAGCTTGGGCTTCTATCTGATTATTTATTTCCGCATTTGTTAACGGAACAGAAAAAAGAGCAAATTCATCAATTGCAATTGAATCTGAATCTCCCCATATTTCTAAAGAGTTATAATTATTAGGTAAATTTTGAATAAATTCTTCACGATAAGTTTCAAGACCATTAAAATATACCGCCCAATAATTTTCCAATTCATTTACAACCAAAGTAAAATGTTGCCAAGAATATTCCTCACCACTAAAAACAGGAGCATCATAATAACGCCATTTAGAATTTGGCAAATTTTCTATTTGCAGTAATTTTTTTTGTAACTCAATTGAAACAAATTGATTTTCTGGATTTTTAAAAACAATATTTAATTTAGGTGAAGCTTCACTTCGATAAGTATTGTCTTGATAATAAAAACTAAGAGAAAAATTATTTAAATCAAGAGAATTATCTAAATTTTTTATATACTTATCATACCTATATTCAAAAACGGCGGCACAATCAAATTTGCCAATGGTATAAAAGTTCTCACCATAACATTCATCATAATGATTTAGAAATATCAAATTAGAATTTGTAATCGGTTCAGGAAAAACAAAAGGAGAAAAAGTGGTTGTTTCTTCCGATTCTTCTAAATCATCATCGCCCTCACTTTCCTCTGCCTCTTCTTCTTCAGTTTCAGTTTCAGTCTCTGTTTCCTCTTCTGTCTCTGTTTCCTCTTCTGTCTCTGTTTCCTCTTCAGTTTCAGTATCATCTGTATAATCATCCCAAACTATACTGGGATCATCAGAGGGGAAAAGTTTAAAATCAATTTTATTATTATTGGTATCAGAAACACGATCTAAAAAATAATTATCAAATATTTCTAACGCTGGTGCTTCTCCTAAATAATAACCAGCATTACCATATCCAACTACATCAACTATATCTTCATCAACACTACTGCTAATAGCCCCTTTTCCTAAATATAATGTATAACCATTACCGGTAAAACCAAATTCATTTCTTTTTACAATGGCATCAGCCCGAGACAAAAAATAATTACTAGCATCATCACGTACTAATAAATAATAACCTCGTGCTTTTATTTTAGTCCCACCCGGATAAATGGCATCACCTTCATCGCCAATACGTACCGCAATACTGGGATTTTCTGCCGTTTTTGTTTTTTCAATACGAAAACCAGCCTCCGCTAAATCAAAATCATAATTAGTAGGGTTATACAACTCAATAAAATCATTCATCCCGGTTGCATATATTTTACTAATCAAAACCGTAGGGGTAAAACTAGGCACATTTTTGTCAGCAATATCTTCAAGATTAACTGAGGCCGGTTCTTGACCGCTATTAATTTTTGAATTTTGTATGGTAATATTTGAAGGATTTTCTGTTGTTTCTTCTTTTTTCTTAATTTCTTGTTTTTTTACCATAACCTTTTCCAATAAATCTATTTGAGGTTCCGCCTCTTTTTCTTCCTCTATATTTTCTAAATCATCATTTTTTACCACCAATCTTTCCTCCTTTTCAGCTGCACTTTTATTATTTTCATCTTGCTCGATAACCGGCCTAGCCGTTATTTTACTATTTTCTTCATTTATAAACTCATTATTTATCCTGTCTGATTCTACATAATTTTCTTCAGTATTTTCCCTTTCATTATAATAATTACTTTCATCTACTTCCTCTTCATCAAATACCAATGTTGTTGAGTCTTTTTTAAAAACTTTATTAATTATATTGTTGACCCCTTTACTGATTTTATAAACCGTATTTTTAATTGTTGACATCGGATTATTAATTAAACTCCAACGAAGCACAAGACTGAGTGCCGGCGTCTTCCCTCTGATTTTCGTATCTTCAAAAGAAGAACTTATATCAATATCAACTGGCACATCTTTTAAAGTAGGTTGTAAATATTGTGTATAGGGCAAAAAGAAATAACGCTCTCCCCTATATTCGCGCCCCGCGTTAAAACCAACTTTTTCCGGAAAAGGTAAAATTAAATCTTCACGCCGAGCAATCATAGAAAATTCTTTTGTTTTAGAAAAACAATCTCCTTCAGCATTAACAAAACTGGTGTTATCAAAACCATCAGGAGTAATATCTATAGCATAACGAGATTTGTCATATTCTAAATCACTTAAGTTATTAGGATCGGCAATATTAGCGCTTTCATATATTTTTTCAACCAAGCCAACACAAATCCAATCACCATCACCCGCTCCTTTCTGTTTTTGAAAATTAAAATCATAAGCCGGATTTAAATTGGCAAGATTTTTAGCAATTTTTATCGCCTTTATTTGCTGCACCGTTGTCAAAGCTTTGGGAATTTTAGCTCCTAAAAATTTTTCTCCCAAAGCCTCATTTACAAAATATTTAGCCGGAGTTTTTACAACCCCCGTCGCCAAAGCCTCAACCACATAATCTTCTCCATTTTCTTTACCAATATACATTCCTACGTGACCAGAGTATACATGACTTAAAATACCATAATTTATATCCAGCAAATAATTAGTGGAATAACCATACATATAACCATCACTTGAAGTTCGATATAATAAAGCCCCTGGGGTAAGAGCGTAAACCTCAGCCCCCGTTAAGAAAAAGAAAATAAAAAATAAGGAATAAAAATATAATTTATTAAATTTCATATATGATATTAAAGATTAAAATAGTCAGAAACATCTTCCGGACTTAAAAGCGGTAAAGGATAGTCGTAATTACCAATTGCTTTTAAACCTTCAATTGTAAAATATAACAGTACTTGGTTCTGTTCTTTTTTCATTATCGCTATTAAGGCTTCTTCAACCTCCGTCCGATTACCACAACTTCGAAGAAGAAATAAAGCATCAAGTTTTATATCATTATTTAAAGATTCGCGATTAATAAAGTCCTTTAGTAAGTTTATATTCTCACTGGTGCAAATTTTGGTTTTATCTATATTAGTTAAAGCGTATATAATTGCCCCCAATAACTCGGTATTTTCACTTTCAAGCAAACTAAATAAATAATTACTCAAATCATAAGATTTTAAATTGGTAAAATAATATATAATATTAGCCTTCGTAATAGCGGTTGTATCTGAATCAGATAAATAGTCAATTAAAAATGGAGCAACTTCTTCCCGACTGCTAGTTTCCGCAATTAACGCTAAAAGTGCCTGCTGTTGTTTTTGATTATTTATCAATACCGCTTCTTGCCAATAATTTTGCCAATCAATAAATAATTCTTTTTCATTTGGCCAAACCGAAATGACCTTTTTCTCTCTTTCTTCGCGAACTAAAAGACAAGCTTCATGACAAATTCCTAAATTTTTATAATCACTGTTTAACTCTGCCAATAATAACCGATTAGAGCTAACACTTCCTAATAAAAAAAGAATATAAAAAAGTGCGATAAATCCAATAATTATAATAATTAAATAAACCCGTTTTATTTTTTTCTTTTTTTTCTTTTTTAAAAAAATTTTTATTTTATGACTAATCTTTTTAAAATTGAACATAAGATCTTGTTTTTTTTATTTAAACTCATTTAGAATGATAGCAAAAACATGTTATTTCCCTTTTAAATATAAACTAAGGAATCTTTAAAGATAAAAATAAGAGACAATAAAAAAAATCACCTTTTTATCGGTGATTTTTTTAGTAATCATAGAAAAATTTGTTTTTATTTTTTCCCCTTTTGCTTCCGGAAAGGATCAACTTCAATTATAATATCTCTTTCATCTAAATTATCGCTTAAAAGTTTTACATTAACTGTTTGTTTTAATAAGTTATGGGATAATATAGTACCTCGACGACCATCAACCTTAACTTTGGTTCCAACTGGTGGTAATTTACCCGCTAATTCCTTATACCCCTCATACTCAAACGCCAAACAACACATTAAACGCCCACACATACCAGAGATACGATCTGAGCCACGATGTACTACTTGTTGTGTTTCTGCCATTTCCGAAGTAATTGAAGAAAATTCACACAAAAACTTCTGACAACATAAACGACGACCACAAGGGCCACAATCACCCATTGCCTTTGCTTCATCCCGCGTTCCAATTTGTGTTAATCTGATATTAGCACTAAAATGAGGTGCCAATTCTTTTACTAACTCCCGAAAATCAACTCTACCATCAGCAATAAAGGCAAAATTGAGACGATTACCTTCAAAGGAAAAATGAACATCAACTAATTTCATAGGTAAAGACAAACGCTCAATAACTTCTTTACAATAATTTAAGGCTTCTTCCTTTCTTGATTGATCCGCTACTTTAGCAATATCATCGAAGGTAGCCTTACGCAACACTGATTTTAATTCTTTCTCAGATTTTTGTCTAAAATCACAACTGCTAATTCGTCCCAGTTCCCTACCCATTTCCGTTTCAACAACAACATAATCACCAACTTTAAGATCTAAGTCGGGATTTAAAAAATCATAAACCTTATCCCAAGAAGCGAACTGTACTTGGATAACATTCATAGAACTATAATGAGTATCTAACAAAACCTAAAATCTCAGCCCCTGCTAATATTTCCTTTACTTTTTTCTTATCATCTTTAATAAATTCTTGCTCCACTAAACATACCTCAGAATAATATTTACCCATCTTACCATCAACAATTTTATCCACCATTACCTCCGGCTTTCCTTCTTTCAATAATTGTTCACGATAAATAGATTTTTCCTTTTCTATTTCTTCCGCTGGGACATCCTCCGGCTTCAAATATTTAGGATTAGCCGCGGCAATTTGCATAGCAATATCGGTTGCAAGCGCTGTCATACCCGGTTTATTAAGAGCAACTAAAACACCAATTTTGCCACCCAAATGAGAATAAGCCGCTACAGTTTCACCGCTTAATATAGCAAACCGATTAATGGTCATTTTTTCACCAATAACACCACTTAAATTATTCAATGTGTCACCCACTGATAAATCATTAAGAGGAAGTGCTAAAAGTTCATCCAAATTGGCTGGTTTTTCAGTGGCAATAACCTCTAAAACTTGATCCGCAAAAGCTTGAAACTGATCATTACGCGCAACAAAATCAGTTTCACTATTTAACTCTAATATATAGGCTTCATTCCCCGCAGCATTAACCTTTAATTTCACAACCCCTTCATTTGTATCACGATCAGTCCGTTTTGCCGCCTTTGCAATTCCTTTTTTACGCAATATTTCCACTGCCTTATCCAAATCATTTTCTGCCTCTTTTAATGCTTTTTGGCAGTCAACCATACCGGCACCGGTCATGGCTCTAAGTTGTTTGATAAGTTCCATATTTTTATATTTAAATAACAAAGCAAAATTATTCTAAAATAATTTACTTATTTTTATTAATTTTTTTTAACTGACAAAAGAGTTTTTTTGATAGATTCAAGCACTAAAGCAATCGTCTTAGTGGCATCATCATTAGCCGGAATTGGATAATTAACCAAATCCGGATTCACGTTTGTATCGCAAATTGCAATAATTGGTATATTTTTTTTAATTGCTTCCTTAACCGCCGTTTCTTCTTCTTTTATATCCCAAATAAAAAGAGCATCCGGTAATTTATTTAAACTGGTTAAACCACCAACTCTTTCTCTTAATTTATTTATTTCTCTATCAAATTCTAATCTTTCTTTCTTGGTGTATTTTTCCAAACGACCGGATTCTTTTTTCTCAACTAAATCAAGATATTTCTTAACTGATTTTTTTACTACCGGAAAATTAGTTAAATACCCGCCTAACCACTTACCAACTATATAAGGTTGATTGATTTCTTCAGCCATTTTCTTCATCGGACCAGATACCTGATTTTTAGTACCGACAAATAAAATACGCTTTCCCTCTGAAACTAGTTTAGTCATAAACTCTAAGGCCTCAACTAATTTCTTCTGACTTTTTTTCAAATCAATAATATAAATATTATTTTTAGAGGTAAAAATGAATTCCTTCATTTTTGGGTGCCAGCGATTGGTCCGATGACCAAAGTGCATACCGGCTTGAAGCATCTCTTCCAAGGTTGGAATGTTTTTCATATTTTTTCTTTTTTACGTCTGCCTCCCCACCTTGCATACAAGGAAGAAAAAAAGGTCATATAACCTTAGAGGCATGATGATTAATTAAAAATTTCTGCGCTTAAAGCAGAATTATTTTAGACTAAAAATATTAATTTAAAGTCAAATTTATTATACATTATTACTATTTTTTGTCAATTTTACGAAGTAAATAACGCTTTCTTGTTTTCTCGTCTAGTCTTTCAAGAGCATATAAACGAGTTATGGCTGGCATTTTTTTTAAATTTTTATCTAAATATAAGCATAATTTCTCCTCACTAACTCGTTTTCCCACTTCCCGTAACATCCAACCTACTGACTTAGCAATTAAATCATTTTTAGTATTTAACAAAATATCAGCAATTTTAAAGGTTTCTTGATAGCGTCCTGATTTTATAAAATAAAATGTAGCCACCATAGCCGCTCTTTGTCGCCACATATTAGATGATAAAGCTAATTTCTCCAATATTATAATTGCCTCCGGGCGACTTTTATAGTTATATAAATAATGTCCCAAAATTTTATAAACACTTAAATCAATTAAATCCCAATTGTTAAAACATTCTAGTTGTTTTAGATAAAATTTATATATCCTCCTCTGTTCTGATTCACTTTTCGCTTTTTCATATTGTGTCACTAACACCAACGTTGCCGTTAAGCGCACTTCATGTACAGGATCTGACAAAAGAATAGCCAGCTCATCTAATTTTAAATCCTGATATTTTTTAGCTAACGCTCTTTGAACCGGCACTGTAATTCCCCAAAAAATATCACCGGCACCGTATTGACCGGGGTCGGTTTTAAAAAAATGTCCTAATATTTCCGCTTGCGCCTTATCTTTCCTCTGCTCTAATTCACGCTTTAAAGCTGTTATTTTATTCATTTTCAATAATGATAGCTTTTTTTATTAATAATAGTAACCGCTCGATAAATTTGTTCAAGAACAATAACCCGCGCCATCTCATGAGTGAAAGTTAGCGCGGATAATGAAAGAGAATTATATTTTTGCTTAATTTCTGACGAAAAACCCAAGGAACCGGCAATAACAAAAATAATTTTTTGAAAACTAAACTTATTTAAAGTTTGAGCAAAAGCAAGCGAATCTAATTTTCTACCATCTTCCGATAAAAGAAAAACTTGTCCTTCGGATTTACCGATAGCCTCCATAATACGCTTCCCTTCCTCCTCTCTCACTGATTTTATATTATTTTTTGAAAAAGGAGTAAAATTTAATTCTTTAATTTTAAGATTAACAAATGGTTTTAATCTTTTTAAATACTCTTCTGTTGCCTCTTTCCAATAAGATGTTTTTATTTTACCAAGCGCAATTATTTCTATATCCAGCATATCATTGTTGATAAAATTCTTTCAGTAAACTATTAAACTCTTCGACTTTTTTATTATAAGAAATAATTTCAAAATAAGAAGCCGAATTAGTATCGGGAGGAGATGCTAATTTCTGATATAACGAATTAAGATAAGCCGCCTTATCTCTAACTAAAGCTTCTCCTAAATATAATTTACCGGCCGTTTTTTTTAGTATCTTTATCTCTCCTAAGTTGGCTGTGGAAAAAAGATTGGAAAAATCATAAGTAGAGGTTAAAGCCTGACCATTACTTATATTTTGGGGGATAACTCCCGGCGGAAAATAATTGGTAGTTTCAACATAGCAATAACCTGAATTATTAATTGAATATTTATTTTCACAAGCTAAACCAAGGGCACTGTGATTAATGTCGGGGAAATTCATGATAGCCACTCCAAAACCTAACTTCTTTATAATCTGAAAAGCAAGCAATGTTTTATCCGAACAAATCCCCTTATTTAAAAAGAGTGTTTCGTAAGGATAATAAAGAGAAATGTCACTTTGCTCAGCCTTATCATAGTCATAAGGAATATACTGTACAAAAGCAAGCGCTAATTCCGCCAAACCATCAGCGCCAAGCTTATTTTTATAAGCTATTTCCTGAAGAGCGGCCACTATTTTATCAATACTATCATCCCCTTCTTTAACATTTAAAAAAATATCATAAAAAGCCTCTTCTAAACTGGTTGGCGGATTATTAACCGCATAAGTTAAAACCTTAGGCGCGCTTTGATAACTTTGATACAAATCTGGAGATAAAGTGAGGCTAAAAGTATTAATTTCATTTAAATACTTAAAAGAAAAAATCTTTTCGACTAAATTTTCATTGACTTTAATTTCATCAATACTGTTAATATCAGCAAAAGTGGTAAGGGGTAAAGCAGAATAAGGAGCTAGAGCAATATTTTCCAAGTCAGCATTACTAATTCCCAACCCCAATTGACGCATTAGCGCTAAGGCATCAGCGGGTCGCCCTAAATAATACAACTTTAAATCAAGAGGATTGACATAATAAGCTTGACCCTTATCTTCAACTTGCAACAGAATTTTACCGCTCAATCGTCTTGGTGCCTGAGTCGCTAAAAAATTTTTAAGTTCCCCGGTTTTTACCCCTAAACCTAAATTCTGCATTAAAGCAAAAGCATCATGAGGACGACCCAAATAATACCGTTTAGAGGAAACTGGTTCGACATACCACGCTTCACCGTGAGCCTCAACCTGTAACAAAATGCGACCCGCCAAATCAGCGGCAAAAATAGTATCTCCCAAGAAAAATGAAAAACAGAAAAAAAGTCCTACTAATATTTTTCTATTTATTTTCATAATCTAAAAGAGTAATAAACATATCTTTCTGCGGTGGATGTGGCAAGTGACTAATACTGTTTACATAGACTATTTTAATATAACCTTCTTTATCAATTATAATTTTCGTAATTGAAGATTGAAATATTTCTAATGATAAAAAACCTATTATATCAGCATTAAGAACCCCGGTAATTAAAGCTTTAATAAAATTTCCGTGACTAAAAACAGCTATTTTCTTTCCCTTGTTTTCTTTATAAATTTCCGCCAAACTACGTCGGGCCTCTGTTTGCATTTTATCAAGTTCTTTATCCAAAACCTTATGTTTTTTTAAACGTTTTTCTCTTTCTGTTTCAGTCATATTAAAATACTTCATTTTGTACCAATGCACCCAATGAAACTCATTAACCCGAGGATTGATAATTAACTTCTTCTTTTTCTGTTTAACAAAACTATAAGCGGTTTGTTGCGCTCTTTTTAATTCACTGGCATAGACAACATCAATTTTAGCGGATAAAAGACGCTTCGTTAAATAACGTCTTTGTGTTAAACCGTCTTTAGAAAGAGGGATATTATAATCACCTAATTTTTTTTGCTTACTGTAATCCGGATGACAATGACGTATTAAAAGAATTTCTGTATATGGCCTTTTTGTTTTCGGTTGTATTTCGGAATAAGGATTATTATATTTTTTAGTAGCCATAAATAATAAATAAAAAAATCAAAACTGCAATTACTTATAAATTACCAGCGACAAAATGCCAATTAACTAAATTAGACAGTACCGCTTCAACAAAATCAGCTCGTCTATTTTGATAATCAAGATAATATGAATGCTCCCAAACATCTAAGGCAAATAGGGGCTTTAACTGTAAAACAAGAGGATTTTCCGCATTAGCCGTTTTAATAATCTCTAAACCATTTTCTCCTTTCACTAACCATACCCAACCACTGCCAAATTGAGCTAAAGCCGTTGCTTTAAATTTAGCCTGAAATTCTTCCAGTGAACCAAAAGAAGCAATTAAGGCTTCCTGCAAATTTTCCGGCAGCTGTTTCTCTTTACTATCCGGACTTAAACTCTGCCAAAAGAAATTATGATTATAGACTTGAGCGGCGTTATTAAAAATCGCTGTCTTATCTACCTGCTGATAAGAATTAATTATAATTTCCTCTAAACTTAAACTTTCCCAATCTGTACCGGCTATTAGTTTATTTAAATTATCAATATAAGCCTGATGATGTTTGCCATAATGAAAATTTATTGTTTCCTCAGACATATAAGGACTAAGGGCATTTTTTTCATAAGGTAAAGTCATTAATGTAAACATATGTTTTTGTATTAATTTATTAATTTTTTCTATAAGTATTATAACAGAATTAAAAAAGTTAGTCTAAAATACCGCTTTGATTATCAATTTTACTATTTTTTAAATACAATCTCCATTTTTTATAATCAGGCACCACCATCCTGACCAATTGCCAAAAACTAAAAGAATGATTAAATTCCTGAAGATGACAAAGTTCATGAGTAACCACATATGTTAAAGCACCTTCTTCCAAAAAAGCTAAACGATAATTAAAATTTAAATTACCAGAATAAGAACAACTTCCCCACCGTGTCTTTTGGTTACGAATACTAATATTTTTATATTTAAAGCCATAAAACTGATTAATCTCTTCAACTTTATTTTTTATAATAAACGTTGCTTGCTTTTTATAACGCTTATAATGCTGCTCTTGAATTTGTTTCTTTTCACCACGATTTAAAGCGGGTGTTATTTGTAAAATTTCAATTTGTTTCTTTAACCAATCTTCTTTAAGTTTAATAAATTCTTCCGCCTTTTTTACCGACACAAAATAAGGTTTAGTTACAACAATACGCCCGTCTTTATAAACTAATAAACTTAGTTTTAACGAGCGTTTAATATTTTTAAATGTTACAAGCCAAGTATTATCGGCAATTGAAAGGGATTTAATCATTTATGTGCCCGTCTATTTTTTAATTGCCCACAAGCAGCTTCAATCTCAGCGCCAAAACTAAGACGTACCGTTGTCGCCACTCCTTTAGATTCCAATATCTCTTTAAATTTTTTTATTGTCTCCGGTTGAGAAGCGCGATAACGACCGGTTTCGTTATAAGGAATTAAATTTACCAAATACAAAGGCTTAGCCATTAGTTTTGCTAAAGTTAAGGCATTTTGTTCACTATCATTTTCAGCCTTTATCAGTACATACTCAAACATCACCCGACGCCCAGTTTTTTTTATATAATTATCAACAGCCCGTAAAATATCCTCAATTTTGTTTTTCCCAGCTACCGGCATTAATTTTTGACGCAAACTATCAGTTGGTGCATGTAAAGAAATCGCTAAATTGATTTGTATTTTTTCTCCTGCCAAACGTTTAATACCGGAAATAATACCTGCTGTTGAAACTGATAAGCGACGAGCACCAATATTCATTGTCTCCGGATTATTCATAAACTTCACCGCTTTAATAAACTCTTGATAATTTAAAAATGGTTCACCCATGCCCATAAATACCACATTATCCACCTTACCTATCCCTTTTAAAGCTCGATTCCAAAAAACAACTTGCTCTATCATCTCCCCAAAACTTAAATTTCTTGTAAATCCCTTCAAACCACTAGCACAAAAAGTACAAGCCATCGGACAACCAACTTGAGTAGAAACGCACACCGTATATCTTGCCTCTTTATTTTCTTTTTTTCCTGATTTTTGACTAATTAAAACTGTTTCAATAAGGGCGCCATCAGCTAAACTTATCAGGGCTTTCTGATTTCCCTTTTGCTTTAAATTTATTTTTACCTCTGATTTAATTTCTAAAGGACACTCCTTTGCTAATTTTTCTCTTAACACTTGAGGTAAACTTGAAGCCTCCTGCCAAGAAGAAATATAATCTTGAAATAAAAATTTATTTACTTGTTGGTAACGATATTTTGGCTCTTTTTCTAATGTTGCTGATAATTTTTCTAAATTCATATATTTTTATTTAAGAGGCTTTAATTTTATTAGAGAAATTTCACCCCGTCCACTCGTACGCATTGGTGGCCCCCAAGTACCTAAACCACTGTTAACTATTAAATTAAAATCTCCTTTTTTAAAAAATCCGGCATCATAACCTTTATAGGCAATCTTAGCTAAATAATTAAAAGGAAATAATTGACCACGATGAGTATGCCCTGATAATTGCAAATCAATACCGGCTTGAATCGCCAAATTTATATTTCGAGGTTCGTGATACAAAAGCAAACTAGCCTGCTTAGAATTATACCCCACTTGATCTAAAATTGCTTGATAAAGATTAAAATCTTTTTTAAAAGAGTAATTAATACCAATAATTTGTAGTCCTGATATCACTTTCATTTTATTATCTAAAATAATAAGAGGAGTTTTACTTAACAATTGTTTAACTCGATTAAAACCAAGATAAAAATCATGGTTACCAAGGGAATAATATATTCCTTGTTTAGTTTTAAGTTGAGAAAAAGGATTATTAAGCCAAGTAAAATCACTTTCCATTCCATCAAACAAATCGCCGGTAATACAAACTAATTCCGGTTCAAGCTGATTAATTCTTTTTATTGTTTTTTGTAAAAAATTTTTACGATAAACCGGCCCTAAATGAATATCAGAAATTTGCACTATTTCCTTATCCCACCAATACTCAGGCAAATCTTTAATCCTCACCTCATAATATTTAACCTTGGTTGCAAAAGCCTTAAAAATACCAAAAATACTAAGACCGAGACTACTGAAAAATACTACATTAGACAATAATAAATTGTTAACAAAAAAGGTGGGGAATAAAAATTTAAATAAATAAACTACGGTTGCGATTAATATAAAATTAACCAAAAAACCCGTCCATATTCCCGAAAAAAAATAATAAACTCGTATTAAAGTTCTATCTTTTTTATGAATTAAATACGACGAAATAACAATAGATAAAAATAAAAATAAAAAAATTAAACCACTAATTACTGAACCAGCCTGATTTAAAGCAAATAAATTTCGCCAGATAATCCAAGTTAAAACATGACCGCCGAGCAGTAAAATCACTGAAACTGCAAAAAATATAAATTGCATCATACTTTTTAATTTGGTAATTTAAAAGGCCAATCGGCTATTCTTGCCCGAGTACCTAATTCCCGTTCTATTATTATTAAACGATTATATTTAGCTGTTCTTTCCGTACGAGCTAAAGATCCCGTCTTAATTTGTCCTGAACCCATCGCCACCGCTAAATCAGCAATAAAGGTATCTTCCGTTTCACCGCTACGATGAGAAATAATAGTTGTCAAACCATTTTGCTGCGCTTGATTAATGGTGGCAATCGTTTCAGTCAAAGTTCCAATTTGATTTAATTTGATTAAAATTGAATTACTGGCCTTCTCCTTTATGCCCCGCTCTAAACGTTCTCTATTGGTAACATATAAATCATCTCCCACTAATTGCAAATTAGGATTAGTTTTGAGAAATTTAGCAAAAGAAATAAAATCATCTTCAAAAAAGGCATCCTCTAGCGATACTAAGGGATATTTTTTAATAATTTGCTGATAAAACTCCGCCAACTCATCACTAGTTAATTTTTTCCCCTCCTTCTTTAAGTTATACACTCCGGCTTCAAAAAATTCACTAGCAGCAGCATCTAAAGCAATTACAATATCAGTCCCAAAAATATAACCAGCTCTTTGAGTTGCTTCTTCCAATAAAGAAAAAGGCTCACTATTATTTTTAACATTAGGAGCAAAACCACCTTCATCACCGATTAAAGTACTATAATTTTTTTCCTTTAATACCTGTTTTAAAGAAGCATAAACTTCGGCTCCCATTCTAACTGCATCGGCTATAGTTTTAGCTCTCTGAGGGATTATCATATATTCTTGAATATCACTTGCCCAAGCAGCATGTTGTCCTCCATTTAATACATTCATCATTGGTCGAGGTAATAAATAAGTCCCTGAAAAATTAGGATTAAACTTGGTTAAATACTGATACAAGGCTTGTCCTTTAGCTTTTGCCGCCACTTTTGCCACCGCTAAGGAAACCGCTAAAATCGCATTAGCCCCTAATTTAGACTTATCCGCAGTACCATCTAACTCTATCATAATTTGATCAATTTCTTCTTGCTTTTCTGCTTGATAACCCCGCAAAGCAGGAGCGATAACTTCTTCAATATTTTTAATTGCTCCCAATACTCCTTTTCCCCAATAGCGCTTCATATCTTTATCCCTTAATTCCTTAGCCTCATAAGTTCCGGTTGAAGCCCCACTAGGGACCATTGCTTGTTCACTAATTCCATTATTTAATTGTATCTGAACCGCCACGGTTGGATTACCGCGTGAATCTAAAATTTCATAAGCTTTTATCTTGTCTATCTTCATATTTTTTTAAAAATTAATATAAGTTTTTTGTATATAATTTTCAGTTTTATCAATCACCTTCTTTAAAATCTTAATCGCCGCCAAAGGATGATTACCAACTGAAATTTCATCCGATAACATAATTGCATCCGCTCCATCTAAAACCGCATTAGCAATATCACTTACTTCCGCCCGTGTTGGTACAGGATTTAATATCATGGAAGTCATAACTTGAGTCGCAATAATTGCCGGTGTAGAATGCCAATGGGAATGACGAATTAAATTTTTTTGCACTAAAGGTAAATCTTCAATCGGAGTCTCAATTCCCAAATCACCCCGAGCAATCATAATATAATCTGACGCCGTAATGATACGATCAATATTTTTTAAAGCAATCCCACGTTCAATTTTTGCGATAATTTTTACTTTCGAATTCTTTCCTAATTCTTTCTTTAGTTTTAAAATATCAGCGGCTGTTTGTACAAAAGATAAACCGACGTATTCCATACCAATTTTTAGACCAAAATGTAAATCATGAATATCCTTAGCGGTTAAACCACCTTTACGCATATTTGTATTAGGGACATTAATTGCTTTGTGGGAAGTTAAAACACCGCCATGCATTACCTTACCGGTTATAATTCTCCCTTTAACTTTTGTTACCACCAGTTCAATTTCACCATTACATAAAAATAAAGGATCATTTTTTTTAATATCTAAAGATAAATCTTTATTGTCAATCGGAATAATGCCACCAATTTCATATGGTTTTTTAGAATAAACAAAATCATAATCATTACCCTCTTCTAAAATTATTCCTCCGGCCGGCATTTTACCAACCCGAATTCTTGGTCCTTGTAAATCAAGCAACATTCCAACCTGACTATCAGTTTTTTTATTATAATCACTTACTATTTTTCTAACTTTTTTATACTGTGCTTGAGTGGCATGAGAAAAGTTAAGACGAACAATATCGGCTCCCGCTTCAAGTAGGGGCAATAATTTATCCTTATCTTCACTTTTTGGTCCAATCGTAATAATAATTTTCGTACGCATAAGTTTAATTATATTATTTTATAGTTTTATTTATATCTTTTAACCAAAGTTGATAAAATTCTAAATTATTAATACTGGCCAAACGTGCCCCTAAGGGATCTTTAAGTTTAAACAAATGATGGAGAAAGGCTAAAGAATTATTTTGCAAAGTTAAAAATTTACTAGCAGGATTAATGGCCTGATAATTTTGCAAATACTTAGTATTATTAATATTTATTGTTTCATAACTATCAGCTTGTTTGAAAAACAACTTTCCGTGTCGTCCTTCTCGCGTAGGAATAACGCAATCAAACATATCCCAACCAAGAGTAACACAATATTTAATGTCTTCGGGCGTACCCACACCAAGCGCAAAACGTAAAGCATCGCCGGGAATAAATTGAGCGCTTTGACGCAAAACTTCACCTAAAAAATTACCATCTTTATCAACCGGTCGAGCACCAAAACCATAACCAGAAAAACCAATCTTTTTTAATTCACTGGCGCAAAAACGACGCAAGTCTATTTCCGCCCCTCCTTGAATAACGGAAAAAAGAAGGGGCCTATCTTCTAACGAAATATTTCTTATTTTTATTTGTCTTAAATACTCCCGTTTACAACGTTTAGCCCACGCAATCGTCCTTTTTACCGATTGTTCCATGCTATTACGACTTATTTCATTAGGCGGACAATCGTCTAAACAAACCATCATATCAACTCCTAAATCAAACTGAATTTGAATAGATTTTTCTGGAGTTAAATCATGCCAATTACCCGATAAAGGAGATTTAAAAACCACCTTATCAGCCCTAATTTTGCCCATTTTTTGATTCTTGTAAATCAAAGAGAACACTTGAAATCCGCCTGAATCGGATAAAAGCGGACCTTCCCAGGAAATAAATTTATGTACTCCGCCGGCGGCTTTAATTACTTCTAACCCTGGTTGAAGATAAAGGTGAAAAGTATTAATAACCAGTGCTTGAGTTTGCGTTTGTTTGATTTCTTCACTGGTTAATAATTTAACAAAACCACGAGTAGCATCAGGCATGAAAAAAGGCGTTTTTATTTCTCCGTGTTTAGTTTTTATCTTCCCCCTCCGAATGCCGTTTTTATCAGTTTTAATTAAGGTAAACATAAATTATTTAATACGACCCGAGTTCGTTAAAGCGGCAATATCATCGTCTTCCAATTTAGTTGTTTTTGGACTCGCCTTTGATTCTATCTTTTCTCGAGTTACGGTGTCAATCGCACTCGCCTGGGCGCCGGAAGATAAAACCAAAATTTTATCTCTGTCACTCTCCTGTGGTTCAAGCGCGATAGTAAAAGAAGCGCTTGTTAAACCCACTGAAGCTGGCAGTCGTCCTAATTCCCAAATAATTTCCCGACTGCCATCATCAAAATACAAATCACCAACTGCAACCGAATCTGTTTTTACATAATTTATATAATCCGGCAACACCAAACTAACTCTAGTATCTCGTAATTCATGTAAATTATTAGCTAACTTCCAATAAACACGAAAAGAAGAAACTGATCCCACTTCCGGCGGCAAAGGTCCGGAACCAACCGGCATATTATTTTCATCAAAATATCTGATTTCTTCATTTAAGGTGAGATTACTATTTAAAGGGCTGATAATTATATTACTACGTTGCTCCTCGTCACTATTTTCATTAGCACCGTATTGTGAGTATACCCTTACTTGAGCATTTGCCGGATTTAACATTTCTTCATAATCTTTAATCTTTACCGAAAAATTTATCTCTCCCTCATCTCCCGGCTTAATTTCCTTTAAACCGGCAATATTTTGTTCATTCCAAATAATTTGATTGGAACGAATATCACCCGGGACTGATAAATCAAGACTGCTTAAATCAAATAATTCCCCCTCTAAGACAACCGTAATAACTGCATTTTTATAAGCACTTTCCCCTCGGTTTGTATAATTTAAAGTATAATTTAATATATCGCCAAAATTAACAGCCTGATCTGTTTTTTCGCCATTTAAAAACAAACTCAAATTTAGATCACTTTTAACCGCCTCAATTTCTAAAAATTGGGAATAAAAAATATACGAAGTATCAGCTATTTTGTGTTTTAAAGTTAAAGGCAGACCAATATTACCTTCGCCATTACTTACTTTATACTTAAATTCTATTTTTTTATCTCCTAAAAGAGGTAAATTAATTAAAAAAATATTATCCGTCTGTTTTATTACAGCCTCACCGTAATCATTAGTGTCTGACAAATTAATTCCCGCTCCCTCAGGAGGGGCAAACTCCAAAATTACTTCTGATAAATATCCCCTCTTTTCTTGCGGTGAAAAACTTAACGTAATATCACTGGTTTGACCAACAAAAACTAAATCAGGATAATTAAGATTAACTTCAAAGCCAAAACCTGATATTACCGTCGCCGCTGAACTTTCCTTTTTAAATTCACTTGAAAAATTACCTGGCACATAATGCAAAACGGCGTTAATAACATTAACTGAATCAGTATTTCCAATTAAAGTTCCTTTTACAACAAGTTGCGCTTCTTCTCCCGCTTGTAACGACACTAAATTAAAACTATTATTAAAATTACTTGGCTCCACCGACGCATTTGAAAAGATAAAATTATCCGGATAATTTAATTCCAACTTAATTTGGGAAATAGGAAACTTGGTGGGATTTTCATAGATTATGATATAGGAAAATTCCTCTCCTGACATAACTTGTTCCGGCGCCTTTATTTCTAAACGAACCGCTTCAACATCACTATCACCGGAAAAAAAGAAGGCATAAGCTAAATAAGCCAACAACAAAATAATTGTTAGAAATAAAATTTTTCTAAATAGACGAATAAACCAAATCCGTCTTTTCTTTATTTTCATCTTTTTTACATCTACCAAGCCCCCCTTTTTATCTTTATAAATCTCAGATAAATTAGCATCTATTTCTTGATGACGAGCTTCTTTTTCAATTACTTCTTCAAAATTTGATACTTCATTATTAGTCGGTACCGGCCTTTTAATAAA
>JARRBY010000015.1 GCA_029982795.1 Patescibacteria group bacterium
TACTATAATGACTTAGAGCATTATGCTTTAAACGGAAAGACACCAAATGAGATGATTTCAATTAATAATTAAAACCGCCAAAAGTGTGTACCTAAAACAGGTTGGATAAAAATAAAAATGACGAAGTCTATTTCAAATACAACAAAAAACTGCTCTTCTTGAGCAGCTTAATATATTAAATCTTGTGATGGCGACCCCAACTCCTTTCAATGTAGACTTTTTTCCAGCAGAAAGTACCAACGAAATATCCACCACTTATTCCAAGTAGCCAAATACAAACCTGAATAAGCGGAGGTAATGCACAACCACCATAAAAATTAGCTATTCTACCCTGACCTGAAATCCAAGATAAATAATTTATTTCAATTAAAGCATGCAAATTTAAGCTTAATAAAAGACCAAGGGTTATAAAACTAATTAGGTAAATAACCCGCTTAAACTTAGTTGGTTTGCCTAACGTTCCAGATATCATATAATTTTATTTTAACTATTATTATTTGATTTTTTATTTTAAGTATTGCCTTATTGGTTGTTCAACAAATTTAAATGAAATAAAGGAAATACAAATTAATAATATAATGAATTCTGATAATTGTAAATTTTTAATTTATTAAATAACAATTAAAGATTGCGTTGCGCTAAACATATAAAGAGGCACTGATTCACGCCAATATTTTATTAGTAGTCCCTAGAGAAATTTCGCGCTCACTTGACGCCGGAATTGCGCCTCGTTTACTTATCCAGAGTCAACGTCAATAAAAAAAGTATACTTTGCGCCCAAGTATGACATTTTAACTTTGTTTTTACAAAAAAATAAGGGCGCCTTACAGCCTTAATTTTTAGGGATATATTGTAAATATATCAATTCATTTTTTGTATAATATAATAAAAAAACTAAATCGCCTTGATGTGACAAACAAATTGAAATCCTTAAAAAAGCGAAAAGCATTCATCGGTTATGAATTGAAAGATGTTTATGGAGAAAAAATTTTTATAACCGATGCCGAAAAGCTCTAACTGATTATTTATATTTTGTTGATTTAAAAAAGCTATCTTAAATGATAGAATATATTTAAAAAGCATAAATAAAAAAAGTTGATGGCCTATATCATGACATTTAATAGAAAATCATTAAGTAATATAGAAAAGAGTGGCCTAACAGTTGACATTGAAGAAAGTAAAGAAAACAGTGGCGGATATTTAGTAATTATGCTACTGCCAAAAATAAAAATAATTTGCAAAGAGTTCTTGTTTTATTAGAAAAGAGTAAAATTGATTTTCACAACGAACTTCGCCGTTTCTTACTGGCCAACCAAACTAGACATATGAAAAACTTTCGAAAAATATAAATTGATAAGATTAATAATTATATCGGTAAGTAGTAAATAAAAAAGAAATAATTACTAGTGCCAAAAGTTGTTAGTAGAACTTTAAGTCTAGTCCTCATTTTTTAAAATCAACTTGAACAATTATTAACCAATTTTCCTTAATAGCTAGTAATTTTGCTGTTTTAGGTTTAGCCCTTGTACTTGTTGTTTTTATTCCAAATTTTTTAAAAATTGATAAATTCTTACCATCGCCATAGTATCAAGTTTACAATATTGCAAAAGATCGTTTTTTATAAGTTTCTTCTCCGCATCAGAGGTGCTTGGCTCTATCATCTTTTGCCATCTTTCACTAGCCTGATCACCTTTTGAAATATTTAAATTTTTATAAGTGAGCTCTGGTACTAAAACCGGCAAAATCTTTTTAATACTACTACTTCCTTTAAAAGCAGGGTCTACATAATAACCATTTGAAAAAATAGTCATTAAATCAAACATACCAGCATTAATTTCATTTAGAAAAGCGGCGTGATCGGGATGCAACTCTGCTAATTTTTTATTACGACAACTTTCATATATCTTATACCAAGCTATAACTGTGCCTCGAGGATTAATATCTTGCCTCATTTTTTCTACTAAAGGTCGTGTTAAATCATCACTGGGCTCACTAATTAAAAATTCCTTATGCTCCAAAGAACCGTCTTCTTGCATAATATGAAGAGAATATTGAAAAGGAATTTGTTCATAAGCAGCAAAACCGAAAAACATGGGAATAGCGCCGGTAAAGCCCTCATAATCAAAAAATTGAAGAGGATATTTTAATTTAGCTAATTCCTTTCTAATGGCTGCCTTGTTAATTATTGCTTTGCCTGATACAAGTGAATCATATTGCAACCTCTTAACCCCTTTCAACTTCTCCGGGTTGGGAATATCTTCAATGTTAAAAATTTTTTTATCTATCCAATCACGAAGCAACTTTTTATTTGTTCCAATACGATTAATATCATGAACTGAATATTCAGGAACTTCTGGATTAGAATAAGCAAAAGTAGTGCAATGATTACTGCGACCCCGATATAAACATTGACAGTTTTTTTCCTCTTCTCCATTTAAATATTCTTTCATTGCAATCATTTCATTTTTTACTTCAACTTGCGCAGCCCTTACCTCATCACTAATATCAACTATTTTAAACAACTTATCGTATTCTAATTTACTTTCTCTTTTATACTCATTATTTAAATGAATAACCCCTGTTTTTATAATTTTTAAACCACTTAACTCAATCACACTCTTTTGGAAAGCAAGATCATTTATATAATTATGTGGCGCTTTTCTTTTTATCTCAGTTGCCGCTTTAACTTCGTAAAGCTCATAACCTTTATCTTTTTGATTATAAATTAAAATATCGGAACGAATAAAAAAATTATCTTGCCAAAAAGTGGCTTGAAATATAACCGGTGTTTTTTGAGCCAGCTGTTTTTTAGTTTCAAAAACCGCCTCTTCACCTTGACTGTTGATAAGAATTCCGGTGGGAAACAAATGTCTTGCTTCTTCATCAGCCAAATTACCCTCTTCTATTATCTTTTTTTCAAAATCAGAAAGCTCAACATCAACAAAAAGTTCGGGCTTATGTTTTTTAAGCCATAAATTTTTTCGACAAAAGGTATATTCCAGATAATCTGTCTTAGTAATTAACATAAACTAAAAATATTATTTTCTTATTAATTTAATCATACCTTCAATTCTCTTAATGCGTCAAACAAAAAAAACAACTCTAACTGAGTTGTTTTTAATGAGCGGGTAACGGGAATTGAACCCGTCTCTCGACCTTGGCAAGGTCGCATAATAGCCACTATACGATACCCGCAACTAATTCGTGGTCCAGGTGGGAATCGAACCCACACGCCGGTTAGGCACAGCATTTTAAGTGCTGCGTGTATACCAGTTCCACCACTGGACCAAAAATTATGTGGAGATGATGGGAGTTGAACCCATGTCCAGTTGGTTTTTCTAAATACATTTACAAAGATAGCCTGATTTATTGGATTTAACCTGAATCATAGTAAATCTGGCAAAAAGTGATTCAAGCGATTCTTCTCTTTAATTTGATTTAATTTCGAAGAAGAAAATTAAATCTATTCTCATTTTTATGACACCAAAAAATAGCTATGAGAACTTACTATTTTTGATGGTTTTAAGCTTGTATTTAAGCTAAAACTGGAGCATAACTTGGAACATTCCAAGTAAATGCTTTTGTCTTTTTGACATTTGTGTTTTTAACCGGTTTAACGTGACAGCTAAGCACGCTTTGAATATTTAGAAAAAAATCCAACTGTCGATGCCTGGCATCCCCTGTTAAATTTTATTTTCTTTTTGTTAACGACCGCAGTCTTTTATCAATGTCTCGTTTTTTAATCGCTTCTCTTTTGTCGTACTTTTTCTTCCCCTTACCAATTGCAAATTCTAACTTCAAAAAACTATGATTAGTATATATTTTAAGCGGTACTAGTGTCAAGCCCGGTTCTTGTTTTTTACCAATCAATTTAGCTAATTCCTCCTTTTTTAACAAAAGTTTTCGCTCTCTTAAAGGATTATAATCGGGTAAAGGTCCGGCCGGCTTATAAGAAGGAACCTGACAACCAATTAAAAAAAGCTCTGTTTTGCCATTATTTGTTTTTGGAATAATATAACTACCTCTTAAGCTAACTTGACCACTTTTAATTGCCTTTACTTCTTGTCCTGACAATACTAAACCGGCCTCAAATTTCTCAAGGATGACATAATCAAATTTAGCTTTTTTGTTGATTGCCAGTGTTGGCATAATTCCATTCTTTTAATTTCTCTATCACCTTCTCATTTGTTAATATATTCTTCAAATAACTTTTATAACCCGCTTCTTCAAACATTTTAATTATATTATCTTGTCCCTGATATTGTACTTTTAATTGCTCTATTTTTTCTTCAATCTCTTTATCACTGGGAGAAATATTTTCTCTTATTGCAATTTCTCTTATTATTAAAGCTGATTTAACGCGCTTTATGGCATTTGGCATCATTTCCAACATCAATTCATTTCTACTTTTTTTTAAATGTTTTAAATAGTCTTCAAACTTACCTCCTTGTCTGGTAATACTTTCTTCAAGCTCAGACATTAAATTATTAGCTTCATTGTCAACCAAAACATCAGGAAAATCACCAAACTTAGTTTGAGCAACAATTGCCGCTATCATATCTGATTCATTTTTTAAATCTGCTTTTCTTTTCTTTTCCTCTAATAAATTTTCCTCCAAAGCTTTTTTTAACTCATCTATATTTTTTAATTGAAACTGAGCGGCAAATTCATCATCCAATTCCGGTTTTGTAATTTCATAAACATCATTAATTTTAATTTTAAAATCAACCTTTTTCCCTGCTAAATTTTGATGGTGATGCTTTTCAGGATACACCAAAGAAAATTCTTTACTATCACCTTTTTTAAGACCTAATAAGTTTTTATCAAAACCGGGCACAAAATAATCTTTTCCTACTTTAATTGGTAAATTTTTATGACTACCATCTTCAACCGGAACTTTGCTTAAAAATAAATCTATATCAACCATTACTTTATCACCGGTTTTAACTTCTCTATCAACAAGTTTTTCCGTTGCTCTTGCCTCTCTTAAATCTTGTAAAGCTGAGTCTAAATCTTTTTTATCAATTTTAACTTCTTCTATTTTTAATTTTAATCCCTTATACTCACCAATTTTAATTGTTGGTAATAATGCTAAAGTTACCTTGTATTCAAGCGGATTACCGGGAGCAAGTTTAGTAATTGTAATATTGGGCTGACCGATTGGTTGACGAGGAGTAGTTTCTTTTTCAACAATATCATCAACTGTTTTCATAATAGCAATATGCGCTGCTTCTTCTAAAATAGTCATCTCCCCTATTTTCTGCTTTAAAACATCATAAGGAACCTTGCCCGGCCTAAAACCTTCAATCTTTACCTTCTCTGATACTTTTATAGCTCCTTTTTCAATGTATGGAGCAAACTCCTCAGTTGACAATTCAATTGTTATCTCAATTTGTGATTTTTCTAAATCTTTTTTGTCAATTTTCATAATTTATCTAACTAATAGTTAATAATTAAAACTTAAAACACCTGAAATAAATCAAGTTAACTTTAATTTATTATAACAAAAACAGCAGAAAAATCAACCAATTAAAATAAATCAAAATTATACAAAAAAGACTCGGGAGTTATCCCCAGTCTTTTTTTATATTATCACTAAAATTAAACCAACAAACCAACAATTAACAGTGCCACAATATTTAAAACTTTAATCATTGGATTAATGGCTGGACCAGCGGTATCTTTATAAGGATCACCCACTGTATCTCCAGTTACCGCGGCTTTATGTGCCTCAGAACCTTTTCCACCAAAGAAACCTAACTCTATATATTTTTTAGCATTATCCCAAGCACCACCACCGGAAGTCATTGATACCGCAACGAATATTCCCGTTACAATTGAACCGACTAAAAGTCCACCTAAAACTTCAATTCCAACCCCCGGTTTTATAAAATTAAAACCAAAACCAACTAAAATTGGCACGACAACCGGAATTAAAGCGGGA
The DNA here is from genome assembly GCA_029982795.1 of Patescibacteria group bacterium. Lineage (GTDB taxonomy): Bacteria > Patescibacteriota > Patescibacteriia > Patescibacteriales > UBA12465 > UBA12465. The sequence goes on from JARRBY010000015.1 coordinate 5,945, forward strand.
AGTATCATTTCTCGAATAGCCGCTTTGGTAACAATATCAACTGTTCGACCATAATCCGGTTTTTCAGTTCTATCCATAATTCCTGTCTTTTCTTTAAATTGTGCCCTAACATCATCAACCACCGAACCCGCAGTTTTGCCCACTGCCTTCATCGCTAAAGCACCAAAATAATATGGTAAAAGCCCTCCTATAAATAAACCAATTAAAACATAAGGGCTATTAATTAAAAATTCCGAATTACCGCCAGCTATTTTTATTTTATGAGTAAAGTCAGCAAAAAGAACAAGCGCCGCTAAAGCCGCTGACCCAATTGCATAACCCTTAGTAACAGCTTTGGTGGTATTACCAACTGCATCAAGTGGATCAGTAATGTTACGAACATCATCTCCTAATTCTGCCATCTCAGCAATTCCACCAGCATTATCAGTTATTGGTCCATAAGCATCAATTGTTACAATAATTCCAGCCATTGACAGCATTGCCATTGCCGCAATTGCAATACCATATAAACCAGCCAAGGAAAAGGCGCCAAATATTGCTAAAGAAATTATAATAACCGGCCAAGCGGTTGATTTCATTGAAACCGCTAAACCAGCAATCACATTAGTACCGTGACCAGTAGTTGAAGCTTCAGCAATGCCCTTAACCGGTGAAAACTTAGTTGAAGTATAATATTCTGTAACTATTACTAAAAGACCCGTAACAGCTAAACCAATTAAAGAAGAAAAATAAATATTTAATGCCAGTACTTTATCCGCAATCATATAATTAGTAATAGGATAAAAAGCGATTGCCGCTAATACTCCTGACACAATTAAACCTTTATAAAGAGCTCTCATAATATTTTTGCTCTTTCCCAAACGAATAAAAAAGATGCTAATGATTGAAGCAATTATAGAAACCGCTCCTAAGACCAAAGGAAACAAAACAATGTTTTCGTTATTTGAGAAAGTTAAAGAGCCTAAAACCATAGCCGCGATTGAAGTAACGGCATAAGTTTCAAATAAATCAGCGGCCATACCAGCACAATCCCCCACATTATCTCCCACATTATCAGCAATCACTGCCGGATTTCTGGGATCATCTTCAGGAATACTAGCTTCCACCTTGCCAACTAAATCAGCTCCAACATCGGCAGCCTTAGTATAAATCCCACCGCCTAAACGAGCAAAAATAGAAATCAAAGAACTACCAAAAGCAAAACCAATTAAAGCATTTAAATCTTTAGTGATAAAATAAAAACCAGCTGTGCCAATTAAAGCTAAACCAACCACGAGCATTCCAGTAACGCTACCGCCACGAACAGCTACCTTTAAAGCTTTGGCTAAACCGCCACGAGCCGCTTCAGTTGTTCTTACATTAGCCCTAACACTAACAAACATGCCAATATAACCGGTTAGGGCGGATAAAGTTGCTCCCACTAAAAAGGCGATGGCAGTTAACCAGCCTAAAGATGGAATAAAACCAATAATTAAGAATAAAACGGCGGCAACAAGAGCAACGGAACGATACTGCCTATTTAAAAAAGCTTTTGCGCCCGCTTGAATAGCAGAAGCGATTTCCTTCATTTTTTCATTTCCTTCCGGTAAGCGTAAAATATAAGCGATTACAATTGCTCCGTAAACAATTGCCGCTAAAGCACTACCGAATATTAATAAAGTTGTTAACATAGGTTTTAAATAATTTTTGTATATTTATTTTTTAATCTTTTTTCTCTTTTATGGGCGCCTCTTCTGTTTCAACCTCCGCCTCTGTTTCGGTTTGTATTTCGTTCTCACTAACCACAACTTTTTCTCCATCTTCACCAGCTTCAATAATATCTATTTTCCAACCAGTTAATCTTGCTGCCAAACGAACATTTTGTCCATTTTTTCCAATTGCTAATGATAATTTATCAGATGATACCTTAACTTTAGCTTTTTTCTCTTTTTCATCAAGTGTAATACTTATTACCTTTGCCGGAGCTAATGAATTGGCAATAAATTTAGCAGGGTCCTCATCATATTCTATAATATCAATTTTTTCACCTCCCAGTTCACTAATAATAGTTTGAATTCTTGAACCTCTCTGCCCAACACAAGAACCAACCGGATCAACGTTATCCGATTCCGTATAGATTGCCACTTTAGAACGTGAGCCCGCTTCTCGGGCAATACTTTTTATCTCTACTGTTCCGTTGGCAATTTCTGGAATTTCTAAATAAAATACTTTCCGTAAAATTTCTTCACTCCGACGAGATAAAATTATTTCCGGACCTTTATGTCCTTCCCGCACTTCTTTTATAAATACTTTTAATCTATCACCAATATTATAACGTTCATTATAAATTTGCTCTTCTGCCGGCATTAAGCCAATCGCTTTTCCTAAGTCTATAAAAACAAAACGTCCTTCTCGTCGTTGTACGATACCGGAAACCACTTCTTGTTCCTTGCTCTTAAATTCTCCAAAAATCATATCTCTTTCCATTTCTCTTAATTTTTGTACTATCACTTGTTTGGCAGTTTGAGCGGCCATCCGACCATAACTTTCCGGAATGGGTAAATCAGTAACAATTTCGTCACCAATTTTAGCATCATGCTTTAAAATCATCGCTTCTTTTAATTGAATATCAGTTTTGGGATTAAATCTCTTTTTCTCTTCTCCTGTCTCTTCTTCAACTTCCTTTTCCTTTATTTGATTTTCTCGATTAAATTCTTCTTTGCGCAACTCTTTAGGATCAGGATTGTATAAATTTTTTAACATCTCCGCTTCTTCCTCGGCTGGTAAATTATCGACTACTGTTTTGACATCAAAAATTTTCGACTTACCTGTGGTCGGATCAAAATCGACTCTAATATTTTGATTCCTTTCTCCGTAATCTTTACGATAAGCTGCCGCTAAAGCGAGCTCTATTGCCGCCAAAACAGAATCATAATCTAAACTTTTTTCTTCACAGAGTTGTTTAATGGCGTTTTTTATATCAGACATAATTTTTAACGGAAAACCGTTTTTAATTATTAATTTCTTTTATTTATTTAAATCTTGTATTTAAGAGAAAAGCTAATTGCGACAAACAACTAGCTTTCTATTTAAAATAGTATCACATTTTTTATTTTTGTCAAAATTAAAAACCCTACAATCCAACATTGGGATAAATACTGGTATCAGCATTTTTTGTCGCCCGATTTAACATAACAATCGCAAATCGTGTTATCGCCCAAGCCATTAATACTATTACCAAACCAATAACGGCATTACTTAACAACGCTAAAGCTTTACTCTTTTTTTCCGCACTACCACCCGCAGTCATATATTGAAAACCGGCAAAAATTGTTAATCCTAAAAAAATTATACCAATAAATCCCAGAGCGATTGTTATAATATTAGCTATCATATAGCGGGGATCCTGTTCGGCTCGAGCACCACCAAAAACTGAACCAACTTCCTTTAAACCAACTTGCCCTTCGATTAAAGTTTCATCAGCTCTAACAATATTTACTTGATAAGTGAAAAAAACGGTTGGCAAAATAAATAAAAGAAGGAAAAAGAAGGAAAGTATTGATTTTTTATTAATTATCATAAATAATGCTATAATTAAATCAGTTAATTATATTATACAAAAGTTACAAATAAAAAACAAGAAAATGAGTGTATCAAAAAAAATTGCTAAAAATACCATTATTCAATTAATTGGTAAGGTGCTTTCTACTATTTTAGGTCTTCTGTCCTTAGCACTAATGACTCGTTATCTGGGACAAAATGGTTTTGGTGAATATACAACAATTTTAAACTTTTTAACAATTTTTGCTGTTTTTGCTGATTTTGGCTTAACTCTGGTTACCGTACAAATGATAAGTGGTGTTAAAGAAAAAGAAAAAGAGTCAAAAATCTTAAGTAATCTTTTTACCTTTAGGTTGCTTTCCATTATTGTTTTTTTATCATTATCTCCTCTGGTTTTATTTTTTACCCCCTATAATCAAACTATAAAACTTGGAATTTTAATTACTGCCCCTTATTTTATTTTCCCCGCCCTAACTCAAATAATAGTTGGCTTATTACAGAAAAGATTAAGCATGGAACGGGCGGTAATAGCAGAATTAGCTAGTCGCATTATTTTAATTTTAGGAATAATTTTAATCGCCCAATTTGACAAGGGACTAACCGGAATATTAATTGTAACCATTTTATCAGGCGCAACCAGTTTTTTATTTCATTATTTTTTAGCCAGAAAATTTACTCGCTTAAGATTAGCTTGGGATTTTGCTCTCTGGCGCAAGATTATTCTTCGTTCTTGGCCCTTAGCTGTCACTATTATCTTAAATTTAATTTATTTAAAAACTGATATTATCTTTCTTTCTCTATTTAAAAGTTCGGCTGAAGTTGGTCTTTATGCAGCGGCTTATCGTGTAATCGATGTTTTAACAACCATTCCCTTTATGTTTGCCGGACTAATTTTACCAATACTAACCGCTGCTTGGCTGGAAAATAAAAAAGATTATTTCAAAAAAACTTTACAAAAATCCTTTGATTTTATGGCTATTGTCGCTTTCCCTTTAATTGTTGGCGGGATAATGTTATCAAAACAAATAATGATAATTATCGCCGGTAATGATTTTGCTGCTTCGGGACAAATTTTAAACTTATTAATGATTGCTGTTGGTTTTATTTTTTTAGGAACCATGTTCTCTCACGCTGTAATTGCTTTAGACAAACAAAAAAAGCTTATTGGTTTTTATGTTTTTACCAGCGTTACCGCTTTAGCCGGTTACTTAATCTTAATTCCTCGATTTTCATATTTTGGAGCAGCTGCTATCACTATCTATAGTGAAGCTATAATTTCTATTTTTGCCGCCTATTGTGTCTTTAAATACAGTCATTTTTTACCAAAATTAAATGTTTTAATTAAGTCCATTTTTGCCAGTTTTTTAATGGGATTTTTTCTCTATATTTACCCGGATTCATTTAAAGATAGTTTTCTTGAATTAAGTTTAGTTATAATTTTGGCCGCTATTATTTATTTTTTGTTTTTATTCCTCTTGGGTGGTATTCATTTAAACGATCTTAAAGAAATATTTAAACGCTCAAAAACACCACAAACTTATAAATCAATTAATGGTATTTAATATGACCACAAAATTTCCTGAAATAATTTTTGAAGATGATAATTATCTGGTAATTGATAAGCCGGCGGGGCTAATTGTTCATGGCGGTTTTGGTATTAAAGAGAAAACTTTAGTTGATTTATTATTAGAAAAATATCCTTCTTTAAAAAAAGTGGGGGATGATGCTTTACGACCCGGTATCGTCCATCGTCTAGATAAAGATGTTAGTGGTTTAATGGTAGTAGCAAAAACAACCAACGCTTTTCTTAATTTAAAAGAACAATTTCAACAAAGAGATATTAATAAAACTTATTTAGCTTTAGTTCATGGCCGAATTGAAAAAGACTATGATGACATAAATTTCCCTATTAAACGTGCTAAAGATGGTTACAAAATGGCAGCCCTTCCTTTAAACACCGTTGATTTATTAACTAAAAAAAGTCCCCAATCAAGAGATAAGGGTAATATAGAAGGTTTTTTTAAAGCCCGGGAAGCAAACACTAGTTTCCAAGTTATAAAAAGATTTATAAATTACACCTTTTTAAAGGTTAATATTAAAACCGGACGCACCCATCAAATTAGAGTTCATTTTTTTGCTTATGGTCATCCGTTAGTCGGTGATGATTTATATTTTAATAAAAAAAGTAAAGAAAAAAATAAAAAATTTAATTTAAATCGGGTATTTTTAGTTGCCAGTCAATTATCATTTTTTAACTTACAAGGAGAAAAAAAAGAATTTACCCTACCACTACCACCTGAACTAGAAAAACTCTTACCAAAAAATTAAACTAATACAAAACTTTGACTGGAGTTAAGTCCTTTGCTATAATAGTTTTGTTAATTTACTATTATTTAATAAATGTAATTAATTTAATTTTTATAAAATTATGAAGAAAAAGATTAAAGATCTCTCACAATCGGGAGTGTTTACTAGAATAGTTTTACCAATAATTTTGGTTATCATTCTAGCAATTATCGGTTGGAATAATTTCAAAAAACCGGCGGCAAAAAATTTAAGCGCTACTGAGATAAAAACTCAAGCGGAAGAATTTATTAATACTTACTTAATGGCCCCTGACTCAAAGGCAACGATTAAAGAAGTTACTGATGAATATGGTTTATATAAACTAAAAGTTGATATCGTTAGTGATATAATAGAATCATATATGACAAAAGATGGTAAATTATTCTTCCCCCAAGCTTTTGATGTTGAAGAAATGCAAAATAATATCGTCGCCAATGAACAAGAAGCCGCTCCCGTTAATGTTCCAAAAACAGCTAAACCTAATATTGAGCTTTTTGTTATGAGTCATTGCCCTTATGGCACCCAAATTGAAAAAGGTATTTTGCCGGTAGTAAAAACGTTAGGTGATAAAATTGATTTTGAAATCAAATTTGTTGATTACGCCATGCACGGAGAAACCGAACTTGATGAAGAATTGGTACAATATTGTATTCAAAAAGAACAAAATGACAAATTCTTCTCTTATTTAGATTGTTTCCTCTTATCAGGAGAAACATCCAGTTGTTTAGCTGAAGCTAATATCAATCAGTCAACTTTAGATAGCTGTGTTACCAAAACTGATGATGAATTTAAAGTAAAGGAAAACTTCAAAAATAATATTGGTTTCAGTGGAAGTTATCCTGGATTTAATATCTACAAAGAAGATAACCAAAAGTATGGCGTTGCTGGTTCTCCCACTTTAGTAATCAATGAAACCGTTGTCCAAAGCGCCCGTGATTCACAAAGCTTATTAACTACTATCTGTAATGCTTTTGAAAATGCCCCTGAAGAATGTTCAGAAACCTTACCAAATACCAGCCCTACTCCCGGTTTCGGTGCTGGAACTAGTGCAACCGCTTCCGCTACAGCCGCTTGTAACTAAGAAAAAATAAAGTTAAAAAAACAACCTCATTTGAGGTTGTTTTTTTATTATCTTTTATTCTTAAAAAAATTAAATAAGGTTTTCAAGCTCTGATTTTAAAGTTTCTTTATTTCTTAAACCAATAAATTCGCCAATTATTTTTCCTTCTTTAAACAGTTTCATATTGGGTATGCTTTGAATTTGATACTTAACCGCTAAATCCCTGTTTTCATCTTCTTCAGTATTTACTTTGGCAATTTTTACTTTATCACTTAATTCTCCTGCCAATTCATCTAAAATTGGTGCCATCATTTGGCAAGGCATACACCATGGCGCCCAAAAATCAACTAAAACCGGCTTATCACTTTCTAAAACTTCTCCCTCAAAGTTATCTTTTTTAATATTTAATGCTTTTGACATAATAATATAATATTAATTTATTAATAATTTTTTATTTACTAACTAATTCTTTTAACATTTTCGTAATTTTTTCTTGATTAACTTTTTTTTCTCCAACTAAACACCGATCCATTTCTGATAGGACAATGTTTTCCAGTAAAGCGGATAGAGCGGACTTAATTGCTTTCAATTGAATAATTAAACGGGTGCAATCATTATCTTGATTTTTTAACATTTTTTTAACTGCTTCCAATTGCCCAATAATTATATTTATCCTTGTTTCATTTGTCATATATAATCAGTTTACTATATACCCCCCATGGGTGTCAAGAGGTTCTTTATTTTTTTAATGCCAACCAGTAATTATATTTGTCTTTTTCTAAAGAAACTTGTTTAAAACCCGCTTCTTTAGCTAAACCTAACAATTCTTTTTTAGTAAAAGCATGATAGTATCTTTGGGCCTGATTATTACCACCTGAATCTTTCCAAAAGAAAATAATATCACCAAAATCTAATTTATTTAAACCTAATAATTTAAAAAGAGCGGCTTTGATAATCTTAAACCGATGCTTACTTGACCACAAATTCCAATTACTAATTATTAAAGTTCCGGAATCGCTAAGATAATTTTTTATTTTTTTTAAAAGTTCAACTCTTTTTTTGTTACCGGGGATGTGTTGTAAGGCAGCAAGAAAAAAAATATATTCATACCGTCTTTCTTTTTCTAATATTGTTTCCAGATTTAAGATATCACCGACTATAAAATTATAATTGGGATAATTTTTTTTTGCGATTGTAATTAACTTAGAACTAATATCAATTCCTAAATAATTAGTGCTTTTATCACTTAAAGAATCCAACAAACGACCATTACCACATGCTAAATCTAATACCGACTCACCATCTTTTATAGGTTTACAATATTTTTCTATTTGCGGTCCCATCTT
>JARRBY010000016.1 GCA_029982795.1 Patescibacteria group bacterium
GATTTTACCGGTGTTGTTGGCATTACCCCTGATTTTGTTTCTGATTTATTGGCACTTGTTGGTCCGATTAGCGCGGGGGGTGAGGTTTATACTTCAGATAATTTGCAAACACTATTGCAATATAGTGTGGAAGTTGCTTATAAAGAACAAGATATTGCTTCTTGGGACAGAAAACAAGTAATTAATGAATTATTAGCAGAGCTAAAACATCGTTTACTAAATCTTGATACAACGCATTTAATTGATCTGCTTAGCATTATTGAAAAAAATTCATTAAGCAAGGATTTACAAATTTATTTTCCTAACTCTGCTTGGCAATCATTAGTCTATGACTTAGGGGCCAGCGGGGAAGTGAAAAAAACCGCTAGTGATTATTTCTTGGTTGTAGATGCTAATTTAGCCGCTTTTAAAAGTGATGCGGTGGTAAAAAAGGAAATTGATTATCACGTGCAAACTGATTCTTTGCAAGCAAACTTGCGCCTTTATTATAAACATGAAGGAGATTTTGATTGGCGCACAACTCGTTATCGTAGTTATACCAGAGTTTATGTTCCGCGGGGTGCCAAATTAGAATCATTGCAAGCACAGGGAGAAATTAATCTTGAGGCAGCTTCAATTTCAAGTTATGATGATATTGCTCTAGATAAAACTGTTTTTGCCTTTTTCTTTAGTTTAGAGCCAAAAAGTAGCGGATACTTGGAAATAAATTATGTTTTGCCTGATCGTGTTAAATCTGATTATTCTTTGCAGATACAAAAACAGGCAGGACGACGCACAGAGAAATTGGGGATAACAATTGATGATAGATATTACTTACGACAACTGGAGCAAGATTTGTTGATTAAGCCTTAAGTTTATGCAGACAGAGGCGGAAAAATATTTAATTAAAATATTGAAAAAAAAACTTATTTTGGAAAAGCGAGTATTGAAGTTGCTTAATTTAGGAGCAGCGAAAAGCGTGGTGGTTGAAAATGCCTTGTTTGAAGCTGGCTTTAAATTTATTTGTGATCGTACTGATATAGATGATGCCAGTGTTTCCCGGCCTTATGTAAAACATGTTTATCGTTGCGCCGTAGAGGATATGAGCGTGATTAAAACCGATTCCTATGATTTAGCTTTTGCCAATTTTGTAATGGAACACATTACCAATCCGGAAAAGATGGCACAGGAGACTGGGCGGATTATAAAGAAAAAAGGTAGTTTGGTGATAAGTTTGCCCAATCCGCAAGCACCGGAGTTTATTCTAGCTAAAATTACTTCAACTAATTTTCATCAGATATTTCGACGTCAGGGAGCTGATCCGGCTTATCCGGTTAGTTATTCCTATCGCAGTATTGCTAATTTTATTTCCCTTATGGAAAAAAATAATTGGAAATTAGTCGAGAAAAAATATTTTCCGGCTACTTATAGTTATTTGCATCGTTTTCCGTTAATAAATTATCTAAGCTATGCTTATGATAATATTATTCTTCTTTTAAAGCTGAAACGGTTACTGGGACACGTAGTGTTACACTGGGAAAATAATAAAGATTAGGCTATAATTTTTAGTATTTTTGCTTTCAAATGTACCTTTAGTACCTTTTAATTGTCTTGACAAAAATGTATAATTATTATATAGTAAGGGAAGTTTAAATTGAACATTAACATAAAAACCCGGATGCCTCATGAAAAAAAAGATTTTTTTATTCGTTTTACTGGTTATTTTGGGCTTAGTTTGTCTTTTATTATTTAAGCAACGTAAATTAATACAACAAAGCTTGAAAGATAAAAAAGAACTGGCGCAAATGGATGTGGCGCCAGTGGCAAATTATCCCATAAAAACCGCCGCTTATTGGACTTCGCCCACGATGGGTAAGCAAGATGCTATTAATTTAGCTCGTCATGATCTATTAATTATTGATTTGGAAAATAAGTTTAACAATCGACAGCGCCTTCTGGAAATTAAAAAGATGAATCCGGCGGTGATTATATTAGCTTATAGTAATCCAATGGAAATTTTTATGACCCTCTATCACAGTCGACCTTGGCAGAATAAGGTGATAGAAGAGATCACCAAAAATTATCCAGGTTGGTTGTTAAAAACAGTGAATAGAGAAAAACAGACTTTGCAATTTGCTCATTTTTGGCCAGGAATGATTATGTTGAATATGTCGTCCACTTGTCCACGTATTAACGGTGAGCGTTATAATGAATGGATGGCGAAAAAATTAAAACGTGAAATTTTATCTGATCCTATTTTTGACGGATATTTTCAAGATAATGGGACCGTTAATATTTCCTGGGTTTATCAAAACAGCCAAGAAAAGATTGATATTAATGCCGACAATCAAGCTGATTTAAATGCTTTTATTGATAAATCTTGGTCTAAAGGACAAAAACAATTTTTACGTTCCATTCGTCGTTATTTTAATAAACGTAGCCTCTTTCTTTCGCGGAAAATGATTATTGTTACCAACAAAGGCGATACCAATTTATTAAATCTTGTTGATGGAAAATTTTTTGAAAAATTTCCTAATGATTATTTGGGAGATAAATGGGCCTTTGGTTGGAAACAATCAATGGATAATGCGCGACAAACCGGGCCTTATACCATTTTGCAAGTGGAAAGACGGTTTTTATCCTTTGGTTTAGCGAGTGCCTTGTTGCTTGACAATGCTTATCTTGCTGTTAGTCAAGATGATGCGGGAATATTTCCGGAATTTGAAATTAATCCGGGCAAGCCAAAAGGAAATACTTTTTACTTCAACCATAAATATAGACGTGATTATGAAAATTTACGGGTTGAAGTTGAGCCGCTTTCACAAGAAGGAAAAATAATAATGCCTTACTAAATAAAAGTAAAAAGGTTAAATATAATATATTTAACCTTTTTTTATTTTAATTTTTAGGTTATTATTAAATTAGCTATGATGGAATATTTTATTATTGCGGGAGCGGTTTTGGTAATATTAGCAGCTGCTCTGGAGCCAAAAATTGGATTATATTTAACTGCTTTAAGCCTACCGATAATAGGCCGAGATTTTTATATTCAGGGATTTATTATTCCAGTTTCAGATTTAATTGCTTTCTGTACGCTACTTGGTTTCTTTTTACATTTATTTTTTAGTTATTTATTTAAGCCACAGAAAAGAGAAAGACTGATTTTTCCTCTTTTTTATCCGTTTGCTATCTTTTTTTTGATAAATATATTATCAATTATTGTAAATGGGAATAGTTTATCTGCTTGGTACTACTTTATTCGCTGGCCAGTATTTTTATACATTGCCTACATCTTTGTTCCTTTTAATGTTATAAAAGATCCTAAGACTTTGAAAAAAACAGTTATTTTGGTTACAGTTAGTGCTATTTTAGTTTTAATTTCTGGCTTTGCTTCACTATTTGGTCAAGATTGGCAAAATTCATTTTTTCGTTTAAAATCAATTTACATTTTTAACAGTTATCCCTTTGGTGAAAATCATAATTTAGTCGCTGAATTTTTAAATATAGGAGCTTTTTTTATTTTAGTAATTCGTGATTTTATAAAAACAAAAAGGGGTAAACGAATAATTGATATTCTTTTTATTTTAGCTAGTTTGGGTATTATTTTAACTTTTTCTCGGACCGGTTGGATTATCTTATTTTTACAATCAGCCCTTTTCTTATTTTATCGCTTGAAACATCGACCGCGGGAAAAAATGATGGCGGCTATTTTCGCGTGTTTATTTTTAATCGTAATTTCGCCTTTATTTTTCAAAATGAGCTCTTTGCAGGAGAAAAATACTAGTTCAACGGAAAATCGTTGGTTATTAACAGAAATTGCGCTTACTGCTTTTTATGATAAACCTTGGTTAGGTCATGGTAGCGGTACGTTTGTTGATTTAGTAGCTACTAATACACGTTTTACCGTTAAATATGGCGCTCCGGTTGATTCTCACGGTATGTTGCAAAAAATGCTGGCCGAAACGGGAATTTTAGGTTTGCTTAGTTGGTTATTTATTTTGCTTTATTTAGTACGTTTTACCTTTATTACGTTAAATAAGTATTATCCGCGGGTAAATTGGGTCCTACCTTTTGCCTTAGCAGCTCTGGGAGGGATATTTTTTCAATTTTTTAACACCTCGTATTTTAAAGGGCGGGTATGGTTACCACTGGTGCTATTTTTATTAGCAATTAAATTTTCTGAAGCTTTATATGGAAAAAAAGATAAAAGTACTCCATATCCTTCCCAACTTAAGTAGGGGAGGGGCGGAAAAAGTTTGTTTTGATATTATTTCGAATCTTGATACTAAGCGTTTTAATTCGGCCCTTTTGTTGTTCAAGGATGCTGGGGAGGGTTTGGATTGGCAAAAAGAATTAACTAAAAAGGGAATAACGATTTACAGACTGAAAAAAAAGCGAAAGCTTGATTTTTCTAATTTTTTTAGGATTATAAAAATTATTAAGAGTTATAAACCGGATATAGTACACACTCATTTAGGGGGTGATATTTATGGTCGTTTGGCGGCGGCTTTAGCGGGGGTTAGAGTTATTGTTTCGACAGAGCATAACATCAATCACAGTGAAAGAAAAATCGTTTCTCTTTTGAAAAAAATGACAGCCCCTTTGGCGTTAAAAATATTTGCTGTTTCACAAGCGGTTAAAGAAGATGTAAAAAGGCGGTATAAAATCAAGGCTGAGAAGATAGATGTCATTTATAACGGGGTTGATTTTGATAAATTTTCCACTTGTTCCCGGGAAAGAAAAAAAGACGAAACCTTAATTATCGGGGCAATGGGTAGATTAAGCCGGCAGAAAGGATTGTCAGTTTTAATTGCGGCAATTTCTTTGGTGAAGTATAAAAATTTTCAAGTTTTTATCGCTGGTCAGGGTGAATTAGAAATAGATTTAAAAAAACAGGTGCAACGGTTAGGTTTAAGTGATAAAATTAAATTTCTGGGCAAGGTGGAAGCGCCGGCTTTTTTCAAAAAAATTGATATTTTTGTTTTTCCTTCACTCTGGGAAGGTTTAGGACTAGCCGTACTTGAAGCCGCTGCAGCGGGAAAACCAATTATTGCTTCAGATATTGATGGTATAAAAGAAATTCTTAGTTTTGAAAGCAGTTGGCTTACGCTTCCCGGTGATGAGCAGGATTTAGCTTTACAACTCGATAATCTTCTTAGTAATATCGATAGTTTTCAACTTAAAGAGAAAACTTTAAAAGCGCAAGAGTTAGTGCGGAATCGTTTTTCTCTAGATAAAATGGTTTTTAACTACAGTGTCTGGTACGAAAAATTAGTATCATAAAATTATGCGTATTTTGCAAGTAAATAAATTTCATTATCCGCGGGGGGGCGCTGATAAATATTATTTAGAGTTAGGGGAAGCGTTAACGGTTGCCGGACATCAGGTGGCCTATTTTTCCATGCAACACCCGAAAAATATTGCTTCTGACTTTGATAAGTATTTTGTTTCTCGTCTTAGTTTTAATGAAGGCGGATGGAGAGATAAACTTAAAGCGCCGGGAAGAATAATTTATAGTTTGGAAGCAAAGAGAAAATTTGAGGCGCTTGTGCTGGATTTTAAACCTGACATCATTCATATTCATAATATCTATCACCAATTATCGCCGTCTATACTGGATGTTGCTAAAAAGTATAAAATACCGGTGGTGATGCATTTGCATGATTATAAATTAATTTGTCCCAATTATCAGCTTTTTTGTCGGGGTCAGATTTGTGAAGCTTGTAAGAAGAGGCGCTATTTTAATTGTGTCCGTCGTCGGTGTTTTAAAAACTCTTTTAGTCAAAGTTTGTTAGCGGCAATAGAAATGACGATTCATCACAAGTGGTTGAAAATATATCAAAAGAATATTTCACTTTTTATCGCTCCCAGTAAGTTTATGAAAAATAAAGTAAGTGAATACGGTTGGGATGAAAAGAAAATAAAGGTAATTTATAATTTCTTTTCTAACAGTCTAAAGGCCGGGGCCGAGGAGTTAAGAAATAAAAAAGAGAAGGATTATTTGTTTTATTTTGGTCGTCTTTCCGAGGAAAAGGGAATTAGTACTTTAATTGAAGCGGCTGCACTAAGTAAGCAGCAACTAAAGATAGCTGGATTAGGACCAGAACTTGATCATTTGAAAGACTTAGCCAAAAAATTAAAAGTGGAGGCGGATTTTCTTGGTTTTAAAACAGGAGAAGAGTTAAAAAAATTGATTATGGAAGCGCGAGCGGTAGTTTTGCCTTCCATTTGGTACGAAAATATGCCATTGAGTATGTTAGAGGCTTTAAGTTTGAAAACTATTGTTATTGCCTCTGCTCAAGGGGGTCTGCCGGAAATTATCAAACCGGGCTATAATGGTTTTTTATTTACCGCTTTAGATGCTAAAGACTTGGCAACTAAAATTAAGGAACTTAAAAATTTTAATTTAGATGTACTGCGTGAAAATGCTCGTCTTAGTGTCGCTAATTTAACAGTGGAAAATAATTTAAAAGAGATTCTTGGTGTTTATCAAGAGATTTTAAAATAATAATTAAATTAAAGAAAATAAAAAAACCGCCTTTTTCAAGCCGGTTTTTTTATACGCTTAACTTTGCTTATTCTACTTGAAAGGAAATACTATAATGTAGAGTTGATTCAAGGCCACTAACTTTAATATCATAACCTCCGGTTTTTAATTGAGGAACAGTAATAATTTTTGAGAAGCGACCATTTATGTCAGTTTTAGTACTATATTTTTCTTTGCCGAAAGTAATATTTAAATCTTCATAAGGGAAATAGCCACCACCGGTAATCATAATCTCAGAATTAACAGCGGCACGACTCTTATCTAGTTTTAAAAATAAATTCTCGCTGGCAAATTTATCTGTTTCTTCACTTGCCAATACCGCCGCTATTTTATTTAATTTGTCATCTAAAACCAAGATGCTGGTGTTATTAAAAATAACAAGTTTATCACCATTGTTGTAGATTGATTTAATTCCCATTGCCCAGCCGGCATTAGTTCCCATATTACCGGTCCAGGCATAATCCACTTCCTTCATATTCTTATCTAACTTTACCACTCCAACACCATTACTGAAGTAGACATATTCAGAGTGATCGTTACCGGAAATATCAAACCCCTGAAAATCTAAATGAGGATAGCTGGCTAATAATTTACCGGCGACGTTAAATTTTTTAGCATAATAGTCATCAACTACAAAAATATTGCCGTGTATATCTTGATAGGCGCGACGATTGCCTTTGTCATGTTTAAAATTTAGAGGAATAGTTGCTACTACTTCACGGGCTTCACGATCATAGACAAAAAGAGCATTATTAGCTTCGTCAACACTTAGATAAAAACGGGGATTGGTACCACTGAGATTATAAGGGGCGGCGGTATTGTTAAAATCATGAGCAACAATTACTTCAAGATTAGGACTAAAGACTTTTATTCCTTTAGCACTTATTGTGACAATATCATCACCAAATTTAGCAACTCGGTTATACCACTCCCAATAGGTATTTTTATTTTCCGCGATCAATGTTAATTTTGTATCGTTTAGTTCGTATTTATAGAGAGTATAATTGGAAACGGCATAAACATATAAATGATTACCTTCAATATTGAAGATAGCGTCATAAAAGTCGCCGTAGCTGTTAAAACGAGCGTTATAAGGTTGAGCGCTGGCAAGGCGGTCCAGTTTATCAGCTTGGAGACGAAATATCTCAAGACGACCGGTATTGGTGCTACTGATATAAACTTGGTTATTGAAACTGATAGCATCACCGGAGTAATATGATTTTAAGCGACTTTTTCCGGGATTGGCGAAAAAAAAGAGGGAAGCGGTTGAAATCAATATTACTGAAATAATTATCCATTTTCTCATATTTTTCTTAATTCTTGCCCGCTTTAAAAGCGACAAATAATTTAAAAATTAATTAATATGTTATTATACATTATTATTAAAAATATGTCAAGAGTTGGTAAGCAATAGTTCAATAGTTTGGCAATACTTAACCATTTTTACTCTCTTGACAAATAAAATCATTTATAGTATAATGGCAAGAGTTAAATTAATCAAATTAAAAAAATATGGAGTTTAGTGATTTTTTGGCACTATTGCGACGTAAAAGACAAACAATTTTTGTGATTGTTTTAGTTGTTACGATGTTAACGATTTTAGTGTCTTTAATTCAACCTTTAAAGTATCGAGTATCTTCTCGTTTGTTGGTAACGCAAAATTCAGATAATACAGATGCTTATTCCTTATCTCGTTCTAACGAATACTTAGGTAATTTATTCGCTACCGTTGTTTATTCCGGTTCTTTTTATGACAAGGTTCTAAATTCTAAATATAATGTTGATAAAAATTATTTTGCCGGTGATTATAGTAAACAATTGAAACGTTGGAACAGGACAGTCGCCACTAAAACTAAACAGGATACAGGAATTATTGAAATAAACATTTATCATCCTCAGGTTTCTGAAGCCCGAAAAATTGCCTTAGCGGTTAATGATATCTTAATTAATAATAATCAAGATTATCATGGTGGTAAAAATGTAGAAATAAGTGTTATCGATCAACCGTTAGCTTCTAATTATCCCGTTAAACCAAATATAGCAGCAAATAGTTTATTAGCGATTGCTATTTCTTTTCTTTTTTCTTTATTCTATATTTATGTTTTTCCTGAAGAGAGATATAGTTTATATGTTTTTGGTAAAAAGAGTGTTAAAAAAAATAAATCCAAGAAGATTAAAAATAACCAAGGAGAAATTAATGTAAAACCTGATTTAGAATATAAGGAAATTATAAATGAGGAAGAAGATCAAAATATTGAAGAGGAATTAAAAGGTAATATTTCTAATATTATAAGATAAAAAAATTAAATTTTTTAAAACAGCATAGCATTATTAACAATTAAAATTAAACAAGGCAGGGAGGCCTTATTAAATGAGAAGAAAAGGAAACAGTTCTGCAATTTTTGCCTGGGTTATGTTCATTGCCTTAGCCACTTACATTATCGTTGATAACTATAGTGGGCAGAAGGAAGAGGAAGTAAAATCAATGATGGACTTATCATTTACTCCAACTGAGCAAACCGCGGCCGCTCCAGTACCGGTAAATACGACATTGGTCTCAATTCGCCTTGATGGTCGAGAAGATATGCATCTTCCCGCATTATTGAGCAATGAAACCGATGTTTATTCCAATGGTATCGGCGGAGTTAATTGGGGTTTGAGTCACACGGCAACCGGAACGGAAAAGAGAGGAATTTTAGAAAACGGACTCTTTTTTATCACCGAAGAACTGCTTATTGAAAGTGGAATGACTCAGTATGCCGAGATTAAATGTGAAAAAACCGGATGGGCCCCAATGCCTTTAAAAAAGGAAAGGTGGTCAACAGGTGTAGTCTACACATTCCAAATGTAGCAGAGTAAAGTAAAACCTCATACAAAAGTATGAGGTTTTTTTCTTAGTTAAAAAATAAAAAAATATACAATAAAAAAATATACTTGACATATATTTAAAAATAGTGTATTATCACCTGATAGTTTAATATTATATATCACTGTACATTAATAACAAAAACGATAGAGAAATGAAAAAATTGAGTGTGATTTTTCTTTTATTTATCATGACTTTTGCGCTTAACGCGCAGTTTCGTGATAATGCCAATTTATCACTATTTGGCGGTGGGTATGTGGCGACGCAAAATACTAATAACTCCGGTTATTGGTATGGTATGTATGCCGAATATATGCCTATTAAAGCTAATGGGTGGAATCTTGGAATGAGTGTTGTCGCTAGTTCAACTAGCTTCAAAAGTAATGACAGAACTAATACCTATTCCGGTAATAGTTCAAGTTTTGGTGGTGGTTTGGCGGGTGGAAAGTATATTTATAATTTATTTCCCAAATATTCCGGATACTTTGGGACTAATTTAATGATTAAACAAAATTTTGATTCTGGTGATGGGAAATCTGTTGGAGCTGATGGTAATTTAGGAACTTTCTCCATGAATCAAAAAGATTTAATTTTAACAGGGGAGATAAACGCAAATTTTTTGAAAAAAATAAATGAAGGTAATGAGTTTTTTCCAAGGACTCAAATTCGTCTATTTTTACAAAAACCTGTCAAAGCAAACCGAACAGCCTATTGGAATGAAGAATTAATTGATCAAAATTATCACTATGATAATTCATCCTTTAGTTTAGAATTAAAGGAAAGTATCATTAGTTTTGGATCGAAAACGCAATTAGAGCCAAAGCTTTATACCGGGTATTATCGCTATCAGGGTAATAAATCCAATTGGTTTGCGATTGGTCCTGAGCTGGCTTTAAAGAAAAAGGGTTGGGATGATTTTCTGTCAATTTATTTTCTCTTGAAAAAACAAGTAGGAAACTATGAAAAAAATCTAAACTCTTCACAATTTGTCTTTGGGGTGAATTTTATGCCCTTTAACATTAAAAAATAAAGAAACAGAAGTAATAATCAAAAAAGAAGAAAAAATGAAAAAGATTGTATTTGTATTGTTAGTGATTCTTTTATCTGCCTGTGGCAAAAAGAATCAAAATGAAGTGGTTGTAACAGAAAACTGTTGTGAAGAATTGCGAATTGAGATTGCCCGTCTCCAGGAAAGAGTAAATTTCTTGGAAAAAATTTGGGAGGCAAATAATGCGCAGGCTGTCGAGGTCACTCTGACAGCTCCTACTAAAGTATCGGCGCCAACTCCAAAAGTAAGCGCATCGAAAAGTACTCCAAAGAAAGTGGCAACTAAAACAAAAACTACTCCGGTTTCAACTCCAACACCGTCTGTTTCCGCCCCGGTTACAAAACCAACAAAAACATCCGTTTCTATTTCAGGAACCCCGGGGATAGCAAACCTTGATTACTTACGTCAAGGAGGAGAAATCATATTTTGTGTTCGTGTAAATAAAAGAGAAGATATGTATTTTCCCCATTTTGCCAAAAATCACGGAGTAAGATTTAGCAATCCAATCGTCGAAAACCAAATAAAAGGTTATAACTTTTTAGTTGAACCGACAGAAGGGTTTCAAGGCGATTATGGAGTAACTACTAGAGGTGTTTTTTTCATCTCTAATAGTTTAATTGTGGAGTCTCTTCGGGCTGGTGGCGTTTCTTTTGAAAATTGGGTCGAAATTAAGGCCCCATTTACCAATTGGGAACTCCGTCCTATGACCAGAAGTGGAGATTACTGGATATTTAGTACTCAGTAATAAATTAAAATTAACCCTTGAATAAAAATATTCAAGGGTTTTTTCTTAAATTTGTATTTTTTTTAATAAAATTATAGAATAAAATTTGTAATAATTAAAAAACAATTTATGGGGGAAATTTTAAACAAAATTTTAAATTTTAATTTATATGGTAATTCTGGTCAGAATTATTTAACTTTTTTAGTAATTTTTCTAGCTTGTTGGTTAGGGCTTGCTGTTGTTAAAAAAATTATTTTAGTAAGGCTAAATAAAATTGCTAAAAAAACAAAGAATAACTATGATGACACTTTAATTGATATTGTTGGTAAAATAAAACCACTATTTTATTTTATTATCTCACTTTATATTGCTTCAAATTTTTTAAATTTAAATAATTTTCTAAGTAAAACAATTTTCTTCTTTTTTATTTTTGTCTTGGTTTATGAAGGAATTAAAGCTTTTAGTTATTTGGTAAAAATATTGGTCTATAAAGCGATGAAAAAAAATGGTGATGACGCTCAAGCAGAATCAACGGTAAAAACTTTAAATACTTTTATTCAGATTATTCTTTGGAGTTTTGGTTTGTTATTGATACTGGCTAACATGGGAATAAATATTACTTCTTTGATTGCCGGTTTAGGAATTGGTGGCGTTGCCATCGCCCTCGCTTTACAAAGTATATTAGCTGATATATTTTCCAGTTTTTCTATCTTAATTGATAAACCGTTTAAAGTTGGTGATTTCATTAAAGCCGGTACTGATATGGGGACGGTTGAAAAAATTGGGATTAAAACAACTCGTTTAAGGACTTTAGACGGACAATTACTTATTGTCTCCAATCAAGAATTAACTAAAACAAGAGTAGAAAATTTTCAGCAATTACATCGTCGTCGCGCTTTATTTAATTTAGGAGTAATATATGAAACTAGTCGCTCTCAATTAGAAAATATTCCAAAAATTATTGCGTCTATTGTTGCAAAACAAGAAAAGGCTAATCTTGATCGTTGTCATTTCAAAAGCTACGGTGATTTTAGTTTAAATTTTGAAGTATCAATTTATATTGATGTTAAAAATTATAATGATTTCCTTGATATTTTAGAAGCAATTAATCTTGATATTTTTAGTGATTTTAAAAAACAGGGAATAAGCTTTGCTTATCCTACTCAGCTGCATTATCAAAAAACAGTTTAATTTATCTTAGATTTAACAAAAAAGCTCATTTAAAAAATGAGTTTTTTTAATAATAATAAATTTATTTACTCCTTGACAAATTTTATTATCTATGATACGATAACCTTTGCTAATAAAAGTGCAAATAAATAATTTGTTATTAAATTATGAAAATAGCCTTTATCGGACAAAAGGGAATACCGAATATAAGTGGGGGGGTTGATCGTCATGTTGAAAATCTGGCAGTTTTTTTGGCAGCTAAAAATCAGGAGGTTATAGTATATAATCGTCGCAGTTATTTACCGGATAAAATAAATGAATGGAAAGGTGTAAAAATTGTTTATCTCCCTTTTATTAATAACAAAAGTTTAGCCGCCATTACTCATGGTTTCTTAGCAACTTGGCGGGCTATTTTTGCTAAAGTGGATGTGATTCATTATCATGGCATTGGCCCTTCACTTTTAGCTTGGATCCCCCGATTATTTGCTCCTCGAATCATAGTAGTTTCAACTTTGCATAGTTTTGATTATGATAATGATAAGTGGGGTTCATTTGCTAAGTTTATGTTGAAATTAGGAGAGAAAGCGATGTGTCGTTTTTCTCATCAAGTTATTGTTTTAACCGATTTAATGCATGATTATTTACTACAAAAATATGGTCGGGAAAGTGTTGTTATTCCTAATGGTGCTTTTATTGAAAAAACAGATAAAAGTAATAAATTAATTGCTTTTGGTTTAGAACCTCAAAAATACATAGTTAGTGTTTCTCGTTTAATCAGATTAAAGGGGATACAATATTTAATAAAGGCTTTTAAAAATATAAAAGCTGAAAATATAAAATTAGCAATAGTTGGCGCCGGTGAATATCAATCTGAATTGGAAAAATTAGCCGGAAATGATAAACGGATTGTTTTTTGCGGCAATCAAAGTGGCGAAACTTTGAATCAACTATATGCTAACGCTAAATTATTTGTGCAATCATCTGAAATGGAAGGATTATCAATTTCACTTCTTGAAGCTATGGCGCATGGATTAAGAAATTTAATTAGTGATATTCCCGCTAATAGGGAAGCCGCCCAAAATACAGCGTTATATTTTAAATCAAAAGATGAACTTGATTTACAAAATAAACTTGAATTTGCCTTGCAAGAAGAGGAAAAAATGAATGAACTTGGCTTATTAGCTCAAAAACGGGCGGAAACTATTTATAATTGGGATAAAATATCAACAGACACTTTAGCGGTTTATAAGAAATAAGAAAAATTGAATGTAATTAATGTTCTTTGAAAAAATAAAAAAAATAAAATAGGAGGAAAAAAATGAAAAATGTAGAATTGTTGTTTTTATTTGCCTTATTGGCATTTAACTGTTGTGAAAAGGTTGATTTTGAACCCCTTGAAGCAGCAGAGGAGATAGACATTGATGGTGTTGCTATTAGTAACCAATTTCTGTTAACAACAGAAAATGGTTTTGATTCTCGCTTCCAAATTTTTGTCCCTAAAAATGAAAGTGTAAAATTAACTCTTTCTGATACAAAAGATGAAGGCATCAAGCAAGTTGATTGGAAAATCAATGAGCAAAGGTATC
>JARRBY010000017.1 GCA_029982795.1 Patescibacteria group bacterium
CAAGAAGTAGATGTTATGGTTTGCCAATTTCCTTCCGCATTACAAGTTAAATTTAATTCATATTGTGAGCCAGCGATAGTAAAGACTTTTGTTTGCGCTAAACTACAAATACCAGCACTACCATCTTTAACACATTTATTTATCGCCCTATCATAAGTACAAGAACTAGAACCAAGGCCACCACTACAACCGGCGACCGAAGAACAAGAATAATCACACTCACCAACTACTTGTTTTGCTCCGCCGGAATAAGGAGAACATACCCCCGGTTTATTAGGACAGGAAACTCCGGTTTGACAAGAACCATAATAACTGGCTAAAGTACCACAAGTTTCACTGGGGTCAGAAATTGTTGTCCCAGTAAAGCCAGTAGAAAATCCCCACTCAAAAACAGAATTAGGAATATCAATTAAACATTCCGTTAAACTATCAACACAACGTCCCTTTTTATAAGTATTAGCCGGACAACAAACTTGACCTAAACAATCACTATTAACTTTACAACTCGCAACATTAAAATTAAGCTCGTTCCCCCATTGATCATTTTTTACCACTTTAACCGGTCCGGTTATCGCTCCTTCCGGCACGGAAACATTTAAAACATCAGCTTCATTTTCTTTGTCTATTATACCTGAAATATTTTTTTCTCGATGAAATCGAATTAAACCCTCCCGCCCCTTGTCACCAAAATATTCACCGTATACTTTTACCGCTGTCCCAACTGTCCCCTGATTAGGCTCCAATTTACAAAGGCTTGTTTTTAAAGACAAAGAATTATTAACTACAAAAATATTGGGCGACAAATTACTGCTATCTATGGTTTTGCCATCTATATCTAATCTAATATAATAACTGCCATTATTTATACCCTCCGGCACCTTCACAATAATCTGATTATCACTCCAAACCGAAGCAGAACATATAGCCGGAAAATCATAATTTGCTTCTTCGCTACCAAAATAAACCCGAGATGTTCCCTTAGCACCACCAAAACCAGAACCGGAAATAGTAACATACTGCCCTGTTTTTCCGGTTGTTGGTGAGAAAGAAATTAAATAAGCCCCTTCTTTCGGATCCGCCTCTTTTGTTACTCTTATATAATTACTCGCCTCCTGATTACCTCCTAAATTGCTAACAATAAAACTATCAGCTTCACCCGCCCTAATATTGGGCAAAGAAGCTAAACCTGACAAACCGCTAGGATGAGAAAAATTAGAATTTAAAGCTTGAACATTAGATTGATAATTACCAAAATAAGCTTCACCAGAATAAAGATTTACCCCTTGATAAACAAGTTCTTCGCCCAAAAGACCTGATTCTGGACTAACACCGCATAAACCGGGACGAACAATATTATTAGCAATAAAATCAGGAATTTTAGGACCATAATTATCATTTGTTGCATCCGATAATCCATCCGAACGGGTAACACTAATTGGTCCGTCTATTACTCCGGCAGGAACAGCAATTACAATTTGATCATTAGTCCAAAAATTAATACAAACCGGATTAATTTCAATTGGATTTCGTCCTAATTGATTATTAGCAAAATAAACCCTACTTATTCCTTCATCATATTCACCAAAACTATTTCCTAAAATTGTTATAAAATTAGCAGTCGCCCCATTGGGTGTAATTGAATTGCAACCGGATACACAATCGGTGTCAGTTTTACATGATTTATTTTTATCTTCATTACAAAAACCACCCATCGGACTTATTCCTGTAATAACGGGTGGACCAAAACAAGTACAAGTATCACTCGCACATGATAAAAATTCACCACATAAATCATCACTGGCATTACAAGTAGCAGATTCCGGATTAAGATCACAAGAATCACCGATATTGCCTTGGGGCAAACAAAGACAACTGCTATCACAATAATAACCGGCAGCACAAATATTATTATTAGCTTGGCAACCAGGGTTAGGGCTCGAATCACAAGTAGCTGGACCGGTTCCTCCGCCAAAACCACAGTTTGAACCATAACAAGCTCCCCAATAACCATTTTGACAATACATAACACCACCACAACCACAAGATAAGCTTGCTCCATCACTACAAATATTACTACTTGATGTCCCTTGAGTTGCTCCACTTAATTGATTAAGAACAAAAGTGGCAATTCCCCAAGATGCTAAAATTATAGCCAAACCAATCGCTGCATTTATTAAAGTTTTTCTTGCTTTAGATACTTTTTCCTCATCACCATTTGACGTCATCCACAAAAACCCGGCATAAATAATCAAACCAAGTGAGATTATTCCCAAGAAACCTAAAACAATATTAATAATTCGCCCCACTATTGTTCGCGGGTCATCTTGCGCTAAAGCACCATTTAACCCTTGACTTACCTCATTAGTTCCAAAATCTTGCGCTAAAGCAAAACGAAAAATTACTAACCCTGATACAATCAGGAAAGATATCAAAAAATTTTTAAAAATTTTTTTTCTCACAAATTTATATCTTAAAATTTTTATTTATAAATTAATTACAATCACCACTTTCATTTAGAGTTCCCGTTGCGACACCAAAACAACATGAAGGATTTTCCCAATTTGCTTCACAACCAGGACCGGCACTGGGTTTAAAACAATTCTGATAAATATCCTTTACCCCCGACCCAACCTGAGCATTATAAGATAAAGCTTCCAAAAAGGGAGAATGCTGAATTTCCGCTACCGTAATATCAGCGACGCCATCTAACACCCCCGTATCAAGATCACGACTTGTTAACCAATAACCCAAAGGAGATTCCTGTGAACTTTTTAAATTGATAAGTTTGTGAACAACACTCTCTGTCCCATTGCTTAAAATAGTTCCTCCCGAACGTAAAGTATTAGACATCATTAAAGTATTAAAAGATATCTCAACCGGTGTTGTTAAGGTAACTATCCCCGTTTGACCACTAACCGGAGTAATATTGGAAATTGCCGGCGACTGCAAATTTTTCTGATCATTTATAAAGAAAGAAAATCTATAACTATCACGATTATCCACATTACCTGTATTTTCATTAAAAAATGACAAAGGACCATCAACGGCAGTATCCCGATTTCCATCTAATGAGTTTAAAGCAGCGTCTGTGATACCATTTAAATTTGTAACATCAGCAGCCGGATAATTTCTTTGACTATTATCTTGACAAGTACGATAACCTAAAGCACCAAGAGCGCAAGTTTGAAAAGGAGTAAAGCCTAAACAATCTTGATTAGAAACACATTTCTTTAAATCAGCCGCTTTTAATTCTAACTCTAATTGGCTGCTAGGGGGCAAACAATATACTTTTTCGCCGCAACCATTAATACCACACTCATTATCAGAAATAAATTCTACCGTTCTATAATTATTGCTAACAATAAAAGTCCCCTTTAAATAATCACCCACACAAACAGACCCCTCACAATTATATGATTTACATTGCTCATCAGAAGCGCAAGCACTACCTTGTGCAAGAGCATCCGTGCGGGCATTAACCACTCTAATATACGGGGAAACGATTGAGGCCGGACCGGAAATATTTATCGGATTCATTGCTTCATTAAAAGTTAATTTAATTACTGTATTCATGGCGGTATCTTTTTTATCTCTTACCTGATAGGAACTTTTCAAACTAGCTCCTCCGGAGAAAGGGATAAGTTCTAAGGCTTGATTATTAGTAGTTGTTAATTCAATTTCATTACCAAGACTACCAGCTACCTTAGCTTGTAAAATAACCCGATTATCTAAAATACTAACATTTATATCCGGATGACCACTTAATTTAGCTTGAATATTAGCTGCCTGTTGTTGGGTATCGCAATTTCCTTCAGCAACAACAATATTATTGTTTTCGCCAGTGTTTGAAAAAATATAAACTAAATTTCCAACTTTTAATGAATCCGCTCTTCTTTCCGGACTAATCTTTATCTCCCATAAATTTCCCGGATCAATATTTTCTGCCTTTAAAGAAAAATAATTTTCAAAATTTACCACCTTATTATCATCAAAATCAGCAATTCCTAAAGAAGTATTGTCTCTGGCATTAAATAATTGAGCCCGACCAGGAGTGTCAGCTGGAATAGAAACTTTAAAATCAGTTAATGCCCCATGATAATTAAGACTGACCTGAGCCTCCGGAGAAACAGAAATTATTTCCGCTTCTTTAAAAACAGCCGGACAATCTTTCACAAATATCTCACCACCAGCCGCTTGAGCGGCACTAGTTACTTGAAAAATGTCAGCTTCATTATCCGGTTGCGGAAATAATCCTCTGGCCACAACTTGTGGTGGAGTTAAATCTAATTTAGTATTAACTTCAAATCCCCAATGTAAATAATTGGTATTACAAGAAGCAAACATCGAGGTTCCGTTAGATTTTTTTAAATCAGCTGTTATTTTCACACTGTAATTTGTTTTTTTCTCAGTTGAACCTAAGTAAGCTAGTGGTGTTAACACTAAAGTTTTTTGATCAGCCGAAACTGCCACTGAAACTTCAGTTACATTAGTATTTACTTCCGGGCAAGAATCGCCACAAGCATCACCCAAACTCTCACTATAGAGACGAATTACGTTTGGATTGAGATAAGAACAAGTGGCGTTATCACAAGCACAACTAGCACCCGAAGCATTAACACAAGCTGAAGTTAAACCAACCGCCTCTTTAAAAGTTATAATGATAGCAGTATTTCGAGCTGCATCTTTTTGCCCGTTTTCCGGATAAACTGATTCAACTGAACAAGACCCAATAGCGCCTAAACCATAATTATTAGACAAATTATTACTACTTGTTGGGGCAGTTGCAACATTACCCCCTTGAGTCGCTCCCCATAAACGAGAGAGAATAAAAGTTGTAATTCCCCAAGCTGATAAAATAATAACTAAACCAATCGCTGCATTTTTTAAAATATTTTGCGCTCGTCTCACCTTTTCCTCTTCACCTCCCGATGTCATCCATAAAAAACCGGCATAAATTACTAAAACAAGCACCACTAATCCCAGAAAACTTAAAACAAAATTAATAATTCTGCCTACTATAGTTCGAGGGTCATCAGCACTAAGATTAATGGTTTCATTAACCTCTTGTAAACCAAAATCTTGAGCTTGCACAAAGTGCACCATTAAAAAAATAGAAAAAACCAGTAAAATACCGATTATTATTTTTTTTCTTTTTAACATTTAAGACTGAAGAAGCCTTTTAAAATGCTTCTTTTATTGTTATAATTAATATACCTCAATTATAGCATGAAGGCGGGTAAAAATAAAATACTTTATGACCATAGATAGAATAATAAAAAAATTTGAAAGTAATAACCCGGGAGTAAAAACCGATGTTTTAAAGAAAGCTTTTTTGTTTGCCGAAAAAGCACATGCTGGACAAATGCGAAAAAATAATGAACCCTATATTCAGCACCCCCTGCATACCGCCTATATTTTAGCGGAAATCAGGGCTGATTTACCAACTGTTACCGCCGGTATTTTACATGATGTTCCTGAAGACACCGATATAACTTTAGAAGAAATCGAAGAAGAATTTGGCGCCGAAGTAGCTTCTTTAGTAAAAGGAGTAACAAAATTAGGAAAAATTAAATATCGTGGCATAGAACGTTATCGTGAAAATTTAAAAAAAATGTTTCTTGCTATGACCAGTGATCTACGTGTAATTTTTATAAAATTCTGTGATCGCTTGAATAATCTACGAACTCTTGATGCTTTACCCGAAGAAAAAAGAAGACGAATTGCCGCCGAAACTCTTGAAATCTATGCTCCTATTGCCGGCCTGTTAGGGATAGAACGATTAAAGTGGCAAATGGAAGATATTTGCTTTAAATATCTTTATCCCGAAAAATTTAACGAATTAGAATACAAATATGAAGTCGAAAAAAAGTTAGAAAGACAACGCTTTTTGCAAAAAGTTAAAAAAATTCTAATTCCAAAATTAAATGAAGCAAATATTGATTATCAAATTGAAGCACGTTTCAAACATCTCTACAGCATCTTCAAAAAAATGCAAGAAAAAGATCGTAAATTTAACGAAATCTATGATGTTTTTGCACTCCGAATAATAGTCCCCTCAATTGATGATTGCTATAAAGTATTAGGTGTTATTCATACTATCTGGAGGCCAAAACCAAATCGCTTTAAAGACTACATTGCGGTTCCTAAACCCAATGGTTATCGTTCCTTGCACACCACGATTTTTGGTCCCGAAGGTAAACCAACAGAATTTCAAATCAGAACTAAAGAAATGCACGAAGAGGCCCTCTATGGTATTGCTGCTCACTGGTATTATAAAGCAAAAAATAGCGGTGAATACCAACAACCTTATTGGATTCAAGAAATTGTTGATATTCAAAAAGAAATAACAAACACCTCGGAATTAGTCAAAAATATAAAAATGGATATCTTTCGAGATCGCATCTTTGTCTTTTCTCCTCGAGGTGATGTCTTTGAGCTACCGGAAAAATCAACTCCCGTTGATTTTGCTTATGCCGTTCATAGTAATATTGGTAATAAAGCTTCCGGAGTTTTAGTGAATGACAAATTAGGACGCCTTGATCAAGAGTTAAAAAACGGTGATATGGTTGAAATTATTGTAGAAAAAAATCGACAACATCCTAGTAAGGATTGGCTTAAATTCGTAAAAACTAAACGTGCTCGTGATCGAATTAAACAATATGCAAAAAAATCAACCATTGAAAATATTAAACATCTACTTCCCAGAATAAGAGAAGATGGAAAAAAATAAAAAAAGAGCCATAATTTGACTCTTTTTTTAGAATAAAAAATTAAACGTTTAGTGCCGCCTTGTTTCTTGTAGTTTCCCAGTTTTTCTTAGAATTTCATTCTTTTTTTGCAAAGCTATTCCTGATAATGCTTTCTTTTTATTTAAACGCTTTGTTGTTTTTGGCTCTAAATGCTGCTTTGATCTTGCTTTCTCCAACCGCTTACTATTTTTTAAGCCTCTTTTGAATTTTCTAAGAAAACCTTCAAAACTTTCACCTGGTTTTCTTTTAAAATCAGCCATTTGAATCCACCTCTCTTTCTAATTATTAAATAAATAACCTATTTTTTAAGAGCTCATCTTTTTTGCCAAACGCTCTTTTACTTTCTTAAAAACAATTGTTTCCTGAGCACCAGAATCTATATCCCGCATTAAAATAGTGCCATCCATTATTTCTTTTTTACCTAATATCAAACAAACTTTAGCCTTTAATTTGACCGCTTCTTCTAATTGCTCTTTCAAACTATCGGTAATAAGTGACTGTCTTACATTAAAATTAAGAGCTAATAATTCGTTTGATAATTGTAATGCTTTTAATTTTGCTTGATCGCCCAATTGAGCAATAAATACTATATCGCTTTCTTCCTGGTTTGTCAAAGCGGCCTTATCTCTTACTCGTGACACAATTCTTTCCAGACCAAAAGCTAAACCTGAAGCAGGCAAACTCGGACCACCAAGATTTTCAATTAAATTATCATAACGCCCCCCACCAGCAAGAGCCAAATTACCAACGGAACCATCTTTATTAATAGGCCAAAATTCAAAAACAATATCATTATAATAATTTAAACCTCTTACCAAATAAGGGTTAAAATTATAATTAATTTTTAACTCATCTAAAATCTCTAAAGTTTTAGTAAAATAATCACGACTTGCTTCTGAGAGAAAATCTGCAATCTGAGGAGCGCCTTCTCTTAATTTAACACAAGACTCTTGTTTGCAGTCTAATAAACTTAAACAATTTTTTGGTAAATTATTCTTGCAGGCCGTACAGAGTTTTGATTTTTTCCCTCTTTCTTTATAAAAATTAACTAATTTAGCACAATATTCTTTACGACAAGCTAAATCGCCAATACTATTTATCTGTAATTGAACTTCAACCTGCATATCAGAAAAAAAGTTACTGGCTAAAGCAATAAGTAGCGCTTCAATCATTGGCTTTCTCGCCCCGATTACTTCTAAGTCAAATTGAGTTGATTCCCGATAATAACCACTTTGTAATTTTTCACGACGAAAGACCGGTCCAATTGAATAAAGTCTAGCCACTTTATTCTCAATTTCCTGATTATTCTCCAAGTATGATCTGATAATTCCTTGAGTAATTTCCGGACGCAAAACAGCCTTTTCTCCTTTATCTCCATCAACATTATATATTTCTTTTTCGTTTTCAAAACGAACAGTTTTTTTATATAAATCAAAACTTTCTAAAATTGGTGTCTTAATTGATTTAAAACCATAAACCCGAGCCAAATGATGAGCTTTTGATAAAGCAAAATCAAAACAAGCTTGTTCAAAATAAGAGAAGTCTTTCATTCCCAATAAACGAGTTGGCAACTTATCATTTTTTCTTGTAACTCTAATTACCGGTGCATCAGACACCGCTTTTTTTCTTCTAGGCATATAATTAATATTTAGGCCAATAGTCTTTATTAAAAACCGTTATTTTATCAAGTGGCCAACCTCGAAATAATATTTTTCCTGTAATAAAAGTTTCGTGCACCGGACCAAAGCTACGTGAATCCTTTGAAGCTGATCGATTATCCCCTAAAACAAAATATTCATTATTATCCAGCTTAACACTTAAATCACTATTGCTATAAGTATTTAAATTTTCAGGCAAATAATTCTCGACTAAAATAAACCCCTCCGGATTTTGCTCATTGTATATAAATACTTGTCCCTCTTTAATTTGTACCTCTTCTCCGGGTAAACCAATAATTCTTTTAATATAATATTCTTGCGGATTTTTAGGATAACGGAATACTATCACCTGACCTCTTTGCGGTTCATTAAAACGATAGCTTATTTCATCTACTATTAAATATTCATGATCATGAAAATTGGGTTCCATTGAAGCGCCTTTAACATAAAACGGTTGAATTAAATAATATCTAACCGGCAAAATTATAGCCAAAGAAATACAAACCACTTTAACAATCTCCCAAACAAAAAGAAAAAATTTACGCATATTTAAAATGATGAAACTTTAAAATTTAACTAACAATAAGAGTTTTAATTCAAAATTTACTATACCAAAAAAAGGAGGATTAATCAAGCTAAAATAAACAACTCTTTAAATAATAAACATGGCATCCCCATAACTAAAGAAACGATATTTTAAAGATACTGCTTCTTGATAGGCTTTTTCAATATTTTTTTGTCCGGCAAGAGCCGAAACCAACATGAGTAAAGTTGATTTAGGAAGATGAAAATTAGTGACCAAACCATCAACAATTTTAAATTTATATCCCGGATAAATAAAAATATCTGTCCAAAAACAAAGTGACTCAGCACTAAAACCTTTAGTTTCTAATATTTTTTTAGCACCGGCTTCAAGAGCACGGCAACTTGTAGTCCCAACCGCAATAATTCTTCGTTTTTCTTGTTTAGCTTTATAAATAGAAAGCGCCACCTCTTTTTTTATTTCTACATACTCGCTATGCATTTTATGCTTTTCAATCTCATCTGTTTTTACCGTCGCAAAAGTACCTAAACCAACATTAAGAGTAATAAATTTTATCTCCACTCCTTTGGCGGCTATTTTTTTAAGTAATTTTTTATCAAAATGCAAACCGGCTGTTGGCGCCGCCACTGAACCAGCTTCATCACGCCGACAATAAACTGTCTGGTATCTTTTCTTATCCTCCGCTCTTTTCTTATCTCTTTTTATATAAGGCGGTAAAGGCACTTCTCCAATTTTTTCTACTTCTTGCCAAAAAGCCTTTTCTCCTAAATTAAATTCCACTAACCACAAACCATCTCCCTTAAGCGCAATCAGTTTCGCCTTCATTTTTTTTGATAAAATGATTTGCAACTCCGCCTTTACCTTACCTCGCAACAAACATTCCCAAATAACGGTTGTCTTTGTTATTTTCTTTTTTCGATGCAAAAAAATCTCAACCTCACCGCCTGTCAGTGCCTTTTTCCCCAACAAACGAGCAGGGAAAACTCTTGAATTATTTAATATTAACAAATCGCCCGCTTGTAAAAAATCTAAAATTTCATAAAATTTTTGGTGATATCTGTTCCCCCTTTTTTTATCTAAAACCAAAAGACGCGAATGATCGCGTTTTTTTATCGGTCTTTGTGCAATAAGACTAAGAGGTAAGTTATAATCAAAATTACTTGTTTTCATTTATTAAAATAAACTATTTTTTGGTATCTCATTTAAACCTAAATGTTCTTTCCCTAATTGTGTAATCACTCGTCCCCGTGGCGAACGATCTAGAAAACCAAGTTGTAACAAATAAGGCTCATAAACATTTTCAATCGTATCGGCTTCTTCTCCTGTAGCCGCCGCTAAAGTATTTAATCCCACCGGACCACCCTTAAATTTCTCGGCAATTGTTTGTAATAACCGACGATCAACCGTATCAAGTCCTAATTTATCTATTTCTAAAAGAGAAAAAGCTTCCAAGCAATAAGGTAAAGTTAAATTACCGTTATTTTTAACCTGACAATAATCACGTACTCTTTTTAATAACCGATTAGCAATCCGCGGGGTACGACGACTACGACTTGAAATTGCCGACTTTGCTTCCGCTTCAATCTTGACTCCCAATATTTTCGCACTACGACTGATAATTTTTTCAATATCAGCATTTTCATAAAAATTAAGATGATATGATAAACCAAAACGATCGCGTAGAGGAGCTGATAATAATGAAGCCATGGTAGTTGCTCCAACAATGGTAAAATGAGGCAAATCTAGACGTAGTGTCCGAGCACTTGCTCCCTTACCCATCACAATATCTAAAGCAAAATCCTCCATCGCTGGATAAAGTATTTCTTCCACCACCTTAGGCAAACGATGAATTTCATCAATAAACAAGATATCTCCCGCCTCTAAATTAGTTAAAATGGCAGCTAAATCACCACTTTTTTCAATTGCCGGTCCTGAAGTAACACGAATATTAGCCCCCGTTTCATTAGCGATTACATGGGCTAAAGTTGTTTTTCCTAAACCGGGCGCCCCATAAAGTAAAACGTGATCAATCGGCTCCTCTCTTTTCTGTGCCGCTAATATGGCGATTTCTAAATTCTTTTTAATTCTTTCTTGCCCCACATAATCCCGAAAATAACGGGGTCTTAAAGAATTCTCTAAGACATCTTCTTCGGGTTTTTCTTGTGGAGTTATTAATCTTTCTTCCTTGGACATAGTAAAAAATTTAAACTTGCCTAAATTCACAAATATCTCTAAAATCACAAAAACGACACCTTAATGAAGGTGAAGGAGAAAAATCCTTCTTCTTTATCATCGCTATTTCATCTTTAATCTGTTCTTTAATTTTAATTTTTTCTTTCTCTTCCACTCTAAAGGATTTTTTTTCACCACTTTCTAAATAATAATAGGTTAGCTTAGAGACTCTTTCTTGTAAATACTCTTCTAAAAATAATTGATACAAAATTAATTGTTTTTTATCAACAAAAGAAAGCTTTTCCTTAGTGCCGCCTGTTTTATAATCGATAATCTCAAGTGTTCCATCGGAAAGTCGATCAACTCTATCAATTGTTCCTTTAATAATGTCTAAACCAATTTTAAAAGTGAAGTTTTTTTCTAAAAAAACAATTTCTAAAGGCTGATTTTTTTGATAATCAGATAAAAATTCATTTAAAACTTTTTTCCCTTTTTCAAAATATAACTCTTTCTCTTCCTTACTTTGATAACCCTCACTCTGCCAACATTTTAAATAAAGTTCATTTAATCGAGCTCTGCTTAAAAGATTCTCTTTCTGTATTTTATCTTTTTTTTCTGTAAATAAACTACTCTGTTTGTATTTTTCATCATTTAACAAAGGTAATAAAAAATTATATAGCGTTGTGTGCAGTGAACGTCCAAAAGCAAAAGACGCCTTATCGCTCGCCACCGGTATTTTTAAAACAAAGGCAAATTTATACTGTAAAGGGCAAGTCGAAAAAGCGGCTAACTGCGAGAAAGAGAATTTGGTGGGCAAAGCATAATTATCTATAACCTTAGGCTTTTGCTCTTTATTCTCTAATTCCGTCTTCAAATCTTTTATAAATTGTAAATTATCTATTGTAACCGGCGCTACTACTGGCGTATCTTGAGTAATCCCCATTTCTGCCAAAAAACTTGATGGTTTTTTCTCTCTAACGCCACCGTAATCCTTAGCCGCTGTTAAAAATACCGCCGCCTTAGCCCTAGTTAAAGCAACATAAAAAAGTCGCCGCTCTTCTTCAATATGCGCATTCTTATCAGCGATAACTCTCTCTTTAATTAAAGCTTGGGGAATAGCTATCTTCTCACTATGGGCAATAGTAGGGAATTTTTTATCAACCAAATTAACAATAAAAACATATTTAAACTCTAGCCCCTTAGCACCATGGATAGTCATCACTTTAACCGTATCATTATCCAAAAAATCTAACTTTAAAACTCCCGTCTCTCCCGCCTCCAATTCTAAATTAATAGCTTCTAAGAAATCCTTCAATCGTAAATCAGAATTTGATTCTTCCAATTGCTTAATTTTTTGATAGAACTGATTTAAATAAGAAAATTGTTCCAAATCTTTATCTCTATCTAAGTTTGCCAACAAATTAGAATCATAAACAAAATGAAGAAAAAGTTTTGTTGGTTTGCTAGTTTTTACAAGTTGCGAATGTTCTTTTATTAAAGCCAATAATTTTTGACTATTTTTTATACTAGCCCCACTTACCTCTTTTATCTTTTCAATATTTTGTAAAGCTTCATAAAGTGAAAATGTCTTCCGTCGCGCCCATTTATTTATCGCCACCATATCAGTATGAGAAATGAAAAAAGAATCCATACTTAAAACCCGAAAAAGAGCGGTTGATTCGTGATAATTATCTAAAAGACGGAAATAAGCTAAAATATCTAAAATTATCGGCTTATAATACAAACCTCGCCAAGACATAAATTGATTAGGGACACCCTGACGATTTAATTCCTGAACATAAGCGTTAGCCGTATCATTCGCTCTTACTAAAATTGCAAAATCATTCCAATTAACTTTATTTTGCTCCTTATTTTCATTTTGATAAATCTCTTTAATTTTTGCAACCACAAAAGCAACCTCATCATCTAAACTGGCGAAATTTAAAAAATTAACTGGCGAAACTTTAAATTTTGTCGGTTCTTTTTCAATTTTTGCCAGCAAACGTTTATTGATTTTCAATTTATCTTCTAAACGATTAGGATTGTTATGTTGAATAAAATGATACGCAACATCTAAGATTTCCTGATAAGAACGATAGTTATCAGTTAAAACCACCTCTTTAGCTTCTTTATAATCTTCCTTAAACTGCATAATATTAGAAATTGAAGCCCCTCTAAACTTATATATCGCCTGGTCATCATCACCGGTTACCAATAAATTATTGGTCGGTGCGGCGAGCATTTTAATCAATTGATATTGCGCCAAATTAGTATCCTGAAACTCATCAACCATAATATATTTAAACTTATTTCGATAAAACTGCAAAATATTTTTTCTTTCCTTGAATAATTTTATAGTATAAGTAATTAAATCACCAAAATCTAAATAACCGGCCTCCAATAATAATTTATTATAGGTATCATAAGCCTGAGCCAACTCTTTAATTTTCATCTGTTCTTCCTCATCTCCTTCTTTTTCCACTATTAACTTTTTTGCATATTTTAAATATTGAGCGCTATTAATATTTTCATCTTTCAAACGAGAAAAATGCTTAAGTAGTTCGGAAATAAATTTTGTGGGGTTACCTAAGGGGCGATAATAATCAAGAGAAAAAGCGGCTAAATTCTTTTTCACAAAAAC
>JARRBY010000003.1 GCA_029982795.1 Patescibacteria group bacterium
ATATAATATAATAATATATAAATAATATGAGTTTTGAACAAATACAAGAAAATAAAAATGATAAAAATAGAGATCAAGAAAGATTAAATGATTTAGCCGATAAATTAGATGGATTGCAAAAAGAATTTGCTCGTAATCATGGTTTAGACTCTGATACTATTCCTTATGTTGATTGGATAGTACAAGATTTACGAAAAGGTGATTTAGCGCAAGCAAGAATAAATTATGAACAACAAAGGGATAAATTTGATAATAAAAAGGAAATTAAGAAGTTTTTAGAAGATAATAATATTGTTGAAAAGGGAATAGATTGGAATGCATGGAAAAAAATGTCTACCAACTCTGATTAATTGACAAAATAATTTAATTATGTTATAAATTAAGTAGTATTAATTGTACTTTAAAATAGTATTTACATATGGAAAATGATCAAGCAATTGAATTAATGTCTGTTTTGGAATCAAATGATCAAATCATAAATATCATAAAGGAAAAAAAATATGATTCTATGGTTTGTTTGCAGGCTATTCCATTTCTAAGATTAGAAGAAAAGGATGAAAGGGAGGTATTACGTATTTTAAAGAAAATAAAATATGAACCTCAAATTTGTGTTGCCGCGCTTACTTTTTTAAAAAAAGAAAAAAATGTAATGCGTATAATCAAAAAATCTGGCTATGTCCCTGAAGTTTGTCAAGCGGCAATTAGTAGTTTGAATTTAGGCAATAAATCTGAATCTAAAATCATGTCTATCTTAAATCAAGTTAAATATGATTTAGCGATTTGTGAGGCGAGTATAAGTTATCTAAAAAAAGAAAGTAATCTTTTAAAGATACTTAAAAAAAATGGTTATAACAAACGTTTGGTTACGGTTGTTATGAAACGTTTAGAAACTTTAAAATAGTTTCCATATAATCCTGAAGCTAAAATCGCTTCAGGATTTTTTTAAATAAAAAAAGGCCTAGTATTATAACTAGGCTTTTTTGATTTTTTTTATTTTATTTGTTCTCCAATGAAGATGGAAAAAATTTCGTTGGCATTAATTTTTCTTATACCAACCGCTTCCTTTATTAATCTTAATGCCTCTTTAGTCAGTCTTTTACTTCTAAAACTTAATGCTGTTTTAAGTTTTATAGGTAAAAGATAATCTTGAGGATGATTAATCTTCAACTCGGTTTGGCAAAGATAATTTTCGCAACAAACCAGATTTTTATTTATATCCTCATGATTGAGGAATAAAAAATATTTTGCTGTTCTTTCACCACAAATTGGGCATATTTTCTTGTAGCGAGGGGTATTTTCCAGAAGGGCTTCTAAATGATTCTGTAGGCGATTTATATTTTTTCCTTTACGATAATTATTTAAAGAAATAATATAATCGGGATTTTTGAAGATCAATTCTTCAAGATATTCTCCCGCATGCTTACCAGTCTGAAAGAGATAGGGTTCATTAATTTCATTCATGACTTTAATTTTTTTATGTTAAACAACTGTAATTAGTATACAATATTTATAAATAAAAGTCAAGTTTATGAATTATCAAGTTTATGAATTATTTTTTAAAAAGAATAAAAAAAGACACCTATTTATTATATAGGTGTCAAATAAAAAAAGGTAAATTACACGTCCACTGGAGTCCAATCAAAAAATTGGATTAAATCTGGTTCTTGAGGACTAACAGGGGGCGGTATTAAAGAATAATCTTCCATAATTGTTTTTTTTAAAAAGTACGATAATCGGCTTATATTATATAAAAGCTTTTAATTTATGTCAAGAGCGGATAGAAAGAAAAAAGACGAACCTCGGTTCGTCTTTTGAGAATTTTGATTTTTAAAATGTTTATAATACTGTTTATAATACTTTTTCGGCATAAGCGGCCACCTCAGAACGAACAGTGTGAGTTAGATTAACTACACCAATCATTGGATTGCCAACCATTTTTGCCATAGCATACGATAATCCCGAGTTTTCTGCATTGAGAAAACGACGGTCTATCTGTCCTAAGTCCCCCACAAAAACCACTTTAGAATCACGCCCCATTCGAGTAATGATTTGTTTTATTTCAATTGGTGATAAGTCTTGTGCTTCATCAACAATTAAAAAGGTTTTGTGATAAGTTCTTCCTTTATAGTACTGAATGGAATTAACTTTAATTCCCAGTCTACTTAAAAATTCAAATTGTTTTGTCCGTAAAAAATTTAGAAGTTCAGCGCGACTACAATTTTTTTTGCGGCTATCTTCTGAAATAACTTCTTTCATCCAAAAATTAGGATTTTTATCATTAGCGTCAATAATAACTTCTAAATTTTGGACAAAGGGATCCATAAATTCTGACATTTTGGCATTTAAGTCACCAGGTAGAAAACCAAGACGGTCCAGGTCACCAATTAAGATAGCAGGCCGGGTTAGGATAATATCGCGATAATCATCGTGTTTTTCCAAAGCAGCAGCAAGTGCAAGTAGGGTTTTACCTGAACCAGCTCCACCTGAGGCCATAACTACTTTAATTTCCGGATCAAGTAATTGGGCAATTAATAATTCTTGTTCCCAATTACGTTCTCCTTCATTTTGTGATTTAATCCCAGAGGCAGAAATATAACTTGGAATACGTACAATTTCATTTTTCTTGCGATAGGCTAGACTTAAATTGTCGTTTTCTTTTAAAAGAACACCGTCATTTTCTTTTATTCCAGGAAATTTGTTTGCTTTGTAGATAATTTTTCCTGATTTGTCATAATCTTTTAAGTTTAGTTTAACGATTTTTAAGCCTTTTTCTTCTGTTTTTGCAGAGGGAATTCGAATATTACGAAATCTTTCTACTTCAACTCGAGGATTGTTTTCAAAAAAACTAGAAGCAAGAATAAGCATGCTTGTGTCATCAGTGACTAATTTAATTTTTTTATAAGAACTAAAATCAGTTGATTTGGTGACATGATTTAAGCAGGCAATAATTTGGTTGTCAGGGACATCTTTATCTAAAGATAAGCGAGAAAAATTTTGTGACCATAAAATTTTTAGTTTACCTTCTTTATGGAATTTGTAAATGAGATTTGAAGCCATTCGGGCTTCATGTTTCACTTCTGGTTTTGTCTTTAGCTTATCAAGTTCAACGACCACTGTTTTTGGAACAATCAATAAATTTTTATCTTTAATGAAGTCATGTAAAACAGTGTAATCATTAATAAAGACGTTAGTGTCAACGATGATTACATTTCCTTTTTCCTCTTCTTGACTTAATCCATTTTTATTTACAACCGGTACAGAATTTTTTACTTTTTTCATAGTGTTATAATATTTTTTTGTGAAAGTACGTTGTTATCTGTTTTCAAGTTAACATAGAAATAAACATTTGGCAATGTGGAGAAAATATTTATATAAATATAATAAAAATCAAATTATCTTGACAAATTAGAAAAAAATATGTTAGGTTATGGTTGATAGTAATCAATTGTTGTACTTTAAAAATATATAAGAAGATGAAAAAGAACAAAGAATTTCCTGTATTTTCTCAAAGAGACAAATCCTGGTCTTTATATGAGTTACGAAAGAGAAATAAAAAGTTTGTTTCGATGACGATACTGTATTTAAGTAATCCAGATCAAAGCCAAGGAAAAAGAAAAAGTTTTTGGGATTATTTTTCTTGTCCGTGTTGTCATCAAGAAATCAAAGAAGTTGTGGTAAATGATGAAAATGGGATATTGCTTTCCTTTGATAAGAAAAATAAAGCGGTTATTCGTTTTCGTGATGAAAACGCTTGGAAGGCAGTGGAAAATTATGATGAAAGAACAATGAAAAAAGAAGAAGATTCTCATCTCTTTTATCCATATTGTTTTACTTTTCCTGTTATGAACATAAAGAGAATTGTTTGGGTTTAATTAAATTAAAATGTTAAAAATTATTGCTGTTTTGTGTTATATAGCCTTTGTGCTATATTTCACCTTTCGAGGGAAAACGCAGGAAAAAGAATCATTTTTTAGTCATAAATTAATGCGTTTTATGTTTGCCCTTGTTGTTTTTCCCTTTTTTGGTTGCCTGTTATTTTTAGCAGGTACAGTTCTAAAGTTTTTTGGTAGCTTTTTCTTAGCCCCTTTTAACTTTAATTTTTAAAAAGATAAACGGCACTGGATATAAATCTAGCGCCGTTTTTTTATTTCATTTAATATTTTTAATTGCAGGTAGCGGGAGTAGTGATGATGGTGATTTCTTTAAAACCAGCTGCTTCAAAAAGCAGTGATAATTGTTTTTTGGCATTTTCATTAGCTTCTTCTAATATATTGCCATCACAAGCGGCTTGCCTTATTTCACTTTCTGCTTTTTGTCGGGCAGTTGCCTCTAAGTCTAATTCACCTTTGGTAAATAAACCACGTTCACGATCAAAAACGGAAGTAGCATTATTATCTAGAATAGTTTCTAAAATTTGTGGAGCCGGTAATTTAATGATAATACTGTCACCTTTACCAGAATAGTTTGAAGAATCTAAAGTGGAAAGATCGAAACCGGCAATTACTTTACCATGGGCAATAAGTATAATTTTATCACCAAACAAAAAATCCCGTAAACGATCATAATCAGTACTAATTTCAATAATTTTATCAATCCTAAAGGAAGCTGTTTCAAAACGTGTCAGAGTTTCAATTTGTTTTATCACAGCTGCTCTGTCGGGGCCATAGCGAAAATCCGGATTTTTTTGGAAAGATCGCCAAGCAAAAAAGATGGCAAAAAAACCAACAATTATTAAGAGTGAGATAATTATATATTTTTTCATAATGCTATAAATTAATATATTTATAGTTTAAATAGAATTTATGATTATTGCAATCTTTAAAATTGACACTAAGCTATATTAGTGATTATATTACGAAAGAGTTATAACAGAAATTAATTTGTAGTTTGTTTGATTAGAGTTATGTTTTTATAACATTTAAAATTAAAAACTGGTTTTAAAAGATAAAAAAAGATGTTAAAATAAAAAAATATTAAGAATAAAAATATGAGTAAAAATTGTTTGATTGTTAATACCGGCAGTGCTTCTAAAAAATATAGTTTTTATATTGGTGAAGAAAAAAAATATAGTGCTCATTTTGAAAAAGAGGGCAACTCTCTTATTGTTACCGAAACTATTGGAGATAACAAGGAAAAAAAAGTTTTAAATGATAATGATTATCCGCAGTCTGCTCGTTTTGTAATTGACTCCTTAGTTAGGGAGCAAATTATTGCTAATGAAAACAATTTACAAGTAATTGGAATTAGAATTGTTGCTCCCGGTAATTTCTTTTTAGAAACAAAAAAAATTGATGAGGATTATATTAAAAGAGCTGAAGAAGCTCTTGAGAAAGTTCCTCTTCATTTAGCCCCAGCTTTAACTGAAATTAAAAATCTTAAATCTATTTTTGGTGAGAGTATACCAATTATTGGTGTTTCCGATAGCGCTTTTCATAAAACTATACCGCTTGAAAATAAATTATATTCAATTCCCATTGCTGATACTCGTAAATATGAAATTTATCGTTTTGGTTATCACGGAATTTCAGTTCAATCTATCGTTTGTCAAATAAAAGAAAAATTATCTTATATTCCAGAAAAAATGATAGTTTGTCATTTGGGTGGAGGAGCAAGCATAACTGCGGTTTTAAAAGGGAAAAGTGTGAATAATACGATGGGGTTTACCCCGCTTGAAGGTTTAACTATGGCCACTCGGGTGGGTGATATTGATCCCGGAGTAGTCCTTTTTCTTGCTGAAAAATTAAATTTAAATCGAAGTGAATTAAATCATTACTTTAATAATAAATGTGGACTTTTAGGTTTATCGGGTTCAAGTGATGATATTAGGGAACTTTTAAAAAAAGAAGAAGAGGGAGAAAAGGACGCCGCTTTAGCTTTGAAAGTTTATGTGGAAAGAGTAAAGGAAAATATTGCGAAAATGGCAGCTAATTTAGGAGGAGTTAATCTGCTGGTTTTTGCCGGTACGGTGGGAGAGCGTTCCTTTGTTTTACGTGAAAGAATCTGTTCAAAACTTGAATATATGGGTATTGTTTTAGATAAGGTGAAAAATGACGGTAATGAGGGGAGTCGTTTAGATTTAGAAGCAAAGACAAGTTTGGCTAAAATTATGATAATTAAAACTGATGAAATGGCGGAAATTATTAAAGCTGTTTACAAGGTTGATTTATAATTTGTTTTTTTAGTTTTTAATCGATAAAAATATTAAATATCTGTTAAATAAATTGTATTATTAGGTCTTTTTGTTAATCAAAAAAATATTTTATTATTTTCCAAAATTTGTTAAAATAAATATATATTTATTAATTAAAATATAAAAGAAAACATATGAAAAAAATTAATAAAGGATTTTTAATTATTATTTTTATTTGTTCTCTTATTCTCAGCTCTGTTGTTGGCGGTGCTGTTGGTTATTGGACAGGAGCTCAATTTAGTAACAAAAATAAAGAAGTAATAACTGAAATTGAAAGAAAAATAGTTCAGGTTAGAGAGGAGTCAGATGTTGTTTCTGTTGTTGAAAAAGCAGCGCCAGCGGTAGTTAGTATTGTGGTAACCAAAGATTTACCTAAAATTGAAGAATATTATTTTAATCCTTTTGGTAGTGATGATTTTTTACAATATTTTTTTGGTGATGATTTTTTTAATTTTCAAGTTCCGGAGTATAGAAGGGAAAATGGAACTCAGGAGCAAACAATCGGTGGAGGCACAGGTTTTATTGTAAGTGAAGATGGTTTTATAGTTACCAATAAACATGTTGTCGCTGATGAGGAGGCGCAATATACGGTGGTTTTAAATGATGAGACTAAATATGAGGCTAGTGTAATTGCCAGAGATCCTTTGACTGATTTTGCTGTTCTAAAAATTGAAGCTGATAATCTTCCGGTTATCGCCTTAGGTGAAAGTGATCAAATTAAAGTAGGGCAGACAGTAATTGCAATTGGTAATGCTTTAGGTGAGTTTAGTAATACCGTTTCAGTCGGTGTCATATCAGGTTTATCACGTTCTATTGTTGCCGGTAGCTTTGATCTTGGTAGGGAACAGTTAAATGGTGTAATTCAAACCGATGCTTCTATTAATCATGGAAATTCAGGTGGTCCTTTATTAAATTTAGCCGGAGAAGTTATTGGTATTAATACTGCCATTGCTCAAGGGGCACAAAATATTGGTTTTG
The DNA here is from genome assembly GCA_029982795.1 of Patescibacteria group bacterium. Classification (GTDB taxonomy): domain Bacteria; phylum Patescibacteriota; class Patescibacteriia; order Patescibacteriales; family UBA12465; genus UBA12465. The sequence continues at coordinate 7,169 of JARRBY010000003.1, forward strand.
CTATTCCTATTAATGAAATAAAAAATAGTTTAGAGAGTGTTAAAACTAATGGTCGAATTATTAGACCGTGGTTGGGGGTACGCTATGTTTTAGTCAATGAAGAATTAGTTGCGGCTAATAAACTTCCTGTTGATTATGGTGCTTTAATAGCTCGTGGTGAGAATCCCAGTGATTTAGCGGTTATTCCCGGTAGTCCCGCTCATAAAGCCGGTCTTTTAGAAAATGATATCATTTTAGAAATTAATGGTAATAAAATTACTAAAAATTATCCTTTAGCTAAAGCAATTTCTGAACAGACTGTTGGTAGTGAAATTACGCTTAAAGTTTGGCGACCGGACGGTGAGAAAGAAATAAAAGTTATTTTGGAAGAAATGAAAGAGTAGTTAGTTTTAGATTATTTCTTGTTTATATAGTATTTTGTAGTTTTAGTTAAAAAGATAGAATTATATAAAACATAAAAAGATTGGTATTTTTGAAAACCAATCTTTTTTTAAAATAAAGAAATTATTAATGGGGGAATAGAATTATATTTTTTGAGTTTTAGGGGGTTTGCCTTTTTTTAGTATATTAACTAAAATAGAAGAAGAAATAATCAATAAAAATATGAAAAAAGTTATAATTACCAGTGTTAGCGTAATCGCTTTTTTGTTAATAGGATTTTTTGTAGTTAAGAATTATACTAATAATCCAAAACAAAGTTATGATGAGAATATAGTGGTTAATTCTTATGAAGAGTGTGTCGCGGCTGGTTTTCCTATTTTAGAGTCCTATCCGGAGCAATGTGTCAGTGCTGACGGTCGGCATTTTACTAGAAAATTAAAGGCAGAAGAATTAGCGCAAATGGCGGTTCCCGCTATTTTATACGGTAGCTTTGTTTGTTTGCCACTCCGCAATCCTAGTGACAGTTTGGCTACTTCAGAGTGTGTCTATGGTATAAAAGCTGAATCAGGTGAGTATTATACCTTAAAAGATGATTCTTCTTCTTTGTTTAGTGTTGCAAATGGACAACAAATAGAGATACGAGGAATGTTAAATCCAGAAAAAAGTGAGATTTATCAAAGTGAGGGAGTAATTGATGTTCAGGAGTTTTATGTTATTAAAACAGAGAAAGAGGAAGAAGAAAAAGAAGAGATAACAGAAGATGAACCGATTCGCCTGGAAACAGACAGTTTTTCTTTTATTATTCCGAGGGTTAGTTTTGATTATACAAGTATCAGAGATTGGCAAGTTGATTTAATAAGAGATGAAGAAGTTTTATTAGAGCGAGTATTTGATGGTCAATTAGTCTGTCGAGAAATAGTTTCTCATAATGATTCTAGTTTGAATGTAAGTCGAGTTATAACTGATAAGGCGCAGTATTGTTTGGAGACTATAAGCGAGGGCGCAGCCGGTTCAGTTTATACTAAATATTCCTACTATACCTTGAATGAAGATGATTTGATAGTAATTAAATTTACCGCTCAATATCCTCAATGCTATAATTATGATGATCCGGAAAAAACTGATTGTTTGGCAGAAAGAGAAAGTTTTTCTACCAATGATATTGCTGATGAAATTTTTTCCAGTTTAATTAAAGTGGAAGCTGAAATTGAAGAAGAAAATGAGGAGGAACTCCCAATAAATAATGAGGAATAAAAATTTTTAGATAAGATGTCTTAAAATTGTTTTAATATGAGAAAACTAAAATTATTATTTTTAGTCTTGATTTTAAGTGTCTTATTTTTTCCGTTGACAACAAAGGCAACGTCTTTAGCAGAAAAAATGGTTGGAAAAATATTATTGCAAGTTGAAGATAAAGGGCAAGCTTGGTATGTTTATCCGCAAGACTTAAAAAAATATTATTTAGGTCGTCCCGCTGATGCTTTAGCTGTTATGCAAAAATTAGGATTGGGGGTTAGGCCGGAGATAATAAATCAAGATTTACTGCCGTCTAGGCTAAAAGGAATGATAATTTTAGATGTTTTAAATAATGGTGAAGCTTATTACGTTAATCCGCAAGACTTAAAAAAATATTATTTAGGTCGTCCCGCTGATGCTTTAGCTGTTATGCAAAAATTAGGATTGGGGATTAGTAATAATGATTTAAAATATATTAATCGGGGTGAAGTTAAAGAGGAAATAGAAAATAGTGCTTCTTATTTAACAGGAGTTCCTTTTACCAGTCAGGCGCCAAATTTTAATTGGTCTGACTCTCGGTTACAAGATGGGTGTGAAGAAACTTCTGCTTTAATGGCAATTAAATGGGCAAAGGGGGAAAATTTAGATAAAGACGAAGCTTTAACTGAGATATTAAATATTTCCGATTATTTAAAAGATGCCTATGGTGAGTATCGTGATATTTCTGTAACTGATGTTAATTCTTGGATATTTCATGATTATTTTAATTACCAAAATACTAAAGTTTTATATGATGTAAATATGGTTGATATTATTGATGAACTGGCTAAAGGAAATTTGGTTATCGCCCCTTTTAATGGACAATTATTAAATAATCCTTATTTTACAGGATTGGGTCCAGAAAGACATATGTTGGTGATAAGGGGATATGAAAAAGAGAATAATACTTTTATTACCAATGATCCCGGAACTCGTTATGGAGAAAATTATAAATACCCCGGTCGTGTTCTCTTTGCAGCAATTCGTGATTATGAAACGGGGTACCATAAACCGATAAAAGAAGTGAAAAAAAATATTATAGTCATTTCAAAGTGAAATAAAAAGCAATAAAAACAGGGGTTTGACGATAGGTGATAAATTTGCTACTATATCAATATATAGTAGTTTTTTTATAAATTAAAACACTATATATAGTATAAATTTGTTTTTAATTTATTATTAATTTTAAAAGTCTTATGACAAACAGTAAACGTGAGGCGATTGGTAAAATCAGAAAACGGGATGGTCGCTTAGTGGCTTTCGATGCCAATTTTATTATTAACGCTGTTACCAAAGCTTTTAAGCAAGTTGGGGCAGAAACTAACGGTTTTCCTAAAAAAATTAGTCAACAAGTAGAATCGGATTTACGTCGTTTGAAACGTTTATCAAAGGATAAAGACTTTATTCCCACAGTTGAAGTTATTCAAGATATAGTTGAGGAACAATTGATGATAAATGGATTTTCTAAGGTAGCTCGAGCTTATATTTTATATCGTGAAGAAAGGGCAAAAATTAGAGCAGCCGCTCGAAAAGTACCAGAACATGTAAAAAAATTAACTCAAGAAAGTAAAAAATATTTTAAAAATCCCCTTGCTGAGTTTATTTTTTATCGCTCATATTCTCGTTGGATAGAGGAAGAAGGAAGACGTGAAACTTGGATAGAAACCGTTGATCGGTATATAAATTTTATGAAGGATAAATTGCAGGATAAGTTAACTGTCAAGGAATATGAAGAATTACGAGAGGCAATTTTAAAACAAGAAGTAATGCCTTCAATGCGTTTAATGCAATTTTCCGGTAAAGCCGTCGAAAGAACTAATGTTTGTGCCTATAATTGTTCCTATATTGCTCCAGAAAATTTTCAAGATATTGCTGAAATCATGTATGTTTCTATGTGTGGTACGGGAGTAGGTTGGTCGGTAGAAAGTCGTAATGTGGAAAAATTTCCTCAAATTATGATTCAAACCGGGATAAAAAGAGATAAGTATATAATTCCTGATAGCAAGGAAGGTTGGGCAGATGCTTTGGCACTGGGAATGAAGGTTTGGGCAAAGGGAGAAGATATTGAATTTGATTATTCATTGTTAAGACCGGCGGGAGCCCGTCTTAAAACCATGGGCGGAAAAAGTTCGGGCCCGGAGCCATTAAGACAGTTGTTAGACTTTACTCGTGTAAAAATGTTAAATCGTCAGGGCAGACGTCTAAGAACTATTGATTTGCATGATATTATTTGCATGATTGGCTATTGTGTTGTTTCTGGTGGTGTAAGGAGAAGCGCCATGATTTCATTATCTGACCTCGATGATAGAGATATACGTGATGCAAAAAAGGGGCAATTTTATATTACCGAACCACAAAGAAGTTTAGCAAATAATTCAGCGGTATTTATGAAAAAACCTGACAATGAAGAGTTTTTAAGTGAATGGTTGGCGCTTATTAAATCTGGTTCCGGAGAAAGAGGTATCTTTAATCGTGGTTCATTGGTAAAAACATTGCCGGCGCGCCGTTTGGAAATATTGCGTGAGAAAAAGGGGTTTTTCTCTGCTGATGGTCAAATTATGTTAGGTCAAATGGGTACTAATCCTTGCGGGGAAATTATTTTGCAATCAAAGCAGTTTTGTAATTTATCTGAAGTGGTGGCAAGAGCTGAAGATGATGAAGAATCTTTACTGCGAAAGGTAAAATTAGCCGCTATTTTAGGGACTTATCAGGCCACTTTAACTGATTTCCCTTATTTATCAAAAACATGGCAAATAAATTGTGAAAGTGAACGTTTGTTGGGAGTTTCGGTGACTGGTCAATGGGATTCAAAAGTAGCTCGTGAGGAAAAGGTTCTACAAAAGTTAAAGGATGAGGCGGTAAGGGTAAATAAATTATATGCGAAAAAATTTGGCATTAATCAGTCTTCTGCAGTAACTTGTGTTAAACCATCAGGCACAGTTTCACAATTAACTGATTGTGCTTCCGGAATGCATGCTCGTTATGCTCCTTATTATATCCGTCGCGTTCGTATTTCGGCAACTGATTCTTTATTTAGAATGTTACGTGATCAAGGAGTACCTTTTAAACCTGAAGTGGGACAATCATATGAAAATGCAACAACTTTTGTTTTTGAATTTCCGGTTAGAGCCCCAAAGGGGTCTATCTTTAGTCGTGATTTATCGGCTCTTGATCAGTTAGAGCATTGGAAGAAGGTAAAACTTAATTTCACAGAACATAATCCTTCTGTTACTATTTCTGTTGGTGAAAATGAATGGATAGAGGTAGCTGATTGGGTTTATAATAATTGGGATATAGTTGGTGGTTTATCTTTCTTGCCTCGTTCAAATCATATTTATGATCTTGCTCCTTATGAGGAAATTAATAAGGAAAAATATGATGAATTGATGGTTAAATTTAAGGATATGGATTTTGCTCAAATTGTTGTTTATGAAAAAAAAGATGAAACTGAGGCAAAGAAAGAATTAGCTTGCGCTGGTGGCGCTTGTGAAGTTAATTAAAATATGTATTACACTGGTCAAGGTGATACTGGTAGCTCAAAATTATTTAATTCTTCCAGTCGATTAGCTAAAAGTGAACAAATTTTTGTAGTTTTAGGAACTTTAGATGAATTAAACTCATATTTAGGTTTTGCTTCAACTTTTAGTGAACAAGAAACACAAATTTTAGTCGCTCTTAAAAGGGAACAGGATAATTTATTTACTTTACAAGCTCATTTTGCCAAGGCTCAGTTAACAATTAGTCCGGATTTAATTATTAATTTGGAGGCTGATATTAATAAATGGGAAAAAGAAATAAGTCCCATTAATAATTTTATTGTTCCCGGCGGCAGCAAACTAAGTGCTATTTTAGATATAGCACGAACGATAGCACGTCGAGCAGAAAGGGAAGCCCTTTCCTTAAATACTGAGATTAGAATTAGTTATAATAAATTAGCTTTTGTTTATCTTAATCGTTTGTCTAGTTGGTTATATGTGTTAGCGCGACTTGCGAATTATAAAACGGAGCAACCGGAAATAACTCCGCAATATAATAAATAAATTATTAATAAAAAATATATGTTATATGAAGAAAGAAATAAATTAAGTGAAAAAACTTTAGATATTAAAAGAGCCATTGATTCTTTAAAAGAAGAAATGGAAGCGGTTGATTTATATCATCAAAGAGCGGATGCAACTTTGGCTGAAGATTTAAAGCGTATTCTTATCCATAATGCTAATGAAGAAAAAGAGCATGCTGCGATGTTAATTGAATGGTTAAGAAAAAATGATGAAATTTTTGCTAAAGAATTAAAAGATAATCTATATCAAGAAGAGATTAATACTAATCATAAATAAGCTGGTAAAAATAATTAGGAATCCAATAAAAAACCGATTAAAGTCGGTTTTTTGTTTTATTAGTAAATATTACAATAAAAAGCTAAAAATATTGCTTTTTTCTCAAAACTGTTCGTTGACATAATATCATTATTATGATATAATAATTTTTATAATTAAGGAACCTTAAAAAATATTCTACTCTAGCTAATAGCTATTCTATTCAGGATAATTATTAGCTGGGGCAGAATTAATAACGATTCGAGAACGGCAACAATTCGCAATATAGTCTATAAAAAGACAAAGTTGCAAAATTATAGGAGATATAACAATGAAGAGTCAACTGGAAATTAAACCAATTGCACACCTAATTGATTGTAATGCAAATCCTTCTACTCCGGCTGGTTGGTTATTTGAGGAGCACAAGAGGAATGGACTCTTCGAATTTGATCCTGCCAAGGTTTTCCTTTATCTGTCTGAAAAGCAGAAAAAAGGCACAATTTCTGGGTATGATCTTCGTAAGGAATTGAGGAATAAGCCAGTAATGAATGCTAACGTTCTTGATTATTTGTTGGCACATATTGAACTTATTCCAGAAGAATGGAAAGGTAAGTTTGTATATTTTTGGGGCACTATTTATCGCTATTCCATTGACAGTCTCTATGTTCGTTGTCTTTTATGGGATAGCTACAATTTAGAGTGGCGCTGTTGTTACATTTGGCTTAATTACAAATTTAATTCTAATGATTTTGCCGCCCTTATAATATGACTTTTAAATTTTGTCATTTGACCTTGGTTTTTAAACATAACGTTTATATAACCAAGGTCTTTTTTAATATTTTTCTTGCCTTAAAATAGAAACGCGTCTTCATTTTATCTTCATTTTGTATATTGACATTATATTTTAAATATGTTATAATTAACTTTGTAATCAAGCAGATTAAAAAATCAGCATTTATGATTACATTATTGTACAATCAAAAAATAATAAGGCATGAAAAAAAAATTAAAAAAAGCAAGCGCAAAAACAAAAAGAGAGTTTAAATGTGAATCATTTGGAAATAGGTGCTCAATTTGTGGCACTTACTTTGATGAAGATGGTGTTTGTTCTTTTGGCCATGAACTAGGCCAAACTTATATCATCTAACAGATTTTTGAAAAATATACCCGTTGTTACAAACAGCGGGTTTTTTATTTTTTAAACTTGGTTTTTGCTGTTTGTCATGTTATAATATAAATGTCAGTTTAATAGAAATTAAAGCTAATAATTAGATTATAAATTATAAAGATTATAATTAATTAGATAAACTTTAATTTCATGATACTTATTGACGCCTAGCCGCCTCTGTGGACGGCAAGATGTCAACGTTTTAAGTTTTAATACGAGTAAGTAATACTCTATTTACAACTTATAAAGCGTTAAAGGTTTAATTTTAACTGTCCAAGAGGTAGCTGGGTTTTCTGATGAGATTGTTTGTTAAAACTTTATTTTTACTTTAAAACCAAACAGGTATCGGTTTTTATTTTTTCTAATTTTTATAACATTAAAAAATGCGTAAAAAAACTTTAGCTTTTATTGAAATTGCTTTAATTATAATTTTTATTTTTATTCTTCTTCTTTTTTCTTTATGGCTTTTAGAGCAGGGGAAAATAAGGGCTAATGATGCGAAAAAGATAGCTGATGTAAAAGAAATACAGAGTGCTTTAGCTTTATATTTTCATGAAAATAATGATTATCCTGACATACTGGAAAGTAATAATGCTTTACAAAGTCGAACAACAATTTATCTTGATATTGTTCCTGAAGCACCTATAAGCAAGGGGGAATGTGCTTCTTTTGGCTATAATTACCAAAGAAATATTGAACAAGAAGGGAATCCGTCCTATACTTTAGAGTACTGTCTTAGTCAAGCGTCAGCTGATATTCCAGCTGGAATAAATACGGCAACACCAGCTGGTTTAAGTTTAAGAAAAATTGATTAATTTAAATATGGATATATACGAAAGGGCACTTAAATTACATAAAGAAAAAAAAGGAAAATTGGAGATAAAAAGCAAAGTTAAGATTAATGATAAAAATGATTTATCTTTAGCTTATAGCCCAGGGGTAGCCGCTGTATCTCGATTAATTGCGAGTGATAAAAAAAGTGCCTATACGCACACTAATAAAGGTAATACTATTGCTGTGATTAGTGATGGGAGTGCTATTTTAGGCTTAGGTAATTTAGGGGCTTTAGCCGCTATCCCCGTAATGGAAGGAAAATGTGTTTTATTTAAGGAATTTGCCAATATTGATGCGATACCCATTTGCCTTGATACTCAGGATAGTGAAGAAATTATTAAAACTATTAAATATTTAGCACCAAATTATGGCGGAATTAATTTAGAAGATATAGCGGCTCCTCGTTGTTTTGAAATTGAGGCAAGATTAAAAAAAGAGTTAAATATTCCTGTTATGCATGATGATCAACACGGTACGGCGGCAGTGGTATTAGCGGGTTTAATTAATGCTTTAAAAATTAAAAATATAAGTTACAGGGAGGCAAAAATTATTATTAATGGGGCTGGTGCGGCTGGTTTAGCAATTGCAGATTTACTTATTAAATATGGTTTTTCTCAACTTATTGTACTTGATAGTAAAGGGGTGATACATGAGGGTCGCAGTGATTTAAATTTAGTTAAAGAAAAAATTGCAAAACTTACCAATCCGGAAAAAAAGAAAGGGGGCTTAGCTGAGGTTATTAAAAATACGGATGTTTTTATTGGTGTTAGTCAGGGTAAAGTTTTAACTAGAGAAATGATACTTAGTATGAGAGAAAAACCGGTTATATTTGCGCTTGCTAATCCTGAGCCAGAAATTATGCCTGAAGTAGCCAAAGCGGCCGGCGCTTTTATTGTTGCTACTGGACGCAGTGATTATCCTAATCAAATTAATAATGTGCTTGCTTTTCCCGGTATTTTTCGAGGGGCTTTAGATAATAAAGTTGATCAAATTACCGATGAAATGTTGATTCAAGCTGCAAAAAATTTAGCTAGTTTAGTTAGCACGCCTACTCCTAATGAGATTTTACCCAACCCATTTGATAAGCGGGTAGTTGTCGCTGTATCTAAAGCTATAAAAGTGTTATAATTTTAAAAAAGCGTTAACTTTATTAATTATTAATTTATATGAGAAAAAAAATTATTTTTTTATTAATTTTTATCTTCGTCTTTACCCTCGTGGTAGCGACACCGATGTTAGCCGAAGATAATGAAAACGAAACATCTGTTACTGCGACTGAACAAGCGACTTCGTCGCTAGAAAAGATAATATCACCTGATCAAATTCCTTTGTTTAGAAATATTATTAAAAGAGGTAAAGATTTATATGGCGTCAGACTTAAGACACAAATAAATGCTGATGCTAAACTTCAGGTTAGAGAAGAACAAAAAAATCGGATTTTAGAGAAAATTCCTGCACCGCAATTTGTAGGTATGTATGAAAATGTTAGACAAGTTGGTAATGCTTTGTGGGGTTATAGGAAAGATAATTACAGTGAAAACAAAGATGATAAGATTTTATCTAATCAAAATATTGCTGATCGTTTAGAAGAGTTAAAAACGGAAATTCATATTCAATCCCCTTCAGATTTAAGCATGTTTACCAATATTAGAAAGACAGCTGATGGTAAAATGTTTGGTATTTTAAAGGATTTAAAAAATATTCCAGAAAAATATCAAAATGCAATAAAATCTAAAGAATTTTCACCAATCACAGAAATGGAAAGAACTTGTGTTGTAGAGGCTATTTCGGAAAAAGATGAAGCTTTACAAGCTAATAACTCACAATTTATCAATAACTTAAATAATAGTATTGAAGTTAGAAGCAAGTGTCAGGTGTCAGCTCTAAATCAAGATGAAGTAGTACAAAAAGAGGCATTCTTAGCTTGTAATCGTGAGTTTCAAGCTAGTCAGGAACAATTTAAAGAACAGGCTAGAGAAGAACAGGAGTTAGTTTGGAAAAATTATAAAGAGGCGTTAGTTAAATGTCGACCTCAATCTAGTACTAGCACGCCAATAATAATTGAAGATGGTGGAATTAATATTTACTAGTATATTGAAATAGAATTCAAATAGATAAGAAAAAAGGCCTTCTTGTTGAAGGCCTTTGATTTGTTATTGGGGCAAGCTGATAAGAGCTAATGAATCTTTGATAATAGTCAAAATATTGACCAATATCTCATTAGCAATATATCCAGCTTGTGGAGGGAAAAGCCATTTCAAAACGAAAATGAAAAATAAAATCGTGATGAAATTGTTAAGAATTCTAAACATATGTTTAAAATTAGAGGTAAAAAATTTAATTATTTTCTACCCCCGACAAAGCGATGTCGCAAAGGCTTTTCCTATATATATTTAAAGAACTATTATAATAATATATTTACATATTTTAGTAAAAGAGTCAAGGTCTTGGGTTTTATATACATTTTGTTATATACTATTAATATAATTAATTTTAATTAGTAATTAACTTTATATTATGAGTGCTAAAAATTATTTAAGAATTTTACAAGGAGGTATTGTTTTATCACTTTTGGTAGTATTATTAGTGTTTCCTAGCTTATTATTTCCTTATATCAGCTCTAAACAATTGGTCTTTAATATTTTAATGGAACTTCTTTTAGCTGTCTGGTTAGTTTTTATTTGGAAGTATCCTTCTTATCGACCGAAATTAAATTTTTTAGTTTATAGTTTAAGTGCTTACCTATTGGTTATTTTTCTTTCTTCTATTTTTGGAGTTGATTTTAATTTAAGTTTCTGGGGAGACGTTGAAAGAATGTTAGGTTTTTTTCATATTTTACATTTCTTTATTTTCTTTATTATTTTAATTTCTGTTTTCCGCCAAGAAAAAGACTGGCACTTTTTACTTAACTTTTCTCTTATGGTTGCTACGGTGGTTGCTTTAATAGGCCTATTGGGAGATAAACCCTATAGTACGATTGGTAATACAACTTATGTAAGTGGTTATATTATTTTTAATTTGTTTTTTGCTGCTATTTTGTTTTTTCGTAATCAGTCTGCTTGGCGCTATGCTTATTTAGTGCCTATTTTTCTTCTTTTATTACAATTTAAGGAAATGCGAACCTCTGGTGCTATTATTGGTTTAGGGATTAGTTTGTTAGTAGCTTTAGTTTTAATAGGTGTGTTGCATAAAAATAAGAGGCTTAAAATTACTTTATTTTCTTTCGTTGGTATTGCGATTTTAACCTTAATTTTTATCTTTTCTCAGCAACAAGCTACTTGGTTTCAAAATAGTTTTTTAAAAAACTTAACTAGTCAAAAGGCAACTTTTCAAACTCGTCTTTTATCTTGGCAGAGTGCGGCTAAAGCCTTTCCGGAACACCCGATACTCGGTACCGGTTTTGGTAACTATGCTATTATTTTTGATAAGTATTTTAATCCAGTTTTTTTTAATTATGATAAAAATGAAACTTATTTTGATAGGGCGCATAATAATTTGATTGACATTGCTTCAACAACGGGAATTTTAGGGTTAATTTCCTATCTCGCTATATTTGTCTTTGTTGCTTACTATATTATAACTCTTTGGCGTCGTCAGGGTTGGCATATTGATAATAGTGCTCAAGGGCGAAAAAATCTGGAATTAGTTATATTAACAGCTCTATTTATTGCTTATTTTATTCAAAATTTAGCTGTTTTTGATTCGCTTGTTACTTATATGGGTTTAATGATGGCGCTTGGTTTAATTTATTATCTTTATGAAAATAGCAAAGCAAATACTTTTCTAAATGAACCGGATAATAAAGAAAAAAAGGGGGAGGGCTGGTTTTTAACAGGAACTTTAATTTTGGCCTTAATTGTTATAAATCAATATAATTTAAAGCCTTGGCGCACTTTAGAAGGAGTTATTACGGGTTATACAAAATTAGTTTCGGGTGAAGTGATAGATGGCTTGGATGTTTTTCACGACAGTTTACAAGCTGGTCCACTTGATCGGGATGGACGTTCTTCTTTATTAAACTTAATTATATCAAATCCCATTATTCTCACTTCCTTTACCGAAGAAAGGGCTAAAACTGAATTTTCTTATCTTGAATCACTGGCTTTAAAAAATTTAGAATATAATCCACAAGATAGTTTATTTCTTCTGCAAACTGCTCAATTATATGATTTAGGGGCGAGAGTTTTTGCTGAAGATGAGGAGTTAAAAAATAAGTATATTGATTTAGCCCTTAATTATGTGGAAAGAGCGATAGCTTCAAGTCCGGGACGTATTCCAATTTATTTTGTTAAAGCGCAAATTTTAAGTTTTAAAGGTGATAATGATGCCGCTTTAGAAATTTTAGAATATGCAGCGTCATTAAATTCTGATTACGCTGATACTAATTGTCGTTTAGCGCCCTTATATAAAGAACTTGATCGGCAGAGTGATGCTCTTAACGCTTATTATAATTGCATTGATAATGGGGCAACTAGCAAATTAGGCGGAGTTAATTCTTTAATTGAAGCGGCTGAATTTTTAGTGGAAAATGAGGAGTATGAGCGCTCTATAGTAGTTTTAGAAAAATTAGTTGAAACTTATGACAGTGATCCTAACATGTGGTTTAATTTAGCTCAATTATATTTACTGGTAGAAAATGATGAAATAAAGGCTAGGGAAGCAGCTAATAAGGCTATAGTTTTAGACCCTAGTTTTGTAACGAAGACGGAAATGTTGTTTTCTGATTGATAATTATTTTTCTTCTTACTTTATAAATCAATCCAACTTGAAAAAGTTGGATTTTTTTATAAAAAATAAAAACGTGCTATAATAAATAAATAAGAAATTTTTATTTATTAATTTTATAGTTTTATTTATGCAAAAAATAAATATCGCAATAAACGGCTTTGGCCGTATTGGTCGCAGTGCTTTAAAAATAATTGTTGATTGCTTTCCCAACATAAATATAGTTGCCATTAATGATTTAGCTGATGTAGAAATTTTAGCGCATTTGCTTCGCTTTGATTCGGTTTATGGTAATTATAACAAATCAGTCAGTTACAGTGATAACAAGTTAATTGTTGATAAAAAGAAAATTCCGGTTTTTGCTAGCAAAGATCCAAGCCAGCTTCCGTGGCAGCAATTAAAAGTTGATGTGGTGCTTGAGTGTACCGGCGTATTTCGTGATAAAGAAGCGCTTAGTTTGCACCTTAAAGCTGGCGCTAAGAAGGTGATTCTTTCCGCTCCCGCTAAAGGCAAGGGGGTGAAAATGATAGTTCTGGGCGTAAATGAGAAAAAAATCTTAAAGGGAGATGACTTAATTTCTTGCGCTTCTTGCACTACTAATTGTTTAGCGCCGGCAACAGAAATAATTAGACAAAAATTTGGTATTAAAAAAGCTTTAATGACTACAATTCATGCTTATACGGCTAATCAAAATATAGTTGATGGCCCCAGTAAAGATAAACGTCGTGCTCGTGCCGGGGCTTTGAATATAGTGCCAACAACTACAGGAGCAGCCATTGCTACCACTGAAGTTATTCCTCAATTAAAGAATAATTTTGATGGCATGTCGGTACGTGTACCGGTGCCAGTTGGCTCTTTGGTTGATGCTGTTTATATTTTAAAGAAAAAGACAACGGTGGCTGAAGTTAATGAGGTGTTAACAAAGGCCGCCGCGGGAAAGTTAAAAGGAATTATGGCTGTTACTCATGAGGAAATTGTATCTTCTGATATAATTGGGAATACCAACAGTACCATTATTGACGCTGCTTCAACTAAGGTTTTAGGAGGTGATATGCTAAAACTTATCTCTTGGTATGATAATGAGTGGGGATACTCTAATCGTTTAGTAGAGCTTGCTCTTTTAACCGCTAAATTTATTAAATAATTAAAAGATAAAAAATATGATGTTAAAAAATAAAGTAGCGATAGTAACCGGTGCTGCTTCGGGAATTGGACGAGCAATTGCTGATTTATTTGTTAGCGAAGGTGCTAAGGTGATCTACTCTGATATTCATAAGAACCTGACTGGTTTTAAAACAAGTGCAAAAAAGGCAATTTATGTACCTTGTGATGTTTCCAATCAGGCAGAAGTAAAGGCTTTGGTAGCAAAAGCCAAGGAGATTTATAAGGGTTTGGATATTATGGTTAATAATGCTGGTGTTGGTGGATCAGGGGGGATTTTAGAAGTTTCGGCTGATGATTTTGACAGAACTCTTAAAATTAATTTATATGGAGTTTTTTATGGTACTCAGATTGCAGCTCAAACTATGAAAGCTGCTAAAACAAAGGGTAATATTATTAATATTTCATCTATTTTAGGAACGGTTGGGATGGAACAATCCTTAGCTTATTGCACTTCCAAGGGTGGAGTTGAACAATTAACAAGAGCGGCTGCCTTAGATTTAGCTACACTGGGTATTCGGGTTAATGCAATTGCTCCCGCTTTTATTAAAACAAAGATGACGGAAGGCATTTTACATGATAAAAAATTTAATCAGATGATAGTTAATAATACTCCGCTTGGTTATGTGGGCGAGCCGAAAGATATAGCAAATGCGGCCCTTTATTTAGCGAGCGATAAGGCAAAGTATATTACCGGTAGTACTCTGCGTGTTGATGGAGGTTGGACTATACACTAAAATGACAAATTTAGCGTTAATAAAAAAAATAGAAGAATCAGGGTTAACTGGTCGGGGTGGTGGTTCTTTTTCGGTTGCAAAAAAATGGCAATTAGTGAAAAAAAATTTAAAGGGTAATAATCCGGGATATATTATTATAAATGGCGCTGAAGGTGAGCCGGAAGTAAAAAAAGATGGTTATTTATTAGCGCAAGAAACAGAATCAGTTATAGCCGGGGTTTATTATGCTTTTCTCTATTTAGGGAAAAAAAATGTTAAGGCAATTTATTTCTATTTAAATCCAATATATTTTAAAAAATATAGAGCAAGAATTGAAAAAGTATTAAAGAATAGTTTGTATAAAGAATTGGCAAAAAAAGTGATTTTTTATAAAAAATCGGAAGAGAGTGGTTATATTGGCGGGGAAGAGAGTGTGGTAATAAATATTATAAGCGGCAAAAAAGCTCAG
The DNA here is from genome assembly GCA_029982795.1 of Patescibacteria group bacterium. Classification (GTDB taxonomy): domain Bacteria; phylum Patescibacteriota; class Patescibacteriia; order Patescibacteriales; family UBA12465; genus UBA12465. The sequence continues at coordinate 22,214 of JARRBY010000003.1, forward strand.
CCAAACCAGAGACCGCCATTTCCAGTTGAAATTGGTTTATTTGAAAAACCAACTCTAATTAATAATGTTGAGACTTTTTATAATATCGCTTTAATTGCTACAGGTGTTTACGATAACAAACGGCTTTATACTTTAGCGGGAGCTTGTCGTCATAAAGGAGTGTATAATTTACCCGCTACTATGAGTATCGCTGATGTTCTGCAGGCCACTGATAATTATCCCGATTTTCCTTTTTTTGTTATTGCCGGTGGTGGAGTTTGTGGAGAAGTTTTAGATGAAAATCAACTTTTAGCCGGGGTGGAAGGTTCGGGTTTGATTATGATTTTTGATCATCGTCAAACTGATTATGATAAGTTGCTTAATTATTGGTTACGATTTTATAAAAACCAAAGTTGTGGTTTATGTACTCCTTGTCGTGAAGGTAGTTATCGTTTGCATGAATTAGCTAAGGAAAAAAAGATTAAGGAGGAAAAATTTATTGATCTTTTAGACAATTTAGAACAAAGTACTTTTTGTGCTCTAGGTTCTTCTTTAACCTATACGGTGAAAAGTTATTTAGAAAATATTTATTTTAAATATAAAAAATATGACTGAAGAAAAAAATGAAATTACTGTTCAACCGGTTGATAAAAAAAAGGAATTACCCTCTTTTTTTAGCAGTTTAGAAAGGGCAACTAAATTATGGTGGAAACATTTAAAAAAAATTGTTTTAATTTATTTAGAAGGGCTTAAATTAGCCTTAATTCCTTTACTTATTTTGCTTTCAATAATAGTTTTGGATTTTAATTTATTTAGTGAGCGGTTTTCTTTAGCTTGGCTTGATTTAGTTTTATTTGTGGCCTCTTTTCTATTAACCTTTTACTTTTTTTCACGAGCGGAGATTGCTATTTTCCTTTTTATAAAAAATGGTTTTAAAGGTGAAGCCAAAACTTTGTTTAAAAAAACACGTCCTTTATTTTGGCCCTATTTTTGGCTGGGTTTATTAACCTTTATTTTAATTTTTTTATGGAGCCTGCTTTTAATTATTCCCGGTTTAATATTTAGCGCTTATTATGTTTTAGCGGTGTATGCTTTTTTCAGTGAAGGAAAAAAAGGTTGGTCGGCTATTTCGCGAAGCAAATTTTTAGTAAATGGTTATTTTTGGCCCATATTTGGACGTTTCCTTTTTTTCTTCATTTTAGCTTATTTGTTTGGTAGTATTATTGACATCCCTCAATCAGTTTTAACTGAAGATAGTGTGATGTTTAAAACTTGGGATTTGATTGAACAAGTTATTATTACTTTAGTGATTCCTATTTTCATTATTTTCTTTTACGACGTTTATGATTTCTTAGCTAAGAGCAAAAAATAAGAACATGCAGGTAATTATTGATAAAAAAAAGATAGAGGCCAAAAAAAATGAAACTATTTTGGCGGTTGCACAGAGAGTTGGGATAGATATTCCTTATCTTTCATTTAATCCCGAACTTAGAGGTAAAGGGGGTGATAGAGTGGCTTTGGTTGAAGTAAAAGGTGAAAGTAAGTTAATGTCGGCGGAAACTACAAAAGTGCGCGAAGGAATGATAATTTTTACCAATTCAAGTAAAGTACAGCGTTTTCGTCGTTTAAATTTAGAATTAATTTTTGCGTCTCATATTGAAAAATGCGCTGATTGCACTTTGCGTTTTAATTGTCGTCTTTTGGAATTAGCGCGTCTTCAGCAAATAAAAATTAGTGAGTTTTCTGATCGAAAAGCTTTGCGTAAAACCTATCGCTTTTCTACTGCGGTTGAAATTGATGGAACGCAATGCATTGATTGTGGTAACTGTATTGAAGCTTGCGCTTTGCAGGGAATTAATTTTCTCCAATTTACAGGTAAAGGTTATCAGCAAGAGTTAAAGCCAACAAATGATAAAAGTAGAGTTTGTATTCATTGTGGGCAATGTACTAATGTTTGTCCGGTAGCGGCCGCTCAAGAACAGCTGGAGTGGCCACAGGTGGAAAAGGTTTTAGCTGATAAAACTAAGATAGTGGTGGCGCAATTTGCTCCCGCCGCTCGCGTTTCTATTGGTGAAGAGTTTGGAATGAAACAAGGAACTGATTGTACTAAAAAAATAAATACCGCCCTTAAAGAATTGGGCTTTGCTTATAGTTTTGATATTAATTTTGGGGCCGATATTACAACGATGATTGAGGCTGAAGAATTATTGCAACGTTTAAAAAACAAAAAGAATTTACCCCTTTTTACTTCTTGTTGTCCGGCTTGGGTTACTTATGCTGAATCATATTATCCTGAATTACTCCCCCATCTTACCACCGCTCGCTCTCCTCATATTCATAGTGCGGGGGCAATTAAGACCTATTTTGCAAAGAAAAAAGGGTTAGATAGACGGCAAATTAAGGTTGTGTCTATAGTCCCTTGTACAGCTAAAAAGCAGGAAGCTGTAAGAACTGAATTATATTATCAAAAAGAACCGCTAGTTGATTATGTCTTGACTGTTCGTGAATTTGCTTTTATGCTAAAAAAGCGACAAATTGACTTGGCTCGATTGAAAGAAAGTGAAACTGAACCTTTATTTAATGATGGTTCGGGGGCGGCGGCTATTTATGGTGCTTCCGGCGGTGTAATGGAATCGGCTTTGCGGACGGCTCTTTTTTTAAACAGTACCAAAGAAAAAAAGATTTCTAATGATTTTCGCTTAGATTTTAAAGAATTGCGACTTAATAAAAATATTAAGGAAGCGGAAATAATGTTGGGAAAACGAAAATTGCGACTGGCCGTTATTAATGGAATTGCCAATTTTCATTATATTTTACCCCATTTAAATAAATATCATTATATTGAAGTGATGGCTTGTCCGGGGGGATGTTTAGGTGGAGGAGGACAGCCTCTTCCTAATACTAAAGAAATCAAAGAAGCTCGAAGAAAAGCATTATACCAAATTGATAAAGATAAAAAAATCAGACGAGCTCATGAAAATAAAGCTATGTTAACTTATTATAATTGGGTTAAAACGAATAAATTAGAAGCTAAACTATTACATACAAAGTATTTTTCTCGAAAAAGAACTTAATTATTATGAAAATTCCGGATTTTGTTATGACGACAACAACTAAAATTAAAGCCGCTGGTTTTAAGGCTTTTATAGTAGGTGGTTGTGTTCGAGATTTTTTAATGAATAAAGAGCCTCAGGATTGGGATATAACAACTAATGCTAAACCAGAAGAAATTGTTTCTCTTTTTCCCGAAGCTAAATATAATAATTCTTTTGGTACGGTTTTGTTACCTATTCGTGATCGTGAAGAAAAAATTATTACTGTTTTAGAAATTACAACCTATCGTAGTGAAGCGACCTATACTGATCGTCGCCATCCTGATAAGGTGGAATTTGAAAAGGAATTAGATAAAGATTTATCACGACGTGATTTTACTATTAATGCGTTAGCAATTGATCCTGCTAATCCTGATTTAATAGTTGACTTATTTGGTGGCCGTAAAGATATTAAGTTAAAAATAATCAGAGCAATCGGTGAACCGACCGATCGTTTTAAAGAAGATGCTTTAAGAATGTTACGAGCGGTGCGATTTGCGACTCAACTTGATTTTACCTTAGAACCAAAAACAGAAAGAGCGATTATTAAATTAGCCGGTAGTCTTAAATTTGTTTCCAATGAAAGAATTAGGGATGAGTTTATAAAAATACTTGCTTCTGAAAGACCGGCGAAAGGCATAGAACTACTGCATAAAACTAAACTTCTGCAATATATTGTTCCAGAATTAGAGCAGGGAGTTAATGTAAAGCAAGATAGACACCATATTTATCCGGTTTTTAAACATAACTTGTTAGCTTTAAAATACTGTCCTAGTAAAGATTGGCAAGTTCGTTTAGCCGCTCTTTTACACGATGTTGCTAAACCAAAAACAAGAAAAATTATAAAAAATATAGCAACTTTTTATAATCATGAATATTTGGGGGCAAAAATGGTTAATCGAATTATGACGAGGCTTAAATTTAGTAATGAAGATAGAGATAGAGTGGTTAATTTGGTAAAAAACCACATGTTCTATTATAATGTTGGTGAAGTAACGGCCGCTTCAGTGCGACGTTTAATTGCTAAAGTCGGTCGAGAAAACTTAGCTGATTTAATTGATTTACGAGTAGCTGATCGTTTGGGTTCCGGAACTCCCAAGGCGATGCCTTATAAATTAAGACATTTGCAATATATGATGGAAAAAGTACAACATGATCCGATATCAGCAAAAATGTTAAAGGTAAATGGAAATACTTTAATGACTGCTTTAAAATTAGCACCGGGACCAAAAATAGGGGCTATTTTAGATGTTTTGTTAAGTGAAGTAATAGAAGACCCGAGTTTAAATGAAGAAGATAAACTTTTAGCAAGAGCAAAAAAATTAAATGAGCTTCAATTAGAGGAGTTACGCCGGAAAGCAAAGACGGTGATTGCTGAAAAAAGACAAGAAGAAGATAAAAATATTAAAAAACAATTTAAAATTTAATTATAGATATTATGTTAAAAAAAATAGGATTAATTATATCTTTAGTTTCAATCACGCTACTTTTAAGTGCTTGTACAACCGAGAAGGAAACAACAACTGGTGCGGTAAACAATAATTTAATTATTAATCAAAATATAAATAATAATATGAATAATAACAGAACCCTTGATGGTCAAGTGGATTTAGCGTCAGAATACAAAGCAGCGCTTATAAAAACTAATTTAGGTGACATTAAAGTAGAGTTTTATGCGGAAGAGTCGCCGTTAACTGTTAATAATTTTCTTAATTTAGCTAAAGATGGTTTTTATGATAATACTAAATTTCATCGTGTTATTAAGGATTTTATGATACAAGGTGGTGATCCTAATAGTCGGGGAGATAATTATATGATCTATGGTACCGGTGGTCCGGGCTATACTTTTAAGGATGAAATTAATAATCATAAATTAGTAGCCGGTAGTTTAGCGATGGCTAATTCGGGGGCAAATACCAATGGTTCCCAATTTTTTATTGTTACTCTTGATAGCACTCCTTGGCTTGATGGTAAGCATACTAATTTTGGTCAAGTTGTAGCGGGAATGGATGTAGTTATGAAAATAGAAGGAGTAACAACCGGGGAACGTGATATTCCTTTAGAACCGGTTGTAATAAATACAATAGAACTGTTACAATAAAAAGATGCCTAAAATAGATAAAAAAATTAGAGCTTTAGCGGTTGTTATTATTAAACATAATAATCGTATTTTAGTATCACCGCTTTATGATAGAGAAAAAGATTGGCATTTCTTTCGCCTTTTAGGGGGAGGAATTGAGTTTGGAGAAAGAGCACAAGAAGCTTTAGAGCGTGAAATTAAAGAAGAGTTAGATAAAGAAATTGTAAATATTTCACTTGTAGAAGTAAGTGAAAATATATTTCAGTATCAGGGGAAAAAGGGACATGAAATTTGTTTTATTTATCAGGCTGATTTTAAAAATAAGGCAGATTACAATATAGAAGAATTTTCAATTTTAGATCAAGCTGATCGAAAAGCAATTTGGGTGGAATTAAATGAGGAAAATAGAAAAAAAATTACACCAATAATAAATAAAAAATATTAATTATATGAGAGTATATTTAGATAATGCGGCGACAACGCCTTTAGACCCTCGGGTTTTAAAAAAAATGTTACCTTATTTTACCGAAAAATTTGGTAATCCTGCTTCTATTCATGCCCTGGGACAAGAAGCTTTTATCGCTTTGGAAGAAGCAAGAGAAAAAGTTGCCAATATTTTAAAAGCCCCAAAAGATTCTCTGGTTTTTACTTCAGGAGCGACTGAATCAAATAATTTTATTATCAGAGGCCTTGCTTTAGCAAATAAAAATGAAAAAAGAAAACGGATTATTATTTCCGCAATTGAGCACCCTTGTGTTCGTGAAGCCGCCAGAAGATTAATGGTTGCGGGATATACTATTGATTATGTACCGGCTAATAAGGAGGGAATAGTGACTGCTAAGGCTTTAGAAAATCTAATAGGGGATGATGTTTTATTGGTTTCTGTTATGATGGTTAATAATGAAATTGGAACTATTCAGGATATCAAAAAATTAGCTACTATAGCCCATCGCTTTGGTGCTTATTTTCATAGTGACGCTGTTCAAGCCGTACCATATTTAAATATAGATATTAAGGCTTTAAAAGTAGATTTTTTAAGTTTATCAGCTCATAAGTTTTACGGACCAAAAGGAGTGGGCTTAGCTTATATTAATCCTGATATTAAAATGCAAGCTTTAATTGTTGGTGGTGGACAAGAAAATAATTTACGTTCCGGTACTCATAATTTACCCGGTATAATTGGTTTAAGTGAAGCGCTGTATTTAGCTTACCGGGAAAGAGATGAATATCTTAAAAGAATAAGTAAATTACAGAAATATTTTTGGGAAAAATTAAAACAAGAAATTCCTGAAGTTTTAATTAATGGTAGCTGGGAAAAAAGAGTTCCTGCTAATTTAAATGTGCGTTTTCGTTATATTGAAGGAGAAGCAATTTTAATGGATTTATCTCAAAAGGGAATTTGTGTTTCTACTGGTTCAGCTTGTTCTGCTTCAGATTTAAGAGCTTCTTATGTTCTTAAAGAAATAGGATTAGATAAAAATTATTTAAATAGTAATATCCGTTTTTCATTTGGTCGTTTTACCACTAAAGCAGAGCTTGATTATACAATTAAGGCTTTAAAGCAAACGGTAAAAAGACTACGAGCTTTCTCTCCAATAAATTAAAATTATTTTCTTGATTTTATTAATAATTTATAGTATATTTAGAAAATATAAAAAATTAAGCATTGAAATATGTCATTAAATTATACGAAAAAAACCTTAGAACATTTTTTAAGGCCAAAAAATATTGGGAAAATTGTGCATCCTGATGGTTATGCACAAATTGGTAATATGGTCTGTGGTGACCAATTAGACTTTTTTTTGAAGGTAAAGGAGGGAAAAATTATTGATGTAAAATTTCTTTCTTTTGGTTGTGCTTCAAATATCGCTACTGCCTCTATTTTAACGGAGAAAGTTAAAGGTATGACGATAGAACAAGCTAAAAAATATGCTTGGCAAGAAGTAGTTGATGATTTAGGAGGGTTACCTAAACAAAAATTGCACTGCTCCGTAATGGCAGTTCAAGGTTTAAAAAAGGCAATTTCCGATTATGAGGAAAAACAACAAGTGTTACCTAAAGTAAAAAAAACCAAGAAAAAGGAAGAAAAAACCAAGAAAAAAATAAGTGTAAAAAAATCAAGTTTAAAAAAAACCAAGAAAAAATAAGATAATAAAAAACGCCCAACAATTAAGTTGAGCGTTTTTTGTTTTATCAAAGTTTTAGCACTAGAATCTTTTTTCCATAGGACGAGCCTCATTGACGACAACGCGACGTCCGTCTAATTCTTGGTTGTTGTACATTTCAATGGCTTTGTCTGCTTCCGCATCATCTTCCATTTCCACGAAACCAAATCCTTTAGATCTTTGAGTCATTCTATCCTTAATAATGATAGCAGATAAAACTTTGCCGGCTTTTGAAAAAGCTTCATTTAAAGCTTCCTCAGTGGTCTTGAAATTCAAGCCGCCGACGAATAATTTCTTCATGTTTGTTTCTTTTTAGTTTACAAATGTAAGACGACCTTTTTTAGCAAAGAAAGGCCGAATCAGAGATACGCCCTTTCTTAAAAATTGCTTACCTACAAAAGTAAGTATAGGTGTTTTTTGTAATAATGTCAAGGATTTAAGAAATATTTACTTTTACCCCATGACTCATAGAAGAAGCGATCGTTATACCCTTAATAAAGGTTCCTTTAGCTGAACTTGGCTTAAGGCGACGAACCGCTTCAATAAAGACTTGAAAATTTTCTATTAATTTTTCGTCAGAAAAACTAAGTTTACCAATTACCGCATGGAGGTTACCGGTATCATCATTCTTAAAGCTTACTTTACCCTTTTTTAACTCAGAAATAGCCTTTACGATATTTGGGGTAACAGTTTCATTTTTAGGGGAAGGCATTAATCCACGGGTACCTAAAATTTTAGCGATGACGGCTAAATTTTTCATTAAAGCCGGTTCTGCAACGGCAACTTGAAAATCAGTTTTTTCAGTTTTTTTAATTTCGGCAATCAATTCTTCACCGCCGACAAAATCAGCCCCAGCATCTTTAGCTAATTTTTCGTTTTCCGGAGAAACAAAAGCGGCGATTTTAATTGTTTTACCGGTACCATGAGGAAGGTTAACGGCGCCTCTAATTTGTTGATCACTTTTTTTAGTATTAATTCCTAAATTTACATGTACCTCAACAGCGCCATCAAATTTAGCGGTACTGATTTTTTTTACAATTTCAATTGCTTCTTTAATGGGGTATTGTCTATTTTTATCGTAAATAGTTGAAAAGTCTTTTTTGTTAATTTTTTTGTTTTCCATAGTATTGTGGTGCAGGCGTAATGAATTATTACTCCCACATTATGATAAATTAATTATTTAATATCTACTCCCATTTGACGAGCAGTACCGGCAATAATTTTTTTTGCCGCTTCAAGATCACGAGCACTTAAGTCAGGCATCTTAATTTCGGCAATTTCCGTCAATTGTTTATCGGTAATTGAACCAACTTTTTCTGTCAGAGGTTTTCCTGATCCCTTTTTAATTCCGGCCGCTTTTTTGATCAATTCTGCCGCCGGAGTGGTTTTTAGAATAAAGCTGTAGCTTCTATCTTCATAAACGGTAATTTCAACCGGCACAATATTACCCATTTTGTCTTTTGTTTTATCATTGAAATCTTTACAAAATTCTGCAATATTTAATCCGTGTTGTCCTAAAGCAGGACCAACTGGTGGAGCGGGATTAGCTTGTCCTCCGGCAATTTGTAATTTTATTTTTGTTTTTATTTTCTTAGCCATATAATATTATTTAATAGACGTAGAAGCACCGTCTGTTTTCATTATTATCCTTTTTTAATTTGCAGAAAGTCTAATTCAACCGGAGTTTCGCGACCAAAAAGAGAAACAGATACTTTAACTTTACCTTTAGCTTCATCAATCGCTGTGACCTTTCCTTCCATATTCTTAAAGGGACCTTCATTAATTTTAACAGGGGAACCAATTTCAACATCAATTTGAAATTTAGGATCTTCAACCCCCATTCTTTTTTGCAAAGCTTTTACTTCAGCGTCACTAATTGGAGTGGGAATAGTCCCACTGCCAATAAAACCGGTCACGTTAGGAGTGTTACGTACTATATACCAAGATTCATCAGTTACTATCATTTCTACTAAAATATAGCCCGGGAAGATTTTTTCTTCACTAACTTTTCTTTTTCCATTTTTAATTTTAATCTTTTTTTCAGTGGGGATTAAAACGTTAAAAATTTTATCCTCCATATCCAAGGATTCCACTCTTTGTTTTAAATTTTGCGCCACATTTTCTTCGTATCCAGAATAAGTATGAATAACGTACCAGCGACGTCCTTGGTTTAAAAGTTGTTTAGCCATAAATTTATTTTAAAGCTATTTTAATGATTATTTTTTTTAAATTATCAGTTTAAAGCCGAGGTTAAAAATAAAGTCAAGTAAACCCAGAAAAGCAGCCACTGATAAACTTATAATTATTACTAAGGTGGTATAACGGTAGGTTTCTTTTTTACTGGGCCAAGTTACCTTTTTCATTTCGGCAATTGACTCTTTTATGTATTTTGTCAGTTTGTTCATATATAGGCAAAATTGGTAATTAAAAATGGCTGCAAGGCCACTTATATATCACGTATTAATAATACAAAATAGTGCAATTTATGTCAAGACTTGATTAAGACTTATTGATAAATAAAAAAAGCTTAATTTTGAGTATTAGGAAAATGAGAAAAACTAAACTTTTATTGCTTTTTTTGCTAAAAGCGGATAAAATAAAAACAATTGAGCAAATTATATATTTTTATTGCTAATTTATGGTAAGCCCTAATTTAATTAGAAAACAAGTTAATGCTGAGCCTTTAGAATTTAATGATAATACAAAGAAATTATTTCAAATTATTTATTCTGAGGCTAATCGTAAAGAAGAGGAAGGGGAAAATGAACCTAAAATCAAAGTAGGGGAACTTATCTCTCACCTGTCTCTTTTCTATGAAAAAATTAGAAATGCGGTGCAGTATGATGAAGATCATTTATTGCGTAAAAATGCAATTTCTCGTATTTTACGTCGTCAAGTTATAATTGAAGGAGTAATCAAAGAGGTTGATAGTGAAAAATTATCCCAGCATCTTTTAACAGAACTTATTCGTGGCGGGTATCTTCCCAATAACGCTATTTTGGAAAAAAAAATAGCAGAAATTTCTGTTCTTTTAGATAAATATCTCCAATTAAAAGATGAGGTAATTTCAAACATTAATTCTGTTTTAAATGCTAAAACCAATATTAGCAGTGCCAATAAATTATTACAAAAGAAAAACAATGTTATTCGTTGGTTGTTAAATTTAGCCGCTTGTGAAATTGAAGAAAATTTAAATCCTAATCGTGTTAAAAAGATAATCGTTGGAAACATGTTTGACGTTTTATGTCATGATATAGCTCTACCTAGTAATTCACCTTATAGCCAAGATTTAGAAATACAAATTTATTTAAGTATTGGACGTAAATTTCTCAAGCTGGATAAGGACATGTTAAGTTTTGTTTTATTTAAATATTACAACGAAAATTGGTTAGATTTGAATAAAATTAGTGATAAAGAAGAAAAGAAAAGAGAAATTAAAAAGATTGCCCAGCGTTTTGATGCTTTAGATGCTAAAATTAATCAACAATTAAATCATAGTCTTTCTCGAGATTTGGATAAAATTGTTCGTCGTTATGCTCTTTATTTTACTATTTTAACGGAGGCAATTTCAGAAAATCCAGTTCAAGCTTATAAATTGGCTCAGGAAGGAGAAAAACCATTTTCGCAACTGATTGCTAAAATCTGTAATAATAAATATAAAAATGCTAAATCCCGACTGTGGCGCGCGGGTTTAAGAAGTATTATTTATATATTTTTAACAAAATCAGTATTTGTTCTTTTAATAGAAGTTCCGGCTATTAAGTGGTTTGGTGAAAATCTTAATATTTTAACACTGGCGATAAACATTTCTTTTCCCGCAATCTTGCTTCTTTTCATTATTTTGTTTACCAGAAAGCCGGGTAGCAATAATACGGATAAAATTATAGCCGGAATTAAGCAGGTAACCTTGGTGGGTAAAGAGAATAAACAGCCAATCTATATTAAACCTAAACGTAAACGTCGTTTTTTAACTAATTTGATTTTTAATCTGATTTATACTACTGCTTTTATCTTTTCTCTTTACTTAATTATCAATGTCTTAACGGCAATTAATTTTACTTGGGTGAGTATAATAATATTTTTATTCTTTCTTGCCTTTGTCAGTTTCTTTAGCATTATTGTTACTCGTGGAATTAGAGAATTAATGATAGTAGAGCGGCAAGAAAATATTGTCACTTTTTTGGTAGATTTATTTTATATGCCCATTATTTTAGTAGGTCGCTGGTTATCAGGGAACATGTCTCGTATTAATGTCTTTATTTTCTTTTTTGATTTTATTATTGAAGCCCCGTTTAAGATTTTAGTGGATGTAGCCGAAGATTGGACACGTTATATCAGAGAAAGACGAGATAACATGGAATCATAATATGAGTGCTTTACTAAGCGTTGTTGCCACGCCTATTGGCAACCGAGAGGATATTACTCTAAGAGCCCTGCGGGTTTTTCGGGAAGCGGACTTAATTTTATGTGAGGATACTCGTGTTGCTAAAAAATTGCTTGCTTATTATGAAATAAAAACACCTCTTCTTTCCTATCACCAACATTCTGATAATTTAAAAACTGAAAAAATTAAGGAACTTCTAAAAGCAGGGAATAAGTTAGCTTTAATAAGTGATGCCGGTACGCCAGGTGTGTCTGATCCGGGTAGCAAATTAATTTCCCAATTACGAGAAACTAAAGATTTGGATCTTAAAATGGAAATAATTCCTGGTCCTTCCGCTTTAACCGCTGCTTTATCACTAGCCGGGACAGGTTTTGATCGTTTCATTTTCTTAGGCTTTCTGCCACACAAGAAGGGAAGACAAACTTTTATATCTCAAATTATTAATTCAAAAATGTCTTTTGTCCTTTATGAATCCAAGCATCGTCTCCTTAAATTACTTCAGGAGTTAAGTCGGGCGAGTGAATTGGTGGGAGCAAAAAAAGAACTTTTAATATTTCGAGAAATTAGTAAATTGCACGAAAGTGTTTATAAAGGAGAGCCTGATGTATTACTGACAGATTTACAAAAAGATGCTAATAATTTAAAAGGAGAATTTGTCGTTTTAATAAAGGATAAAAATAGATAAAATTTTAAAAATTATGTCAGAAAAAGAATATTTTTATATCACCACCACTTTGCCGTATATTAATTCCGAGCCTCACATTGGTTTTGCCGCTGAGATTATTAAGGCTGATGTAATTGCTCGTTATCAGAGACAACAAGGAAAACATGTTTTTTTTAACACCGGTACCGATGAACATGGTTTAAAAGTCTACCAAAAAGCGCAAGCGGAAGGCTTGTCTGTAGCTGAATATTGTGATAAATATTCTGCTAAATTTAAGCCACTTAAGGAAAAGTTAAACCTTTCTTATAATAAATTTATTAGGACGACAGATGCTTCTCATCAGGCAGCGGTTCAAGAATTTTGGCGACGTTGTTTTAATCAAGGCGATATTTATAAAAAGAAATATGAGGTTAAATATTGTGTTGGGTGTGAAATGGAAAAAACCGATTCTGAACTAGAAAATGGTTTTTGTCCTCTTCATCCGGGACAAAAATTAGAATTAATTGCTGAAGAAAATTATTTTTTTCGTTTTTCCAAGTATCAAAAACAATTACTTGCGCTTTATAAGCAAGATAATTTTATCATTCCTGCTTCTCGTCAAAAAGAAATTAATAATTTTGTTGCTTCGGGATTAAAAGATTTTAGTATCTCTCGTCAAAGAGAAAAAATGCCTCACGGTGTGCCGGTTCCTAATGATGATAGCCAAGTCGTATATGTTTGGTTTGACGCTTTAGTTAATTATATTTCCACTCTTGGTTGGCCTCAAACTGAGAGTAATTTTGCTAAATATTGGCCAGCGGTTCAAGTTTGCGGTAAAGATAATCTCCGTCCACAAGCAGCGATGTGGCAAGCCATGTTAATGTCGGCGGGAATTAAACCTTCAAAACAAATTTTAGTTTTTGGTTTTCTAACTAATAATGGTCAAAAAATTGGTAAAAGTTTAGGAAATACAATAGATCCCTACAGTTTAGTTGAAAAATACGGTAGCGATGCTTTGCGCTATTACTTATTAGCCGAAATTTCAACCTTTGCTGATGGTGATTATTCCGAAGATAAATTTATTACCCGTTATAATGCTGATTTGGCTAATGGTTTGGGTAATTTAGTAGCCCGAGTAGCTAATTTATTAGAAAAAAATGAAATTAAAACTAAGTTAAAACCTGATTTAACATTCACTGATATTAAAAAAACCGTAACACTTTTTGAAAAATCAATGGCTAATTATCATTTTAATGAAGCCCTGCAAATTATTTGGGAAAAAATAAGCGAACTTAATGAAAGTTTAAGCACTCAAGCCCCTTGGAAATTAGAAGATAGAGCAGCTATCGCTTCTGTTTTAATTCCGTTAGCACAAGATATAATAAACCTTGCTTATTTATTGGAACCATTTATACCACTTACAGCGGTTAAAATTAATACTCAATTTCAAATGAATCAAATTAAAAAAGGGGAAGCCTTATTTCCTCGTTTAAATTAAAATTTATGTCTATTTTGGATTTAATTTTAGTTGCTTTTCTGGCTTTTGCTTTCTTTTATGGTTTTAAAAAAGGTTTAATTCGTTCTTTAGGCAGAATTGTCGGGCTTATAATTGGTATTTATATTTCTTCCCACTATTATCTTAATTTTTATTTGTGGGGACAGGATTTACTAAATATTAATGAAAATGTTGAAAAAATAATTGCTTTTATTATTTTATTTATTGCCGTTATTCAAATTAGTAATTTAATATTTTATCTAATTGAAAAAACCTTTAAATTAATTGCTTTTATCCCTGGTAGTAAATATATTAATAATATTTTAGGCGGTATTTTAGGGTTAGCGGAAAATGCACTTTTTTTAGGTACAATTTTTTATGTTTCAGCTCGTTATCTTGCTCTTAGTGAACGTTTTTCCGATATAGCTAATGATTCAATTGTCTTGCCTTGGCTTAATAAAACAGTGGAAATTATTTTACCCCTTTTACCGCAAGCGTTAAAAACTATTCAAACTATTATCTAATATGAATTATCAGTATAAGGCTTTAACATCACTGACAGCTAATGATATTAGTTTTATTGTTAGTTTATTAAAGAAAGATAAAGTTTTGGTTCTTCCCACTGACACTATCTATGGTCTTAGTTGTCGAGCAAGCAGTTACAAGGCTTTTACTAAAATTAGGAGGCTTAAAAATCGCCCTGATTATAAACCTTTTATTCTTTTAATTTCTGATTTGGAAATGGCTAATCAATTAGCTGATATTAAACCTGAAAAATTAAAAGAAATTAAAAAAATTTGGCAAACAAGCGAACCTACTACCATTATTTTAAAGGGACAAAAATCAGTTTTACCGTTTTTAAAAAGTAAAGCGGGTAATATTTCTTTGCGTTTGCCTAAATCTGATTTTTTAATTAAAATAATAAAAGAACTGGGCGAACCTTTAATTTCAACCAGTTTGAATTTAAGCGGTCAACCCGCTTTAAAAACAGTAAAAGAGCTTGATATGATTTTTCCCGCTAATTTATTACCAGACTTTGTTTTTGATAGCGGTGTTCTTGATAGGCCCCCTTCTAAAATAATTGATTATAGCGGGAATAAACCTTTTCAAGTTCGTTAATTTAAAAAAATAATAAAACTATGCGAAATTTAAATAAAAAAATTAAACAACCAGCCCTCATTATTTTTTCTCTTTTAATTGTTGGTGGAGTTTATTTGTTGGGATTTTATGCCGGTAAAGATAAGACAGCTTATCAAGGCAGTTTAGCTTATTCACCTGAAGTAAGAGAAATGAGAGCTAATAATAAAGATAATTTTGATTTTAATTTATACTTTGAAGTATGGAACAGTTTAAAAAGTGAACATGTTGATAAAAACAAAATCAAAGATAGTGATTTGTTTTATGGTTCTTTAGAAGGAATGGCGGCTGCTACTGGTGACCCCTATACAATTTTTATGAATCCGGAAGAAACTACTGAATTTTATGAAGATCTTTCGGGAACATTTGAAGGAATAGGGGCTGAAATTGGTATGCGTAATGAAATAATAACCGTTATCGCCCCGCTTGATGGGACGCCGGCACAAAAAGCCGGTTTAAGGGCAGGGGATAAAATTTATGCCATTGATGGCGAATCTGTTCTTGGTCTTAGTGTGAATGAAGCCGTTAAAAAGATAAGAGGTGAAAAGGGAACGGCGGTAACTTTAACTATTATACGCAATGATGATAAGCCAAGTGATATTGAAATTATAAGGGATAAAATAGTGGTAAATTCTGTAAAAACAGAAATGAAAGAAAATGGTGTTTATTATTTACAAATATCCAACTTTAATGATGATACCCAAATATTGTTTGATAAGGCGGTCTCGGATATTTTATTAAAAAATCCTAAAGGGATAGTTTTAGATTTACGTAATAATCCTGGTGGTTATTTAGATACCGCTATTTATATTGCCAGTGATTGGATTAAAGAGGGACCGATAGTGGCGGAACAATTTGGTGAAAATAAACGAGCGGAACATCCCTCACGCGGTCAAGCCCGTTTAAGTGGTATTAAAACGGCAGTTTTAATCAATGAAGGTAGTGCTTCCGCCTCAGAAATTGTTGCCGGAGCTCTACGTGATTATAAAAAAGCAACAATAATCGGTAAACAAAGTTTTGGTAAGGGATCAGTGCAGAACGTTCGGGATTTAAGTGATGGTTCGTCTTTAAAAATAACAGTGGCCAGATGGTTAACTCCGGAGGGTGATTATATTCATGATAAAGGAATAGCCCCGCAAATTGAAGTTGATATTAGTGAAGACGATATTAATAATAATCGTGATCCACAGTTAGAGCGAGCAATAAACTTTATTTTAGAAAATAAATAAGTAAGTAAATAAATAAGAAAAAGGCGCTAAAATTTAGCGCCTTTCTTGTTTTTGTTTTTTGTTAATCAAAGTCTACGTAGAACTGATTATTTTCTTTTCTAAATTCCTGTTGAATCAGTTCTCGTAATTTTTCCTCTTTATCTCGGGGTAAATCAAAATGAATTGAATTCCCTGAAAAAATGTGGTCTTCTACCACTTCTTGCCTTTCTTCTATTAAAAATTGTGCGATTTTTAATAGGTTTCCACTTTTGCTCTCTAACAAATAGTTACCTTCTTCTCGTACGATAAAACTTCGTCCTTGTTTTACAATTTCTAGCATGATAAGATTTTTTTAATGTAATGTAATGATGTTAAATTACCATTTTTAGGCTATCATATTATTTTATATTTGTAAATAAACTGAACAGTATTTGACAAAATTAAGATTTAGTTGTATAATATAAACATACTTAAGTTAAGCTAAAAAAGTGAAAATTAAGTAAAAAAGTTCATTAAAATAAAAATTTAAAACAAAAAAAGTAAGGCATGAAAGCAATCGTTAGAATTGGTCTCTGGAAAGCGATAGCTTTCCTGACCGCCGCTGTGATGGTACTTTTCTCCTGCTCCTCTTGTGAGCCCGAAGAACCGCCCGTTGTCTATGAACCAAGCATTAATATCTCGGTGGAAAATGTTCGAGGGACTAGTGTAACCCTCGTTGCTCAAGTTTCTGCCGGTGGGCGAAACTTGGAAGTACAGTTTGAATATTTTGCTGATGGAAGTTGGCATAAGATTGAAGCCGGACGAATCAGTGGTCAAGACGTACAAACAATTAAAAAAGAATTAACCGGTCTGGTTCCGGAAAAAGATTATCAATTGCGTGGAGCCCTGATTTTTCGTTTAGATGGCGCCTGGGATTATGTCGCTACTGCAAATACTCTTAGTTTTAAAACTTTGAAGCATACAAATATCAGAGTGAAAAAAACTACTAGCGACTACAACTTTATTGAGGTGGAGATTGAACTGATTCCGCATCTAGCCAACACTAAGATTGAGTTGGAATATCAGTTAAATAACAAAAAGGAAGTGCAAATGGCGCCCGGAACTTATAGTGGTGATCAGCCTTTAACTTTAAACTTCAAAATGGATAAATTAGCAAAGAATACAATTTACCCTGTGCAAATTAAAGTAATAAATGATTCTCCTTTTGTTCTGGATACCATCTTTCAAACGGCCGCAGTAGAAGACTATGATGGCAATAAGTACTGTTTAGTCACTATCGGTTCTCAAGTTTTTCTCAAAGAAAACTTGAAAGCCACTCATTTTTTAAACGGCGATCCGCTTCCGAATGTTGAGAGTAATGAAGAGTGGTACAATCTCAAAACTCCCGCTTATTGTTACTATAATAACGACCCGGAGTTAGGAGAAAGATATGGTGCTCTTTATAACTTCTATGCCGCTTCCGACCCGAGAGGATTCATTGCTGGTTTTCACACGCCGACGATAGAGGAATATATGGAGCTGAGTAATTATCTTGGTCAAGACGCTGGCGGAAAGATGAAAACTACCACCCCGGATTGGGAACAGCCCAATAAGGGAGCAACCAACTCTAGTGGTTTTAGTGCTTTGCCAGCGGGAGCAAGGTCGTATTCAGGCGATAGCTATGACCAACCAGAATTTTTAGGATTAGGCATATCTGCAAATTTTTGGACAGGAAAAATTGAGCCGGCTTTGCCTCAATACGCCTATACTCCTCATTGCTTTTATAACCAAGATGGTTTCGCTTACAGTGGCCTTAATCCTCATTGGATGGGAATTAGTGTTCGTTTAATACAGGACTAAACTAATATCTAGCGGAGTGTTTGCAACAAACACCCCGCTTTTTTATTGTAAAAAATATGAAATATTGTTATAATATATTTAGTTCTTTATATTTTTAAAAATCATTAAAAATTTTATGAAAAAATTTTTTAGGGTAATTTTTCTAGGCTTATTTTTATTAGCTCTTTTTTTAGTTACCCCCACCCCTAGTTTAGCTACTGGGGAGAGTTCCTTTTTTAAAATCTTAAAAAGTAAAGTTATAAATTTTGACCATTTAAGCACTGGGATAGGCCAGGAGGTAACGACGTCAGCAAAAAGCAATACTACAGGCATTTATTCTTTTATAAATCGTTGTTCTGGGGATCTTTTTATAGGGAATAAAACTTCTTCGGAATTTACCTCGTTTCTTAGTGCCCCCCCCGCTTGTGTTGAAAAAAATGAATGTGGTGATGGTGTTTGTCAGTCGTCAACAGAAAATACAACTAACTGTCCTGATGATTGTTATCGCCCGAGTGGTTATTGTGGCGATGGAATTTGCCAAACAAACAGCGGAGTTCAAGTCTGGGTCTCTTATAACCCCCCTAAAGAAAGCACTTATTGGGAAAAAACTTGCCGAAAAAAAACTAGTCGCTGGATTTGGGTTCCGATTGTCAATACTATTTTGGTTTGGACAGGAAACATCGATCACATGGTTTGTGATGATGTTAAAAAAACCGTTAAAATTTATGGTGGTTATGTTGATGGTGGTGAAGCTTATACAGTAAACGATTTTATGAAGCAAACTGAGTGTAAACAAGATTGCTCTCCTCCTTCAACTGTTGGCTGTGGGACTTGTGGTTACAATACAAATGGGGAACTTTGCCCTAATCATTGTGGTGATAGAGGATATAATCTAGTTAATTGCTCTTTTAAGTCAGCGGTAAGTATTACTGAATGCAAGGGTGGAAATCCATTAATACCTGTGGTTAAAAATAATGATAGTTTGTTTTTAAAGAAATATTTTAGTGTTGCTTCCGCCTTAGCGTACCTTGACCCAACTGGTGCTGGCACCGGAGACGATTGTATTACCTATCAGACTGACGCTTATTGGACTTGTGATAATAGTGATGATGCTTCTTTGTGTACCGCTGGATATTATTGCACTAATGCTGGAGGTTTAAATACATCTTTTTGCCCTGCTGGTAAAACCTGCCAAATGATTACTTGTCCAGCAGGTAGTTTTTGTCCCAAAGGATCTTCTTATCCCCGATATTGCCCCTATAATTACTATAGTAACTCCGGTGCTTCAAGTTGCACAAAATGTCCGACCGGAACTGGAACGATGACAGGTGGAGCGGCTGGTGTTGCCTCTTGTGAGCCACTTAATATTGCAAACGATGGTGTCTGCAATACCCTTGAAAATCCAACAAACTCTCCTCAAGATTGCCCCGATAATTTATCCGATTCTCGCCAAGCTGGATGGGTTAGCGATGGATTATGCACTGGCATTGAGACGATTGCCAATTCTTTGGATTGCTCTTGTGGCAATGGCATCTGTGATGCTAGTGAGAGTGATTTACTTTGCATAGCTGATTGCGCTTGTCTGGATAATATTTGCGATATAGGGGAAACAAATAAATGTACAGTTGGTGGCTTTATTCGAACTAATCCTGGTTGTTCAACTCTAGCAAACACTGATCGTTGTGGTGACGGTATTTGTTCTACGGGCGAGGGGTACAATGAGACTTTAAAAAAGATTGTTTGTCAGGCTGATTGTTCTTGTGGTAATCGTGTTTGTGAGCCGACAATTGGAGAGACTATATCAACCTGTTTTCGTGATTGTTCTTGTGGTAATGGTATTTGTGATGGAATTGATAATAGCTATAACTGCCTTCAAGACTGCTCCTGTGGCAACGGTACTTGTGAGCCTCAATATGGAGAAACTTGGAGAACTTGTCTTACTGACTGTCGTTGCGGTAATGGGATTTGTGACAGCTATTACGGAGAAACTCCTTCTAATTGCTACACAGATTGCAGTGTCTGTGGTAATGGTGTTTGTGAATTTAGAGAGACTGCTGTAAAGCCAACTCCACTAGGTTTTGTGTATTGTTACAATGATTGTAGTAACGATGTTGAGTGTTTACCAGGGAAACCGTGCAGTATTATAAAAGAACAATAAAAAATAATATGAATAAAAAACAAAAAATAATTTTTTTCTTCATTGTCTTACTACTACTGTTTGGTTTAAGTTTTCTTTTTTATCAAAATAAACAAAAGCTCCCCGGTGTACAAAAAGAAGTTAATGAAGAACAGCAAAACTTAGATCAGCCGCCCGCTTACGCTCCCACCGCTCGCGAAGCCAGTAACTGGAATGCTCCTTTTATTAAACAGATTCAAGTGATTTTTGCTACTGAAGAAGAGCGAGAACAAATGGGAATAAATGTTAGCCCTTTATTTGATCCGGCGCGTATTCAGGTTTTAGAGCGAGATGAGAATGGTCGGGTAATTACCTATAAAAAGATTTATAACGATAATGAAATTATCCATGAATTATATCTCCCCACTGGAAGTTTAAGTGAGGGAGGGATTGTTCCAATAATTGAAGAGAGTGAAGAAAATAAATAACAATCAAAAAGCTCCCAGTTGGGAGCTTTTTTAAAAGATCAGGAAATCCCGCACGAGCACCAAGCGAGTGCGGGGATGAATGATTCTGCTCTTAACACGACCTGCAGGGGCGTGTTAAGCTATAATCATGAGAATCCGAGTTTTAAATCATTCTACCTATCAACATCAATATCATATAGTCTGGGGAACAAAGTATCGCCGGAAGTTTTTGAAAGAGTATGTTAAACCAGAACTTCTGGCCGTTTTTGGTGAAGAGTAGATAAAGAAGTATATTGCTTGGCAAGGCCAGAAGGATCTACCGCAAGAAACTACGCTCGGATTCTAATGAAAACCCAAAGGAAACCCTGTATGAAAAAAGCTATCCAAAGGATAGCTTTTTGAGTGCGGGGAGGAGATTATTATTATATTGCTGGTGGAACTTATTTTTAAATTTTAAAAAATAAAAAAGAT
>JARRBY010000004.1 GCA_029982795.1 Patescibacteria group bacterium
CTAAAATTATATCGAAATTTAAACTATTGTCAAGATAAACATTTTATTATCTTTTTGTCAAGCTATTGACAATTTTACTTGTTAGTGTTCCTACCAGGAATCGAACCTGGATCTAGAACTTAGGAGGTTCTTGTTTTATCCATTAAACTATAGGAACGGAATAAAACTATACTAATTTTACATTAATATAATAATTATGACAACTATCTTGTTTTTAATTTATAAAACCTTTATGCTTTGACAAAAGCCTTATTTTAACATAAAATAAAAACAGTTATCTTATTCTTATTCATTGCAAAAACATATGTTTAATCATAAAAACAAAATCGAAAAATTCAAGGATGCAGAAACTATAATTGGCGCCTCCATTAAAGTTAAGGGAAATTTTCATGGACAAGGTAATATTGTAATTGAAGGATCATTGGAAGGATCTCTTAAAACCGATGCTAATATTTTTATTGGAGAAAAAGCAAAAGTAGTAGCTAATGTTGAAGCTCAAGATTTAATGGTAAATGGCGAAATAAGAGGAAATGTTAAAGTAAAAAACTACCTATCTTTAGGTAGTACTGCTAAAATTACCGGCGATATCGCTTACGGAGAAATGTCAATGGAAAAAGGAGCTGTTATTAATGGTCAACTCTCTGTAATTACTGAAGAAAAACGTACAAGTAAAAGTATCGCTAAAGAAGATTTAGAAAAATAAGAAGTCGCATAACTTAAAATTATTTTATGCATGTTTATATTTATGACGACTATCTTAATAAAAGCCGGTATAACAAGGCCGTTAACCGAATGGAAATTCGTCTAACTGATCTTGGTTTAAATGGCAAAATAATAAGATTAAGTGGTGTAAAAAATATTAAATCAGCTATCCAAAATGAAATGCGTTTAGGCGCTAAAACCTTTGTCGCAGTTGGTAATAATCAAACTGTAAACAGAATAATGGGAGCGATAATAGAAGCTGATATATACAGTGATTTCCAAAAAAATACTCTTTTAGGAATCATCCCTATTGGTAATGATAATTCAATTGCCACTTCTTTTGGTATAAAAAATGAAGAAGATGCTTGTAATATATTATTAGCTCGTCGCATAGAAAAAATCGATCTTGGTCTTATTGGTGATTACTATTTCCTTAATGAAGTTGAAGTGGAGAGCAAAGGAACAAAAATAAATTTAAATGACTATTCTCTAGAAATTCAAGATAAAGGGGTTATTAAAATTGTTAATTTAATTAATGAAAAAAATAATCATATAAACTCTAATCCTCATGACGGAAAACTGGATGTTCATATTATTACTAAAAAAAATACTGAAAGTTTAATGCGTTTAGAAAAATTTGAAATTATAACTGAACATCCAATAATCGTTGATGGTGTTATCGAAGTAAAATCACCCATTACGATAAATGTTGCTAAAAATAAACTCAATGTTATAGTTGGAAAGAATCGTTATTTTCAATAAAAAAACCGACTTAAACGGGGAGGCAAGAAAACTTCCTCTAGGTTATTTCTAGCAAATGCCGGAAAACCCTAGAAAGAAAATCCCCATGCTTGTCGTGCCTGTCCCGTTTAAATCGGTTTTTTCTTTTTTTAAGCAACATTTCATTCTAGCATGTCTAAAAAAACTTGTCAAGGCCTGGTAAATCCTGCAAATCCTTACACTCATTACTCTTACCCTTATCTAAAATAATTAGACCAAAATAACAAAAATCCCTTAATAAAAGGGATTTTTAAAATATAAAAGTAATTTTATTAAACCTTTATAACAACTGGTAAAATCATCGGACGACGCTTTGTTGCTTTAAATAAAAATTGTCCTAAATCATTTCTAACTTTATTTTTAATAAAATCATCATCAGCCGGTGTCATTGGATTTTTATCTTTTACAATTTTTTTAGCCCGCATTCTTGTCTTTTCAATTAAATCACGATTTTCTTTCATATAAATAAAACCTCGTGATATTAAATCTGGGTTACCTATTATATCTCCCGTTTTTGCATCTATTGTAACTATTACTACCAACATTCCGTCATCAGCCATCACCCGCCTATCCCTTAATACTATCTCGGAAACATCTCCCACTCCTAAACCATCGACCATAACATAATCAGTATTTACTTTTTCTTTTAAAACTCTAGGCGCTTTTCCTTTTTGGAACACAATAATTTGTCCATTATCTAAAACAAACACTTGATCGTCCTTAAAACCTTCACGTAATGCTAATTTTTTTGCTTCAACCAACATATAATGATTAGCATACACTGGCAAGAAATAATCCGGTTTAATTTGCTTCAACATTACTTTGATATCTTCCACATTTGCATGTCCACCAGAATGCACATCCATAATACTGCTATGAATAACGCTGTCACTTAATCGATAGAGCTGATCTTTTATCTTTTGTACTGATCTTTCGTTACCAGGAATAATTGAGGAAGAAAAAATAACAACATCAGTTTTCTTTATACTAATATAACGATGACTATTATTAACTATACGTGAAAAAACCGCATTAGGCTCACCCTGAGCACCTGTACAAATAACTACAATTTTATCTTCTGGGTACTTATCAATTTCTTCAACAGCAATAAGGGTGTGCTTATGAGCAGGGATATAACCCAATTCTTGAGCAATTTTAACATTTACCTTCATACTATAACCATCTAAAATCACTTTCTTACCTATCTTCTCGCTATAGGCAAGCAAATCTGTAATCCTTTCCATCTGTGATGCAAAAGTACCAATAATAACTCTCCCTCTGGCCTCTCGAATTAATTTTTCTAAATTAGCTTTACTAGTTGAAACCGGCACTCTTTCTTTGTTATAAGAAATTCCCAAACTTTCAAGCATTAAAATTCTTGGTGATGGCAATTTTGCTAGATGATCATAAGTTAATAATTTTTGCCCACTATCATCAGAATCCATCATCCAATCTCCTGGATGAATAATAGTACCGTGGGGAGTACTTATAATTACACCAACCGCATCAATAATTGAATGTTCCACTTGAAAAAAACTTAATGTAAACTTTCCTAAATTAATTTTTTGTTCTAACGAATTAATAGTTATTGTTTTTAAATTCTTTGTTGTCCCTCTCTTATAATCTTCTTGGCGATGTTTAACCATTGCTAAAGTTAATTTTCTGCCAATAATCGGGGGATTCCCCAGTTGTTCTAAAAGAATGGGAGCGGCCCCTATATGATCTAAATGACCATGACTAAAAATTACCCCTCTAATATTTTTTTCTCGCCCTTTTAAGGAAGAAACGTTGGGCACTATATAATCAACTCCCGGCATATCTTCATCAGCAAATTGCATGCCCATATCTAAAATAATGATATCATCATCATATTCAAATACAGTACAATTTCTGCCAACTTCTTCTTGCCCCCCTAAGGGATATATTTTCAAATGCGACCCTTTAATACTGGGTATTGTCATTTGCGTCTCTTTTTTTTGTGGTCTTGGGTTCATTTGTTTTGAATTATATCTTCCCGAAAACCTTTTCTTTGTTTTAGTCTGAGTATTATCAAGACTTGTCCGTTTAGCTTCAGTGCCAACGGAAACAATTTTATTCTGTGAATACATGTTTTTATTATTAAGTTTTATGAGTTAAATTGCTAGTTTATCTAGCTTTTATTTTTTTAGTTTTTATATACCAATTGGTAATTTGCCCAAAACGATCAGCAGGAGAAACAATTGCATTTCCGACAAAACCTTTTATTTTTTTATTTTGCACATAAGTATAACTTGGCGAATATAGAAATATTACCGGCACATCTGAAACAATAATATTTTGAAATGATGCATATTTTTCAATTCTCTCCACTTCAGTTGTTGCTTTCCTGGCTTCACTTAAAAGTTTGTCAACCTCTTCATTTTTATAACCAGAGATATTTAAACCTTGCGGTCCAACTTGACTGGAATGCCAAAAAGCATAAACATCAGGATCTCCACCAACTAACTGCCCATACAAAATAACATCAAAATCACGCTTTTTTATTATCTCAGCAGCTTGCTCTAATGATATCATATCAATTTCCACCTCAACTCCAACACTTTCCCAATAAGTTTTTATTTTTTCCGCCACTTTACTATTCCCGTTAATATTAATCGCTGTAAGCTTTATTTTTAAATTTTGATTAGCTAATTTTTCCTTTGCCTCAACTGCAGAATAATTATTAATATTTTCTATTTCTTTATTATAAGCAAAACTATTTTTTAAAATTGGTCCATCTGCCACCTGATAAGTGTCATCATAAACTTGCTTTACCAAGTCATCTTTATCAATTGCCTTAGCAAGTGCGGTTCTTATTTCTACTTCTTTTAAATTATCCTTATCAAGATTAAAAAAGAGGCCAACAATTTGTGGTTTTGTTAAATTATAAATATTAACCGAATCACGTTTTAGTAAATCATTTCTATTAGCAAATGGCAAAGCGCTCAAACCATCAACTTGATTATTATTAAAACTATCAATAGCTTCAATATTGTTAGTAAAAAAACGAATAATCAAATTTTCAATAAACACATCTTTATAATAATTGGAATTTGCTACCAACTGATATTCTTTTAAATCACCCGACTTACTCTTTAATAAAGTCTTAAATTTATAAGGACCGGAACCAATTGGTTTTAAATTATAATCACTTAAAGTTATTGTTTCCGCACTGATCCCTTGCCAAATATGCTGAGGCATAATACCAAAAGTCAATAAATCAAGAAAAGGTGCATAAGGCTCTGGTAGAATAAACTTGATTGTTCTTTCATCTATTTTTTCTATCTTAATTCCCGCTAATTCCGATCGTAAAGGAGAATTATATTCTTCCTCTTGAATTAAATTAAAAGTAAAAATAATGTCATCACTAGTTAAGCTCTTATTATCGTGCCATTTTACACCATCTTTTATTATAAATTGGTATTCCTTTCCTTCGGCTTGAACAGAGAAACTCTCTACTAAATCATTTTGCAATACACCAAAGCTATCATAAGAAAATAAACTAGAATATATTAAACGACTTAAATCATTATCAACATCTCTGCTAATTGCATAAAGTGGATTTATTAATCTTGGGTAACCAACAGTTGCCTCAATATAAGTCCCTCCCCTAACCGGAATATTTTTAAAATTATTTTGAAAAAAAACCACTCCCAAATAAACTAAATTAACCAAAAAAACAAGCAAACAAATTTTTAGAATCAAATTTTCTTTTGGACTTAAAAATTTATTTAAATATTTAAACTGTTTCGTAGTTGGTATCTTTCGAGGTGACAAAGAATAAACTAATTTTTTATCAATATCAACCTGATCTACTCGTCCTGAAGTTTTAAAAAACAAAAAAAAGTCTAAAGAATGTTTAGTCTTTTTAAAAAAATTAGAAATTTTATTTTTAAGAGAAGACACAATAATTTAAGCGTTTATCCAAAAAGAAGCTAAAGATATAATAACAAACGCAATGGCTAAAATTATAGTAAAATTAAAAAGTTTTTTTTCAAAACCTCTTTTTGTTAAATAAACTCCACTACCACTACCACCAAAAATACCACCAACACCAGATTCTCTATTTTGCATTAAAATAACCACCATTAATAAAATAGCGATTACAACTTGTCCAATTTTTAACCAAAAATCCATATTATTTTACTTTATTAACAATTGCTTGAAATATCTTTGGATTATTTTCAGCTAAATCAGCTAAAACTTTACGATCAAGAATAATATTATTCTTTTTTAAAGCGTCTATAAAACGAGAATAAGATAAACCATTTTCACGTACAAGCGAACTGATTTTTATTTGCCAAAGACCACGCATTGTTCTTTTTTTCTTTCTTCTATCAACAAAAGCATGAGCACCGGCTTTAGTTCGAGCAGTTTTTGCTAATTTTATCAAATTTTTACGTCCCCATTTATAACCTTTTACGGCTTGCAACAATTTCCTTCTTTTTTTAACATGGGAAGTACCTCTCTTTACTCTAGGCATAAATAATAATATTAATTATAGGGCGTAATCGCCTTAATTGTTTTTTCTAAGGTTTTCGTAACTAAGATATCTCTTCTTTTCTTTCTCGTGGTATTTCCTGATTCTCTAGAATTAAAATGATCTTGTCCCGCTTTTCTTTTTTTAAGCTTATCTCCAGCTGTTTTTGTAAAACGCTTGGCAGTTGCTTTATGAGTTTTAATCTTGGGCATAAACGCAGATTAAAAAAACAGGTAATTACCTGAATTTTTTTAGTATTTACTTTTTATTTATCAATATTATATTAAATCTTCCCCCCTGTTTTGTCAAGGGCTGTTCAATTTCAGCTTGTATTGTTTCCTTCGCCTTTAATTGCTCAACAAAGTTATTTATAATTTCAGCCGCTTTCTTAGGATATTGCTTTTCCCTACCTTTTAAAATAAGTTCTACTTTTATTTTATTATCTTTCATTAAAAATTTTTCTGCTTGTGAAAGTCGCATATTAAAATCATGCTCACTAATACGAAAAGACAATCGAATATTTTTTGTATCAATTTTCTTTTGTTGCATTTTCTGTTTATGTGCAAGCTTGTCTCTTTCGTATTTTAGTTGTCCCAGATTAACTATTTTTACCACCGGCGGGTTATTTTTAGGATTAACTTCAACTAAATCAAGATCAGCTTCCTGAGCTTTTTCCAAGGCTTCACTTAAAGAAATTTTACCAATCGCTTCATCATTTTCATCAATCAAAAAAACTTCTTCAGCTTTTATTTGGTTATTAGCTTTAAAGACCGGTTCCTCTTTTTTTCTTTCTGTACGGTGAAATTTTATTCTCATATGTATTAAAAAATTAAAAAATTATAATATATTTCCTAATATATTTATAACGTAAAAAGTCTTAAAAGTCAAATAAAAATTAATTTATTTTTTGCTGATACAAGGCTCTTGACAGACTTTTTTTATTAGTATAAAATGTGGTTATTGAAAATAAAAACAGAATAATGTTAAGAAAAACAAGATATTAATTATCTCTGTTTTTTTCTGTCTTTATAAGAACCTTAAAAAATTAATAACCAAACAATCATGGTGATGGTTAATTTTGATGCTAATTGGCATCAATTCGAAACAAAAATTTTATCTGTTTTAAAAACAGAATAACAATAAATTGAATTTAAAGTTTTTACTTTATATTCAATAGAGTCAATCAAATTTAGAGAGTTTGATCCTGGCTCAGGATGAACGCTGGCGGCGTGTCTAAGGCATGCAAGTCGAATGTCTAGTTTACTAGGCATGGCAAACGGGAGAGTAACACATTGGTAATTTACCCCTAAGACGAGAATAACCTTGCGAAAGTGAGGATAATACTCGATGGTATTAAAGAACATAAGTTTTTTAATTAAAGCTCCGGCGCTTAGGGAGAAGCCTATGGCCTATCAGCTTGTTGGTGAGGTAATAGCTCACCAAGGCTACGACGGGTATGGGGTGCGAGAGCATGGCCCCACTCACTGGGACTGAGATACTGCCCAGACTCCTACGGGAGGCTGCAGTCAAGAATCTTCCTCAATGGGCGAAAGCCTGAAGGAGCGACGCCGCGTGCATGAAGAAGCTCTTCGGAGTGTAAAATGCTTTTATCAGTGACGAAACAATGACGGTAACTGATGAATAAGGGGCTGCTAACCTCGTGCCAGCAGCAGCGGTAATACGAGGGCCCCAAGCGTTATCCGGATTTATTGGGCGTAAAGCGTCCGTAGGTGGTTTGTCGCATCTCCTGTTAAATCTCGGGGCTCAACCTCGAGTCAGCGGGAGAGATGGATAAACTAGAGACTGGAAGAGGCAAACGGAATTGCTGGTGTAGGGGTTAAATCCATTAATATCAGCAAGAACATCAAATGCGAAGGCAGTTTGCTAGGACAGTTCTGACACTCAGTGGACGAAAGCGTGGGGAGCGAATGGGATTAGATACCCCAGTAGTCCACGCCGTAAACATTGGATACTAAGCATTGGAAGTATCGACCCTTTCAGTGCTGTTAATTTAAGGTAACCCGTTAAGTATCCCGCCTGGGGAGTACGGCCGCAAGGCTAAAACTCAAAGGAATAGACGGGGACCCGCACAAGCGGTGGAGCATGTGGTTTAATTCGACGGTAAGCGAGGAACCTCACCAAGGCTTGACATCTAGCTGCAAGGTCTGGAAACAGATCCGCCTTCGAGGGTGCTAGACAGATGCTGCATGGTTGTCGTCAGCTCGTGTCGTGAGATGTACCGTTAAGTCGGGAAACGAGCGCAACCCTGATTCTATGTTTTATGTGTCATAGGAGACTGCCCGTTTTAAATGGGAGGAAGGTGGGATGACGTCAAATCAGCATGGTTCTTACGCCTTGGGCAACACACGTGCTACAATGGGAGGTACAGAGGGAAGCCAAACCGCGAGGTGGAGCCAATCCCTAAAAACCTTTCTCAGTTCGGATTGGAGGCTGCAATTCGCCTCCATGAAGTTGGAATCGCTAGTAATCGTGGATCAGCTATGCCACGGTGAATACGTTCTCGGGTCTTGTACTCACAAAATCTGCGCCGGGCAGATTAATTTGCCAAACGGTTAAAATCCGTTCCTCCTTTAGTCTAAAAGGAGCGTAGTCGAGAGATAGTCACTTTCCGCGAGGAAAGTGGTGGAAGGATCTTAAGATAAACGGTAGCCTGAAGATATAAAAACGAAGAATCGACCTTTGGAATGGGTGGTGAGCATAGGGAAGATTCAAAAAAAATTCGTTTCAGGATGTCGGGAAAGGGAAATTAATTAACCCCGGGAGATCTGACGTTGGTGGTTTCATCAAATTAATTTTGATGATATAATGAAACTAACACTGCGTCAGAAGTCAGCTGATTCATAGTACTCCGGTTTACCGGAGGAAGGAATCTCTCTAATTATATGTTAAAAGCTGAATATATCACCGGATTAATTGACAGAGAGGGTAGCTTTACTATTTATGTAAATAACGGTAAAACACCGAACGTAAAAGAAGGACTCGCATAGAGCCAAAATTTTATATTAAACTTGTCGAAGAAGACAAGGATATTCTCTATCAATTAAAACAGTATTTTGCTTGCAGGAATGTTTATTTCCAAAAAAATAAACGTCCCAATCACAAAAACTATTATCGTTACGAGGTTACTAAACGAGAGGATTTATTAAAGATAATCATTCCTTTCTTTAAAGCCAATCCGATTAAATTTGTTACCAAGCAACAAGCATGGTGGTGATAAGTAAAAATAAGCACTTAACATCGTCTGGTTTAGCCTGTTTATATCGGCTAAAGCAGAATATGCATTAGAGCTCGCTCAGTGCGGGAAATCCGCTCGCTGAGTGGGAACATCAATTCTTAAGTTTATAAGAAGATAATCGCCCGTCACGTCAAGGGAGTTGGTAGTGCCCGAAGGCTCACTTTTGTGGGACGAAGGCAAGACTGATGACAGGGACGAAGTCGTAACAAGGCATCCGTAGCGGAAGCTGTGGATGGATCACCTCCTTTCTAGGGAGTATTTCTTCTCTTCTATGTGAAAAGAAGAAATGGTCGCCTCCAACGTAGTGTTGGAGTGGCTATTTTCTTTACTGAAAATAGCAAAAAGAATTGATGCCAATTAGACTCAAAATTATCATGATACAAAAAAACTGCTTATATTTTGGCAGTTTTTTTGTTATTTTTATTTTCCAATCTATTTTACTCCAATCGCATTTTTTATTTCGTCCAATTTATATTTTGCTAATTTTTCTGCCCTCTTTGCTCCTTCATTTAAAACATCTTCGACTTCTTTATCACTAATTTTATTATATTTAGTTTGAAAATCACTAAGAAATTTAGCAACTACTTCGGCTAAATCTTTTTTAAAGTCACTATAACCTTTACCCTGATAATCTTTAACCAATCTTGGTATTTCTCGATTTCCAAGTTGTGCATAAATAGTTAATAAGTTAGCAATTGCCGGTTTTTCTTCCTTATCATAAACAATTTCTGAACCCGAATCCGTTACCGCTTTCATTATTTTCTTTTTTGCTAAATCAATATCATCAAGCAAAGCAATTGAGTTATTTTGATTTGTATCACTTTTACTCATTTTATTTTTCGGATTTAATAAAGACATTATTCTAGCTCCCTCTTCCTTAATAATTGCCTGCGGAACTACAAATAAATCACCAAATTGAAAATTTATTCTTTTAGCGATATCACGCGCTAACTCAACATGTTGTTTTTGATCTTCGCCAACTGGTACTAAGTTAGTATTATAGAGCAAAATATCAGCTGCCATTAATACTGGATAATCAAACAAACCAACACTAGCCGATTCTTGATTTTTTCCTGCTTTATCTTTAAATTGAGTCATTTTATTTAAATCCGACATTCTTACTCCATAACAATTAAGGATCCAGGTTAATTCTGTATGTGCACTAATTGCTGATTGTTGAAAAATTATTGATTTTTTTGGATCTATCCCCGCTGCTAAATAAATTTTAGCTACCTCTTTAATTTGTCGTTTCAATACTTGAGGATCTTGTTTTATTGTAATCGCATGATAATCAACAATAGAAAAAATACAATTATATTTTTCTTGCATTTTAACCCATTGTGAAACAGCTCCTATATATCCGGCAATATTAAATCGACCACTGGGCTGAACCCCTGAAAATAATGTTTTTTTATTATCCATATAAATTATATTACTTACTAATATCTTATGGGAAAAGAGAGAAAAAGGCAATTGTTTAACCTATAACAATCAATTATTTAACAATATTTAAAAAAATTAAAAAATAAACAAACGATATTAATTTTTAGCAATAAAATTGAAGTATTTCTTACCTTGAATTATATTAACTTTCTATGATAAGATAAAATAAAGTTCTCAGGAGCGATGAACTCTTTTTATTGTTACGGGCTGTAGTATAATGGTAGTACGCATGCATGGGGTGCATGTAGCCCCGGTTCGATTCCGAGCAGCCCGACACTAAAAAATGGGCTTGTAGCTCAGCTGGTAGAGCGCCGCCTTCGCATGGCGGAGGTAAGGGGTTCAAGTCCCCTCAAGTCCACTAAGCCTAAACGGGCTGTGGTATAAAGGCTTATTATACACGCTTCGGGTGCGTGTGACCCCGGTTCGATTCCGGGCAGCCCGACATTAATATGATAGATTTTAAGAAAAAAATGGAAGAATTAGAAAAACAACAAAATCGGGAAAATTTTACTGATGAAATTTTCACCGACCAAACAAAAAATAAAAAAAAGAAAAAGATTACTTTTTATTTAATAGTCTTTTTAGTACTAGGTTTAGTGTTTTCTGGAAAAGTTATTATGTCCAGTCAAAGCACAACCGATTGGTTATCAGGTAAAAATATTTTTAACACAATAAAACATTTAGTTCCCAGTAGCGATAAACAATTAAAAGGAGAAAATGATGACCA
This sequence comes from Patescibacteria group bacterium, assembly GCA_029982795.1. GTDB lineage: Bacteria > Patescibacteriota > Patescibacteriia > Patescibacteriales > UBA12465 > UBA12465. The sequence goes on from JARRBY010000004.1 coordinate 11,407, forward strand.
AATAAATATTCTCCTTCTCGGTATAGGTGGTGAAGGTCATGATGGGGCTTATCTCACAGACACCATAATATTAGCTAGTCTCAAACCATCAACACGAGAAATTGCCTTAGTTTCTATACCGCGCGACTTAACCGTACCAATTGAAGGTAATAGTTGGCGTAAAATTAACAGCATTAATGCCATTGCTGAAGCAGCTAATAAAGATGGAGGGGCAGAAACAATTAAAACCTTGAGTCAGGTTTTTCAAATACCAATTCAATATTTTATTCGAGTTGACTTTAAAGGTTTTACTAATATTATTGATGAAATTGGAGGGATTGAAATTAATGTTGAAAACACTCTTAACGATTATAGTTATCCTATTTTAGGGCAAGAAGATAACCCGGATTATTATGCTCGCTATGAACATTTAAATATAGAAAAGGGACCAACAAAAATGAATGGCGACCTAGCCTTAAAATACGTTCGTTCTCGTCATGCTTATGGTATTGAAGGCTCTGATTTTGCTCGAGCCAGAAGACAACAATTAGTAATAGAAGCTGTTAAAAACAAGCTTTTATCCACACAAACTCTATTAAATCCTGTTACTGTTAGTCGTTTAATTAATGAACTAAACAAACATTTGGCAACCAATCTTGAAACTTGGGAGGTAATAAGATTGTGGGATTTATTTAAAGATGTAGATCATAATCAAATTAAAAATGTTGTTTTAAATGATGCTCCCGGAAATTATTTAAAATCAGCCACCGGAAGTGATGGCGCTTATATTCTAATCCCTGTTTCTGGTAACTTTGGTGATATTAGAAATTTATTTAATAATTTATTTGAAACAAACAACGAGAAAATAGAAAAAGAAAATGAAAGCGAACCAGAAATTATTAAAATAAACGAAAAAGCAAACATTGCTGTTAAAAATGGAACTTTTGTTACCGGTTTAGCTGGTCGCATAGCAGCTGATTTAGAAAGTTTAGGCTTAACAGTTATTGATATAAGCAACGCCCCTGAAAGAAATCAAACTAAATCTTTAATTTTTGATTTTACTTACGGCGATAAAAACGAAGTTTTAAATGCCTTAAAAAATAAAACTCAGGCAAAGCAAAGTTTTTCTTTTCCTAGTTGGATAAATACTTATCAAAGCGAACATCCTGAAATTGATTTTCTTATCCTCTTAGGTAGTGATACTCAAAATTAAAAATATGAAAAAGACTGAAATAAATAAATTGCCACTAGTTGTAATCTGTGGTCGTACTAATGTGGGAAAATCTACTCTTTTTAATTGTTTAACAGAAAAAAAACAAGCTTTGGTTTCTGATATTTCTGGCACTACTCGAGACAGTAATTTAGGAATCGTTGAGTGGGCAAAAAGTACTTTTCAATTAGTTGATACTGCCGGTTTATTAGATGCCGCTTATTTAACCCCAAAAAAAATAACTTCAAAAGATGATGATATTGATTCTAAAACACAAAAACAAGCAAAAAAATATTTAGATGAAGCTGAAATATTAATTTTTTTAGTAGACGCCAAGGCGGGTTTAATGCCCGAAGATATAACTCTTGCAAAAGCAATTAACAAGGAAAAAAAATATCGAAAAAAAACAATTCTTGTCGCCAATAAAGTTGATAGTTTTAACATATCTCCTGAAACTGCTCAATTCAATAAACTTAATCTCGGTGAACCCATTCCGGTTTCGGCGGCCAGTGGTTCACAAACCGGAGATTTATTAGATAAAATTGTTGATATTCTTAAAAAAAACAAAAAAGGAGAAGAAACTTACAAAATCAGTGAAGAAAGTGAAAATTTAATAAATGTTTGTCTAATTGGCAAGCCCAATGTTGGCAAATCATCTCTTTTAAATTCAATTTTAGGTTATGAAAGAGTTATTGTCAGCCCCATTGCTCATACCACTAGAGAGCCACAAAATACTGATATTATTTATCAAAATAAAAAAATAAGATTAATTGACACCGCCGGTATTTCTAAAAAAGGACAAAAAACAAAGGGTTTAGAAAAACCAGGAATTTTAAAATCTTTAAAATCATTAGATAAAGCTGATATTGCTTTATTAGTCATTGATATTAGCAAACCAATCACTCATCAAGATTTAAAATTAGTGGAAGAAATTGTAGAAAGACAAATAAGCCTTATTATTATTGCAAACAAATGGGACGCTATAGAAGATAGGGATACAAAAAAATGGTCTGAATATTTATATGATAAAATGCCTTTTGTCACCTGGGCACCTCTTCAATTTATATCGGCTAAAACTGGAGAAAAAGTACAAAAAGTTTTAGATATTGTTTTAGCTGTTTACACCGGAAGATTAGTACAAATTAGCGATTCACAAGCAGAAAAATTTATGAAACGAGTTATAAAAATACATAAACCAGCTAAAGGCAAAGGTTTAAAAGCGCCCCGAATTTATGAATTTAAACAAACAAAAACCAATCCTCCCGCTTTTATAATCCGAATTGGCCCCGATGATAATCTACATTTTTCCTATGTCCGTTTTATGGAAAATCGACTTCGGGAAAGATTTGGATTTTTAGGTACTCCTATTAAAATGATTGTTACTAAAAATAAAAAATCACACACCACTTATTCTAATTAAATTTTATGAAAATTATAGTTGGCCTAGGTAATCCAGGAATCAAATATGAAAAAAGTCGTCACAATGTTGGCTGGATTTTTCTAGATGATTTAATAAAGAATGCCAATTGGCAAGAAAATAAAAAATTTAAAGCTTTGATTTATAAAACTACTAATATTTTTTTCGTTAAACCCTTAACCTACATGAATCTCTCCGGCGAAAGTGTTAAGAAAATTTTAGATTACTACAATCTTATTCCTAAAAAATTTGGCCTGTTTTCTAAAAAAGAACAAGATCTTTCTGAAATACTAACGGTAATCCATGATGATTTAGATTTAGATTTTGGTAAAATTAAAATAGTAAAAAACTCTAGAAGCGCCGGTCATCATGGTGTCGATTCAATCATTAGACATCTTAAAACCAAAAATTTTACAAGAATAAAAATCGGCATAAAAAATGAATTTTTAAAAAATCATATTCCTCCAGAAAAATTTGTCTTACAAAATTTTTCACATGAAGAACAAGAACAATTAAAAATATTATTTTCTGAATTTAAAACAAAAAACCCCTTTAATTAGTGGGTTTTTTATTATTCGCTTGACAGCTAAAGAATAAATAGTACACTTTATAATATTAAACTATCAAAATAAGTTATAAGTTTATGGATTTAATAATTGTAGAATCACCCACCAAGGCAAAAACTATTAGTAAATTTCTACCAAAAGATTATAAAGTAGAGTCTTCTTTTGGTCATATTAGAGATCTGCCCGTTAAAGAATTGGGGGTTGATATAGAAAATAATTTTGAACCTCATTATGTTATTCCCGCCAAAGCAAAAAAAACAATTACTAATTTAAAATCTCTAGCAAAAAAAGCAAATAAAGTTATTTTAGCTTCTGATGAAGATCGTGAAGGAGAGGCTATTGCTTGGCATCTTAGTCAAGCTCTAGCTCTGAAAAATCAAAATAATCGTATCGTTTTTCATGAAATTACAAAAGACGCTATCTTAGAGGCTTTAAATAATCCTCGTAATATAAATTTAAACATGGTTGATGCTCAACAAGCAAGACGTGTTCTTGATAGATTGGTTGGTTATAAACTTTCACCTTTTTTATGGAAAAAAGTTGCCAAAGGATTATCAGCCGGTCGAGTTCAAAGTGTTGCAATTAGAATTATTATTGAAAGAGAACGTGAAATACAAAAATTTAAAAGTGAAGAATATTGGACTATTGCAACTGATTTAAAAACTGCAAAAGGAGATTTATTTACCTCAACTTTAATAAAAAAGAATAATAAAACACTGGGTAAGCTTGATTTAAAAGAAGATGCGGCAAAAAAAATAAAAACTGATTTAGAATCATCTTCATTTCTAATTACAAAAGTAGAACAAAAAGAAAATAAAAAAAATCCTTTACCTCCTTTTATTACCTCAACTTTGCAACAAACTGCTAACCGCTATCTTGGTTACAGCGCTAAACAAACCATGACTATTGCCCAAAAATTATATGAGAAAGGTTATATAACCTACATGAGAACTGATTCTTTAAATCTTTCTTCTAAATTCACTAGCGCTGCTAACAATTGGATTATAAATAATTTGGGGAAAGAATACGCCGGTAATAAAAATTATTTTGTCAACAAAAATAAAAATGCTCAAGAAGCCCATGAAGCAATAAGACCAACTGAAGTAGAAAATATACCAGAAATAATTGGAAAAAAATTAGAAAGCAGTGAAGGTAAATTATATAAACTAATTTGGCAAAGGGCACTGGCAAGTCAAATGGCACCAGCTAAAATAAATGCTACCTCAATTGAAACAGCCGCTCAAGGAAAGAATAATTATCTTTTGAGAGCTAACGGACAAGTTATTATCTTTCCCGGTTATCTTAAAATCTGGCCCGAAAAAACTAAAGAACAAAATTTACCTGAAGTAAAAAATAATGAAAAATTAGAACTTATAAAAGTTGCTGCTGATAAACACGAAACTGTTCCTCCGGCACGCTATTCTGATGCCGGATTAATTAAACAACTAGAAAAACACGGAATTGGAAGACCTTCAACTTATGCCCCTATTATTAACACTATTATCACCAGAAATTATGTAGAAAGAGATGACACCAAACGTCTGAAACCAACAGAGATAGCTTTTGTTGTTAACGATTTATTAGTATCCCACTTTCCTCAAATAGTTGATTACCACTTTACCGCCGAAATGGAAACGGGATTAGATATGGTAGCTAGTGGTGATAAAAAATGGCAACCCTTAATTTCTGAATTCTATCAAAACTTTGCCGAAAATTTAGAAAATAAATATAAAGAAATAAAAAAAGAAGAAATTATGCCCATCGAAGAATCAAAAGAAAAATGTGATAAATGCGGAGCCCCAATGATAATTAAAACCGGCAGATATGGTAAATTTCTCGCCTGTAGCGCTTATCCTAAATGTAAGAATATAAAAAGTCTAAACAAAAAAGAAGAAACTGAAAAAGAAACAAACCCAAAAATAAAAGCTTTAGAAGAAAAATATAAGGAAGAAATTTGTGATAAATGTGGGGCTCCAATGAAAGTAAAAATTGGAAAATATGGACCATTTATCGCCTGTAGCGCTTATCCTAAATGTAAGAATATAAAAAATATTTCGGATAATGATGTTGAACCTGTAACTTGTCCAATTTGTCAACAAGGTAAAATTGTAAAAAAAATTAGCAGTCGTGGTGTTTTTTATGCCTGCGATAATTATCCTCAGTGTAAAAATGCTTACCAAGGAGAACCAAGCGGAAAAATTTGTAAAAAATGTGGCGCTCTTATGATATTTACAAAATCTGGCAAAGAAAAATGTAGTAATCGAGATTGTGAATAAAAAAATAGCGGTTATATCCGCTATTTTTTATTCTATTTATTTTGATTCTTTTTTATTTTTTGTTTTTTCTTTCTTTTTTGATTTATGTAACCAACCATTATCATTCACGACTCTCAGCACTTGTTTAACTGCTTCTGTTAGCAACATCGCATAAGCAGAACCACTTTTTATTTTATCTCTTACTAAAGTAATTACCTCTTCTGCCTTATTTACTCCAAACTCAACCTTATCTACCAAATGAAAAATTTTACGCACACCTGAGACAACATAATACAAAGCTGTTACCAGAAAAACAGTCAACACAATTATGCAAACCGCCAACACTAAATTTAAAATATCGCCAGACGTTGAAAACATATATTTTTAAATTAAATTAAAAATCTCGTAATTGCGCTCCAAATTTTTCAATAACTTGTTCAACTAATTCTTTTTGAATTTTATCAACCTCGTTTGAAGTTAAAGTTTTTTCTTCTGATTGATAAGTTAAATGAAAAGCTAAACTTTTCTTATCAGCCGGCAATTTAATCCCTTTGTAAGTATCAAATAGTTCAACCGATTTAATCAAAGGATGGAAAGATGATAAAACATCTTTAATATCATTATATAATATTTTATCAGGAAGTACAAAACAAAGATCACGAACAACCGGCGGATATTTTAAAACTTCTTTTATTTTAAAAGGGGCTTGCTCTAAGAATAAAGAAAACAAACTGTTGCAATTAATTTCTAATAAAGCAACTTCTACTTTTAAATTAAGATTCTTTTTCACATCATTACTTCCTAAACCCAACCAACCTATATTTTTACCAGCAACAGAAACTTGCGCTATTAACTTTTCATCGGCCCAACCAGGAGGGGTGTCAAAATTTAAATAAACAACATCATCATTAAGATTAAGAAGCCAAGTTAAAAAATTGGTAGTAATGTTTTTTAATTGCGAAAAAACTAACTTATTCTTCCCCGCTAAAATTATTCCTAATCTTTTTTCTTGATAAGGTAATTTCTCTATCCCGGAAATATCTTTAACATATTCTCCGGGCAAATTAAAGAAAACATCTCCAATCTCAAAAAATGCTAAATCATCAGATTTAGATTGATTATTTTTTATAGTAGAAAATAAACCGGGCGCTAATGATTGACGCAACATGCTATTTAATTCGGATAAAGGATTAGCCAGTTTGAGATGATTAAAAAAATCAATATTTAATTTTTTTAACTGCTCTTCACCAACAAAGGAATAATTATAAACTTCAGTTAAAAGAAATTGCGAATAAAGCATATCTTTAATCCTTCTCTCCAAGAGTCTTTCTTGATTATCAATTGGTAATGATAATTCTTCTTTTGGCAAAGTTGATTTAATATTATCATAACCATAAATTCTTAATACTTCTTCTACAATATCCTCCTTTTCTTTTATATCTTTAGTAGCCCGCCAAGAAGGAACCACAACCTCAATTTCATTATCATTCTCAGTACACGTAAAGCCTAACAAACTTAATGATTTTAAAGCATCATTTTTAGGTATCTCTTGACCAATTTTAGTAGTCAACCAAGAATAATTAAACTTTATCTTTTTCTCAATAGGCTTATGTGAATAAATATCAACTCCCGTACCAATAATTTTTATATCCTCGCAAACTTCTTTTAATAATGACACAAAACGTTTCAAGGCCACTTCTGTTAAATTTGGATCTAAAGATTTTTCATAACGCAAAGACGCTTCCGATCTTAAACCTAAACGTTGAGCAGTTTTTCTAATAACTTCGGCAGAAAAATTAGCCGCTTCTAAAACTAATGAGGTTGATTTATCACTAATTTGACTTTCAAGACCCCCCATAACACCGGCAATCGCAATAATATTTTTACCATTTGTAATCACTAAATCATCAACATTTAATTGTCTTTCTTTTTGATCTATTGTCTCTATTTTTTCGTTATTTAAAGCTCTTCTCACTTCTATTTTATCAACAAAAGCAGCATCAAAAGTATGTAAAGGTTGCCCTAATTCAAACATTACATAATTTGCAATATCAACAATATTATTTATTGGCCTTTGGTTAATTGCCACCAATCTTTTCTTAAGCCAATCGGGGGATGGAGCAACTTTAATATTATCTATTTTTAAAGCCATGTAGCGAGGACAAGCTATTTTATCAAAAACCTCTGCTTTAAACTTATCTTTTTCGTTGAATTTTATTTTAATTTTATCATCAATAATTTTTTCCCAAGGTTTTAAAGTGGTGTTAAATAAAACTGATAATTCGCGAGCAATTCCGTAGTGATTTAAAAGATCAGGACGATTTGATAAAGATTTGTTATCAATTTCAAAAATTAAATCATCCATTTTTAAATATTCTGAAAAATCTTGTCCTATTTTCGCTTTCTCTTTTAAAACCATGATTCCTTTGTGTTCAAAACCTAAACCAAGTTCATCTTCAGCACAAATCATACCCTCAGATATCTCACCTCTAATTTTACTAGTTTTTATCTCAAAATCACCTGGTAAAATTGCTCCGTCTAAAGCCACGGGAACCAGTTGCCCGCTTTCCACGTTAGGAGCACCACAAACAATTTTTAAAATTCTATCTTTTATATCAACCGAAACTAAACTAAGTTTATCAGCATTGGGGTGCTTGCTAACTTCTAAAACTTTTCCGACAACCACCTGAGAAAAAACCTCTTTTTGATTTTTGGTAGCCTCAACTTCCACTGTATGAGCTGTTAATTTATCTGCCACCTCATTAAAATTATACTTAGGTGAAAGTTTAATAAAGTCTTGTAACCAATTATAAGAAATATACATATAATTAAAATTGTTGAAGAAATTTCAAATCTCCACTATTAAATAATCTTACATCATTAACACCATATTTTAACATTGCTAATCTTGTTAGACCAAAGCCAAACGCTAAGCCTGAATATTTTTCCGGATCAATACCGCCGGCACGCAAAACATTGGGATGAATTAAACCTGCGCCCACTATTTCCAGCCAACCGGTTTGTTTACAAACCTTGCAACCTTTACCACTACATAAAAAACAAGTATATTCTCCATTATTTCCCGGCTCTACAAAAGGATAAAACTTAGGCCTCATTCTTAATTTAGTATTTGGCCCAAATATTTTTTTACCAACTATTTCTAATAAACTTTTTAAATTAGCAAAATTTATATCTTCCCCAACCATTAAACCCTCAAATTGATAAAAAGTATGTTCATGCCTAGCATCTGTCGCCTCATTACGAAAACATCTTCCAGGAATAATTGCCTTTAAAGGAGCACCAAATTTTCGCATAGCTCTAATTTGTACTGGTGAGGTATGGGTTCTCATAACCAAATCTAATTCTTCTTGATTATCATCTTTTGCACTTGTAACATAGAAAGTATCTTGCATATCACGTGCTGGATGAAAAGGGGGTATATTAAGAGCGGTAAAATTAAAATAATCACTTTCTAATTCGGGCCCAGAAATAATAGAAAATCCTAAACTAGAAAACAAATCCTCCACTTCTTTTTGAATAATAGTAATGGGGTGAAGATGGCCTCTTTTCATGTTTACTCCCGGTAAAGTGACATCTAAAATCTCACCGTCATTATTATTCAAAATACTATTTTTTGCCTTAGTAAAAGCTTCTTCCAACTCTTTTTTTGTTTGGTTAGCCAATACCCCAAACTCTTTTCGTAATTCTAAATCTAAATCTTTTAAACTGTGCATGATTTGATTAATTTCACCCTTACGAGAAAAATATTTCAACTCAATCTCCTTTAAATCAGCTTCGGACTTAATTTCATTAATTTTTTCCAATATTTCATTTTTTAACGTTTGTAATCTATTTTTCATATAATTAACGTTTTTTCTTGTTACTTAATAAAAATATCTCTAAAACCGAAAATGTCATGATTAAAAACAATAAATTTAACCAAGTTAATAAATTATTCGCTTGTAAAAATAAGGCAAGAATTAAAAAAAGAGCAAATAAAAATGATTGTCTAAAAGATAACTTTACCAAATTAAAAACCGGGCTCTTTTTTAAAATTACAAATCTAATTAAAAATCCAACTAAAGTAAAGAAACCAACCAAAGCAATAAAGAGCGAGGCGTAAAAAAGTAAAAATCCTAACCAATTAGTAGAAAAAGGATCGATAATATCTGCCACAAAAAAGAAAATCGCCCAACAAATTGCCGTTAAAATCGACATTACAAATAAATAGTTTTTTAAAGTCATAATTTACTTATTGCTTGTTTTATTTTAGCTTGCTCTATTTTATATTTTTCTAACTTTTCACGCTCTGTTGTTACAATTTTCGTTGGTGCTTTTTTTACAAACTCATTATTATTTAATTTTTCCTCTTGTAATTTTATTAACTTATTTAAATTTTCCTTTTCCTTATTCAATCTTTGCAATTCCTTATCCTTATCAAATGCCCCCAAAAGAAATATCTCTGTCTCTTGTGAAATTGCGATAATGGCTCCTTCTATTTTTTCCCCCTTTTCTAAAACCGTTACAGAGGAAAGGCTGGTTTTTAAACCTTTAATAATATTTATATTTTTAGCAATAAACTCTTTATCTCTGTGCCCAAAAATTACTGCTTCTAATTTTTTAGCTGGTTCTATCTTATTTTCACTCCTAGCATTGCGAATTGCAATTATTATATCTTGAATTTTTGTAAAATCATCACCTTTAAATTTTAAAACCGCTTCTTCTATTTTTTTTGTTTCCGGCCAAGTTTCTACCATTAATAAATTATTGTTAAAACTCTCCCAGACTGTTTCGGTAACAAAAGGAATAAAAGGATGCCATAATTTTAATAAATTTTTTAATATAAAAATAAGTATTTTTTCTTTTCCTTTTTCAATTTTAGCAACTTCCAAATACCAATCGGCCAATTTGCTCCAAGTAAACTCATTTAACTCCTCAGCTGCTAAAGAAAAATTATGATTTTCTAAATTTTCTTCTGTTTTTTTTATTGTTTCAAATAAATTTAACAAAATCCACTTATCAGCACTTGTTTTTATTTCTAAGTCTTTTATCTCTAAATTATTTTCTACTTCACTTTTACTATAATCCAAAATAAAACGAGAAATATTCCATAATTTATTAATAAAATTTCTTTTAGCTTCAATTTTTTCTTCACTAAAGCGAGTATCATTACCGGGGGTAAAACCCATTAAAAGCGAGAGGCGAACAGCATCAGCACCAAATTTTTCTGCCATTAATAAAGGGTCAATACCATTACCCTTAGATTTAGACATCTTCTTTCCCTGTTTATCTAAAACCATGCCATGTAAATATACTTGTTTAAATGGTGGTTCATTAAGAGCAAAATAAGACATCATTATCATTCTTGATACCCAAAGAGTAATAATTTCATAGCCAGTCTCAAGTAATTGTGTTGGATGAAACTTAGCTAAATCACCAATTTTTTCTCCATTTCTAAAATTATCAGGCCAACCAAGAGTAGAAAATGTCCACATTCCGGAAGAAAACCAAGTATCTAGTGTATCTGGATCTTGTTGCCAACTTTTATCTTCTGGTTTTTCCAAGCCACAATAAACCTCATCATTTTTATACCAAACCGGAATTTGATGTCCAAACCAAATTTGACGAGAAATACACCAATCATGTAAATTTTCCATCCAATCAAGATATCTTTTTTCAAAACGACTTGGAATAAATTCAATTAATTTTTCTCGCGCTGCGGCCATTGCTATTTCTTTCAAAGATTTTCCACCCAATCTATCTAATTTTTTATCAACTGCTATAAACCACTGTTTTGAAGGGAGGGGTTCAATAATTGAACCACAGCGATAACAATGAGCGTTATTATGAATATAATTTTCGTCAATATGATCAATTAAACCAATTTTTTCCATATCAGAGACAATGGCAGTACGAGCCTCTTTGCTAGTTAAACCCGCATACTTACCACAATTTGCCATCATTTTTCCATCCTCATCAATAATCTTTTTACTGGGTAAGTTGTGACGCCGTGCTATTTCATCATCAATAAAGCTATGAGCTGGAGTAACTTTAATTACCCCTGAACCAAAATTCTTATCAACTGCATAATCAGCCACCACTTTTACTTTAAATTTTCCCAACACTCCTTCTATTTCTAATTCTTTGCCGACATATTGACTGTATCTATCATCACCGGGATAAACTGCGACAGCAGTATCTCCTAATTTTGTCTCCGGTCTTGTAGTTGCTAAAACAAAAGGACCATATTTTAACCAATAAAGTTTTGCTTTTTCCTCTTTATACTCAACTTCATCATCGGCTAAGGTTGAATGACAACGAGGGCACCAATTCACCAATCTTTCTCCCCGATAAATAACGCCTTCGTCATACATATTTTTAAACATGACCCGGACTGCTTTCTGTCTTTTTTCATCAAGAGTAAAGGCGAAGCGTGACCAATCTAAAGAAGCTCCCATTTTTTTTATTTGTTGCAATATAGTAGTTTGCGTTATCTCTAAAAAAGACCAAACTTCTTCAAGAAATTTTTCTCGTCCTAAATCATGTCTGTTTTTTCCTTGTTCTTGCCAAATTTTTTTCTCAACCACATTTTGAGTGGCAATTGCTGCGTGATCTGTTCCCGGTAACCACAAAACTCGATACCCTCTCAATCTTTTATAGCGCACCAACAAGTCTTCAATGGCTAACATCGCTGCGTGTCCTAAATGTAGTTTTGCGGTAATGTTGGGTGGAGGAAGAATAATTGTATAATTTTCCGCCTTTTCTGATAAATTTAAATTATCAGGATTAAAATATCCTGATTTTTCCCATTTATCATAAATTTTATCCTCATTTTCTAAAGGTTTATAGACTTTTTCTAATTCTTTATTCATAATATAAAACTACCAAAAAAAGAGTCTTAAGTCAATTATATCTAAAGGCTTGACGGGAGTTAAAAATAGTTATATATTGTTTTATTAAACTCCATTTTTACTAACTAAAACGAGTTTTCATGATAAAAATTGAAGAACAAATTTTTAAACAAATTGAAAAGGCAAATAATATATTATTAGTCTTTCCTTCTGATTGGAATCCGGATTCAGTCTCCGCCTCACTGGCTCTATATTTATTTTTAAAAAAAAGCGGAAAAAATGTTAATGTAGCCGGTTCCTATTCTAAAAATCAAAAACATTTAAATTTTCTTCCCGCCTTTAATGAAATAAAAAATAATTTAGACCATCTGCGAAAATTTGTCGTCTCTTTAGATATAAGCAAAACTAAAGTTAGCCAAATTAAATATGTGGTTGAAAAAAATCAATTAAATTTTATTCTTTCTCCGGAAAATGGTTGGTTTGAAGCTTCTGATGTTAGTTCTCGTGCTGGTGATTTTTTTTATGATTTAATTATTAGTTTAGGTGCTAATGATTTAGAATCTTTAGGTGATATTTATGATAAAAATATTGAATTTTTTTATAAAACCCCTCTTATCAACCTATCTTGTCAAGCATCAACTGAAGAGTTTGGAGAAATAAATTTTATTGCTATTAATTATTCGACCCTAGCTGAGTTAATTTATGATCTTATTCTAAAAAAGAATAAGGATCTGATTGATGAAAATATTGCCACCGCTTTACTGGCCGGAATAATATTATCAACAAAAAACTTTAAAACCGGAAAATTAACACCCGAAACCCTAATTCATGCCTCTCAATTAATTAAATTAGGAGGGAGACGAGAAGAAATAGTAAATAATTTATATCGTAACCGACGTATTTCTGACCTAAAGCTTTGGGCTAAAATATTACAGAAACTAAAAATTGAAAAAAACAAAATCGCTTGGATTCCCCTTCAGGAGTCCGATTTAGATGGCCTGGAAATTGAAACTGAACCTTTAAAAGATTTGATTGATGAACTAATGTCGGGATTAAATGAAGTAGAATTTATTATTATTGCCATCGAAAGTGTTTCAAAAACTAAACTTATTGCTTTCTCTTTAAACAATGAAAATGTTCTTCAACTTCTTAAAGCTTATAAACCAACCGGTAGTCCTAAATTAGCTACCGCCGAAACCAAAGAGCCGCCAGCTAATATAATTGCCTCTTTATTAGCAAAATAAAACTTGATAAATTGCTTTCGTAATGATATAAAGATTTATGAAAACATTTTGCGCCTATAGCTCAGTTGGTTAGAGCACCGCTCTTATAAAGCGGGGGTCGATGGTTCAAGTCCATCTAGGCGCACTTCTGGGGGCTCGTAGCTCAGTTGGTTAGAGCGCTACGTTGACATCGTAGAGGTCTGCAGTTCGAATCTGCACGAGCCCACTAAAACCGTTAAACCAACGGTTTTTATTTTTTGCCTTTTTATTTTTTTATTTACATTTTTAGAAAAAATTGGTAAATTAATAGTATAAATAAAATTCTCATCACTTTATGCTTTTTTCTAAAAAAAATAAAAACAGTCCCCTTGTTAAAGAAGAAGAACCAACTATAAATAAATGGTTAGAAGAAGAAGCGGGAGAAGAGGAAGGACAACTAGCGATTGATGTTTTACATGACTCTAAAAGAATTATTATAAAATCAACCATTGCTGGCGCCAATCCTGAAGATTTAAAAATATCACTTCATAACGACCTTCTTATTATTAAAGGAAATCGAGAAAATAAAGAACTCTCCTCTGATTGTGAATACTTATTTAAAGAGTGCTACTGGGGGCCGTTTTCACGCTCAATTATTTTACCAGCGGAAGTTGATCCTAAAAAAATAAAAGCAGAAATAGAAAATGGGGTTTTAACGATTACCTTATATAAATTAAAGCCAGAGAAAATAAAAGTTATTGTTAAAGATTAATGTCTATCCTAAAAAATAAAAAATTAATTTTTATTTCTTTGTCAGTTTTATTATTGCTGGCAATTTTTTTAATTTTTTATTTTTCGTGGTCTACTAATTATCACTCCAAACTTCTTCCAAAAACTTATATCGGCAATCTTAACGTTTCTGGTTTAAATATAAATGAAGTTAAGGTTTTATTAGAAAATGAAGAGCGTTATATTCGTGAAAAAGGAATTATTTTTTCCTATAATAATGAAAGTAAAACTTTTCCTCTTAGTGCTGTCTCTACCAGTCCGGATATTCCCGAGAATCTTCTTTATGTTGATTCCTTTGTTTTTGATATTGAAACGACTATAAACAATGCTTTTTCAAAAAAAAATCGATCATTTATTAATTATATTAAAACTTATTTAATAAAAAATTATATAAATCAAACCTTTCTCTCTTTTTATTATCAAGATGAAATTGTTTTAGATTGGCTTGATAAAAATTTCCCAAGTTTAAATATTCCCGCTGAAAATGCTTATTTTTCACTCAACGAAGAAGGGGAATTAATAAATAACAAAGAAAAAATAGGAAAAACAGTAGCACTGGAAAATCTCAAAAATGATTTAGAAGAAGCTTTAAAAAATCTAAAACAAGCACAAATAGAAATAAAAACTCAATCACAATACCCCAATATTTTACAAACTGATTTAGAAGTTTTAAGGCCTCAAGCTGAAGAAATATTAGCTAAAGGAGATTTTATAATTTTTTATTTTGATGAATCGAAAAAAGGAAAAGAAAAATTAACTTTTTCGGTTGCGCCGACTGAATTAATTACTTGGATAACAACAAAAAATATTAAGCAAACCCCAACTTTTAGTTTTGATCTTGAAAAAATCAAAAAATATCTTTCCTCTGAAATAGCTAAACAGGTTGATCAAACAATTATTTTACCTCGTTTTGAAGTTACTGCTAATAAAGTATCTAGTTGGCAGGTGGGAAAAGATGGACGCGAACTTGACTTAGAACTAAGTGCTGAAAATATTTTAAATAGCTTAACAACTAATACTTGGGAGGCAGAAATAAAAACAAAAGTGATTAGGGTTGAAGATTTTACTTCAGAAAATGATTTTTCCATAAAAGAATTAATTGGCGTGGGTCATTCTAATTTCGCCGGTTCCTCAGCTAATAGACGCCATAATATTAAAGTTGGCGCTGATGCTGTTCATGGCATGTTAATTAAACCGGGAGAAGAATTTTCCCTTGTAAATACCTTGGGTGAAATTGATGCTAATAGTGGCTATTTACCCGAATTAGTCATAAAAGGTGATAAAACTATTCCTGAGTATGGTGGTGGTTTGTGCCAAGTGGCTACAACCCTCTTTCGTTCCGCTCTTTCTTCAGGTCTGCCTATTACCGCCAGAAGAAATCACTCCTATCGCGTTAGTTATTATGAGCCAGCCGGTATGGATGCGGCTGTTTATGATCCTTGGCCCGATGTTAGATTTGTCAATGACACCAATAACTACATTTTAATTCAATCTCGTATTGAAGGAGATGATATTTATTTTGATTTCTGGGGAACTAAAGATGGAAGAGAAGCAACAACCACCACCCCTGTTATTTATAATATTGTAAAACCACCGGCCACTAAAATAATAGAAACCAATGACTTAGAACCGGGACAAAAACATTGTACCGAAAGTGCTCATAATGGTGCTGACGCCTATTTTGATTACATTGTAATTTATCCTGAGGGAGCCACAACTACGCCTCGTCAAGAAGTTAGATTTAATTCTCACTATGTGCCTTGGCAAGAAGTGTGTTTAGTGGGAAAAGAAGAAGAAAAAGTAGAGGAAACAGAAATAATTGAAGAAGAGTTGATTGAAGAAGAGTTGATTGAAGAATAAAAATAAAAAAATTAGTAAATAAAAAAATAGCTCTAATTTAAAGCTATTTTTTTATTTATCTTATTTAATTATTTCTCCTTCAATTACTTCAACATTTTGATTTCTTTTTTTCTTAAAAACTAATAATTGTTGTAAAATAGTTACCAAAGTAATTACCAACCAATAAAGAGTTAAACCGCCGGGTAAAGACATACCAATAAAAACTGTTACCGCCGGCATAATAAATAACATTTGCTTATTCATAATCGCCATCATGTTTTCATCCTTAGCTCCCGGTGTTTTTACCTCCGGTTTTTTAGTGGATACCATTTTTGCCTGCCAAAATTGAGCTAATCCTGCCAAAATTGCAAGATATACATTAGGAACACCTAAATCAACTAAACCAAAAGAAACAGTATTGATGGTTTCCGGTCGACTTATAAAAGAATAGACTAAATCAAGATTAGTTTCCACTCCACTTCTAAATATTCGAAAAACTGCCCATAAAAATGGAAGTTGAATCAAGAGAGGAAGACAAGAGGAAAAGGGGTTTATCTTATTTTCTTTATAAAGATCCATTATTTTCTGACTTGAAGCAACCTTATCATCTTTATATTCTTCTTTAATTTTATCAATTTTGGGTTGTAGATCTTGTAGAGCTTTCTGTGATTTAATCGCTTTACCACCCAGAGGCCAGAAAATAAGCTTAATAATAACAGTTAACAATATAATAGCAACACCAAAATCATTAAATGGTATTATGTTATAAAGAAGAATTAATAAATTTAGAACTGGTTGATAAAAAATTTTAATAAACATACTACTTATATAAATATATTATTTAACTGGATCATATCCACCCTTATTCCAAGGATTGCAGCGCAAAATTCGCCAAGCTGTCATTATTCCTCCTTTTATCACTCCATGTTTTTCTATAGCTTCTTTCCCGTATTGAGAACAGGTGGGAGTAAAACGACAAAAACCATGAGGATAAAATACTTTTAGTGGTCCATAATCAAAAGAAAGGGTTTTTTGATAAAAAGAAATAAGATTAATAAAAATCTTTTTCATCATTTTAGATAACGAATCTATCATTGTTTTTTTATTTTGTTTAAAATTATTGCTAAATCTTTCTCAATTTCAGCCTTTTTCTTATTCAACTCCTCTGGAAACACAATTATTACAATATCTCTACCTAATTTTAAATTTTCAATTTCATTTTTAAAAAAATCCCTAATTATTCTTTTTATTCTATTTCTTTCAACCGCCTTCTTGCTAACTTTTTTGTTAACTATAATCCCTAATCGACTTATATTTGATTCAGTTTTTAGAATCTTTACTCCAAATTTTTTATTATAAAAAGATGAACCACCTTTAAAAACTTGGTCAAATTCCTTTTTTAGTCTTATTCTGTTTTCTTTTCTTAGCATTTATAGGTCTTAAAACTTATTTTGCTAATTTTTTTCTACCTTTAACACGACGACTTTTTAAAACATTCCTTCCATCTTTTGTCTCCATTCGACTGATAAAACCGTGCTTCGTCTTCGCCCTTTTCTTATTTGGCTGATATGTTCTTTTTGGCATATTATATCTTTAATAATTTGTTTTTATACAATATCATCTTTATTTATAATCGTCAATTATAAAACCCTGTAAAGTTATACACCTTTTATTAACATATTTTTAACATTTACTTGCCTTGTGGAAAAGTAATATTTCTAATATAATTAAATAAATTGTTTTAACTTATTTTTAAGTATCCAACCTATGAATAATGAACAAATTTGGCAAGCTGTATTAGGGGAAATTGAGGTTAGTTTGTCACGGGCTAATTTTATTACTTGGTTTAAGGACACTTTTATCTCATCTTTTGAAAATAATCGAATTGTTCTCTGTGTCCCCAATGCTTTTGTAAAAAAATGGTTGGAAGAAAAATATCATAAAAACATAATAAGTGCTTTAAATAGTGTTACTAAACAAGAAATTAAAGAAATTATTTATAAAATAGAATTAAAGAAAACAACCGAAGAAACTAATAAAACAATAAAGACTGAAAACACAACAGAGGATGAAAGAGGCGCTTTATTTAAAGCGGAACAAAAATTAAATGTTTTAGAAAATAATAGCTCTTTTTCGGTTAATCGCTATGGTCTAAATTCTAAATATCTTTTTGAAAATTTTGTAGTTGGTCGTGGTAACGAGTTGGCACACGCCGCTTGTTTAGCGGTTGCTAATAATCTTGGTAAATCTTATAACCCCCTTTTTATTTACGGTGGAGTTGGTTTAGGAAAAACTCACCTTATGCAAGCGATTGGTAATGAAGTAGCTAAGAGAAATAATAAGATTCTTTATACAACCAGTGAAAAATTTACCAACAGTTACATTCAAGCGGTTACCACCGGAAAAGCTAAAGAGTTCAAAAATCTCTATCGAAATGTTGATCTTCTTTTAGTTGACGATATCCAATTTATGGGTGGAAAAGATGGTACCCAAGAAGAATTTTTTCACACCTTTAACGAATTACAACAGAATGACAAACAAATTGTTCTTACCTCTGATAGACCACCAAAATCTATGCCCGCTATAGAAAAAAGATTAATTTCTCGATTTGAATCTGGTATGGTTGCTGATATTGGTAAACCGGATACAGAGACAAAATTAGTTATATTAGAAAAAAAAGCACAGGAAAAGGGGTTTGTTTTAGAAAAAGATGTATTAATTTATATTGCTGAAAATGTAAAAAACAATATTCGGGAACTTGAGGGCGCGTTAAATAAAGTAATTGCTTATCATCAATTAAAAAATATTGAAGCTAGTGTTGAAAGTGTAAAAGAAGTTTTAGGTGATTTTATTTCTAATATTCAAGCTCGTTCAATGTCGGCACGAGATATTATTGAAGTAGTTGCTAAATTTTATAATATAAGTTCTAAAGATTTAATTGGTAATAGTCGTAAAAAAGAACTGGTAAATCCTCGACAGATTGCTATTTATTTAATAAGAGAAGAACTTAATTCTTCCTACCCGGCAATTGGTAACGAATTAGGGGGGCGTGATCACACCACAGCTATGCATGCTTATAATAAAATTGTAAATGAAGTAAAAGTTGTTGGTAATGAAAAATTAAAACAAGAAATAAATTCCATAAAACAACTTTTTAATCAAAGTTATTAACAGTTTTTTGTGGATTAAGTTGTTGATAAAAAAAATTATCCTGTTGATTAGATTTAACAACTTGTTAAGAAATCAATCATTAAAATAGTAATTAACACTTTGTTATTATTTTCCCACTTTTTAAACCACCACTTATTAACCTTAAAATCAACCAAATATCTATATAAAATTAAAAAAAATAAAAAAATATTAAATTATCCACTCCCTTATTATTGTTATTATTTTTATATTATAAATTAATAATATAATAAACAATTAAAAAAATATGAAATTTATAGCCCTACAAGAAAATTTAAAAAAAGGACTAAATATAGTAGGACACGCAACAGTAAAAAATGTTAATCTTCCTATATTAAACAATATCCTTATTAAAATTGAAAATAGTAATATAGAACTTATTGGTACTAATCTTGAAATTGGTGTGAAATATTTAGTTAGAGGAAAGATAGAAAAAGAAGGAGAATTTACCGTTGATTCAAAATTAATAAGTGATTATGTTAATTTGTTAAATAGTGGAGAAAAAATTGAAATTGAAGAAAAAAACAAAGAACTTAAAATAAAAGCTGGTAATTATAAAACAAAAATAAAAGGAGAGGAAGCAAAAAACTTTCCATTAATCCCAACTATAAATGAAGAAACAAATTATATAATAGAAATAGATGAATTTAAAAAATCTTTAGCTCAAGTTATTTTTGCGGTTTCAAATAGTGAAAACAGAGTAGAATTAACCGGTGTTTTATTTTCTTTTTCTGAAAAAAAATTAAATTTAGCGGCAACTGATAGTTATCGTTTAGCGGAAAAAGAGGTTAAAATTAAAGAAAATTTTAAAAAAGAAGAAGAAACAATTATTGTTCCTGCAAAAACAGTTCAAGAATTACTAAGAATATTAAATAATTTTGATTTTAATGATATAGAAGGGGTAAATGAAATAAAAATTACCATATCAGATAATCAAATTTTATTTAATTTTGATTCAGTGAGTTTAATTTCTCGTTTAATAAATGGAAAATATCCTGATTATAAACAAATTATTCCCAGTAAAAGTAAAACGGAAGCAATAGTTAATAAAACGGAATTTATAAGAGCGGTAAAAGCAGTGTCTTTATTTTCAAAAAGTGGAATAAATGATATTACACTTTTATTATTAAAAAATAAAATTTCAATTTCATCATTTTCTGGAGCAAGTGGTGAAAGTCAGGTGGAAATAAATTGTGATGTAAATGGTGATGAAAATGAAATTACAATAAATTATCGTTATTTATTAGATGGATTAAATAATATTGATGATGAAAATATTTTAATAAAAGTTTTAAATAACAATACTCCTTGTTTAATTAAACCGGAAAAAGAAAATAACTATCTTTATATAGTTATGCCCATTAAACAATAATTTATATATTTTTAATAAAAAAAGGATTTTAATAATTAAAATCCTTTTATTTTTTTAACAGCTTTTTAATCGCTGTTACATTTCTTTTTCTTCACCTTTTTGTTTGATGGGAAGAAACATGACTGTGGATATTGCCACAACTAGTAACGAGAAAAGTATTCTCATTACTGTAAAATTTAGGGCAATACTTTGGGCCAGTATAACTCCAATAGCCGCAGTCATATATTTTGAAAAAAAATTATTTTTTGATCGGCTGATCAAAAATCCAATAAGGATTGTTCCAAACGGAATTAATGATAGTGCAATCGATTCCAGAATAATAATAATAAAATTAGAAAAATTAATCTTTTTCATAATATGGAGTTTTTTTGATTATTTTAATGAACTAAAGTAATTATAACATATTTTAATTATAATGTCAACATATTAATATTTTTGTTATATTAACAACATCTTTACAAACTTTATAAACAAAAAAATAATCCTAATTTTAGGATTATTTTAATAGTTCTTTAAATGGGGTGCCTACCGGGAATCGAACCCGAGATAACAGGACCACAACCTGCTGTGTTACCTCTACACCATAGGCACCATAAATTAATTTATTAGTACGCCCAGAGGGAATCGAACCCCCATAACCAGCTTAGAAGGCTGGTGTTCTATCCATTGAACTATGGGCGCATAATTTTCTTGTCTTATAGTAATAAAAAAGAAGTTTATTGTCAAATTAATTATTCTGTCTTAACACTTCAAATAATATTATTGCAACTGATACTGACACGTTAAGAGAATCCACCCCTAAACTCATGGGAATTTTTATATTTTTTCCCTTATTATTTAACCAAAAACTACTTAAACCATTAGCTTCTGATCCAAAAATCAAGGCACATTTTCTGGGATATTTAACTTTTGTATAGTCTTTACTAGCCTTAGTAACGGCGCAAAATACTGCAAAATTATTATCTTTTAGAAAAGATAAGGTTGTTTTGTTGTTTGATTCTATTATATTTAATTTAAAAAGCAGACCTTCACTTGATCTAATAACATTAGGATTATATATATCAGTTTGATTGTTTGTTAAGATAATATTTTTAACACCGGCGGCATAAGCAGTTCTAATAATTGCGCCTAAATTACCAGGTTTTTCCACCGCTTCTAAAACAAGAACAATTTCCTTATTTTGTGGTTTAAGAGAATTTAAAGTATTCTTTCTTTTTTTAACTAAAGCAAGAAAACCATCAGGATTTTCTTTATAAGCAATTTTTTTAAAAATAGTTGGTGAAACAAAAATTTGGTTGTATTTTTCTAAATTTTTAAGTAGATAATTTTTGTTAACAATAAAATCAGAACAGAGAAATATTTTTTCTATTTCTATACCTGACTCAAGAGCAATTTCTAATTCTCTTTGTCCATCTATTAAAAAAAATCCAGTTTTTTTTCGATTCCGGCTCTTTTTTAAAGATAAGAGTTCTTTAATTATTTCATTTTTTTCGCTAGTAATTGTTTTTTTATTATCCATACTATTTACATTATAAAGTAAAATTTAATAAAATCATATAACGGACAATAACAGAAAAATGTGATATAATAATTTTATGACAAAAAAAATAAGAAAACAAAAGTCAGCCGATTCTTGGAAAAACCAGGTGATAAGAACGACTTATAGAAATACAAGCAAAAAAGAAAAAAAGAGACCTTGGAAAAAAAAATTATTTTTTGCAATTCTTTGGTTTATTCTTTTTATTATCGTGGCGGTTGTTATTTTTGTTGCTTGGATTTCACGTGATCTTCCCAACCCAAATCAATTATTAGAAAGAGAAATTACTCAAAGTACTAAGATTTACGATAGAACAGGCGAGCATATTTTATATGAAATACATGGTGATGAAAAAAGAACACTTATCTCTTTAGCTGATTTACCTGATTATGTAAAATGGGCATCAATTTCAATTGAGGATAAGAATTTCTATAATCATAGTGGTTTTAGTGTCTGGGCGATGTTCAGAACCGCAATTACTAATGTCATCTATAATCGTAGTGCCGGTGGTTCAACTCTCACTCAACAGTTTGTTAAAAATGCTGTTTTAACCCCAGAAAAAAAGATAACCAGAAAAATAAAAGAAATAGTATTAGCCTATAGATTAGAGAAAAAATTTAGTAAGGATGAAATTTTGCAGATGTATTTAAATGAAATTCCTTATGGCTCTAATGCTTATGGAATAGAAGCGGCTAGTCAGAAATATTTTAATAAAAGTGCTAAAGATATAAGTATTGCGGAAGCAGCTCTTTTAGCTGCCCTCGTGCAAGCACCATCGCGCTATTCTCCTTATGGGCCGAATAAAGATTTTCTTTTAGGCAGAAAGGATTACGTTATTACTTTAATGGCGGAACAGGGTTATATTAGTGAAGAGGAGGCAGAACAAGCCAAACAAGAAGAAATTGTTTTTGCTGGTCCGGAAACAAATATTACCGCACCTCATTTTGTCATGTATATTAAAGATATTTTAGCGGAGAAGTATGGAGAAAAAATGATAGAACAAGAAGGGTTAAAAATTTATACAACCCTTGATTTATATAAGCAGCAAATTGCAGAAGAGGTGATTAAGGAAAAAACAGTTGAATATGAAGAAAAATATAACGCTAATAATGCCGCTCTTGTTTCTATTGATCCTAAAACAGGACAAATTTTAGCTATGGTTGGTTCTCGTGATTATTTTAACAACGATATTGATGGCCAAGTAAATGTTGCTCTTAGACCAAGACAACCCGGTTCATCACTTAAACCTTTAGTCTATGCCACTTTGTTTGAGAAAGGTTATACTCCGGATACTATTTTGTATGACGTGGAAACAAACTTTTCTCAAACCGAACCTTATCGTCCTAAAAATTATAATTTAAAAGAAAATGGACCAGTAAGTGTGAGAAAGGCTTTGGCGGGATCATTAAATATTCCAGCAGTTAAAGCGCTTTATTTAGCTGGTATAAATGATGTTCTAAATTTGGCCGAGAAAGCAGGTTATACTACTTTATACCCCAGAGATCGTTTTGGTCTTGCTTTGGTCCTTGGTGGGGCGGAGGTGAAGCTTCTAGAGCATGTTAATGCCTATAGTGTCTTTGCAAGAGAGGGTAAAGTTAATAATATAGTTAGTATTTTAAAAATTGAAGATAAGGAGGGAAATATAATAGAAGAATATAAATCTGAAGAAAAAAATGTATTAGGAGTACAAACCAGTAGAATGATAAATAATATATTATCTGATAATTCAGCTCGCGCTTATGCTTTTGGTGAAAGAAATGATTTAGTAATTTCCGGGCGTTCAGTAGCCGTTAAAACAGGAACCACAAATGATTATCGTGATGCTTGGACGATTGGTTACACCCCTTCTATCGTCACTGGGGTTTGGGTGGGAAATAATAATGATGATGAAATGAAAAGAGGGGCTGGTGGCAGCACAGTGGCTGCTCCAATTTGGAATGCTTTTATGTCCCGGGTGTTGGGAGATACACCGGTAGAAAATTTTAAGGCGCCGGATGATTATAAAACTGGTAAAGGAATTTTAGATGGAGAAATTCCCGAAAGAGAGGTAAAAATAGATATCACAACCGGAGAGTTGGCTAGTGGATCAACCCCACCGGAATTAATTTCCAGTTTAAAAATTCCTGAGGTTCATTCTATTTTATTTTATGTAAATAAAGATGATCCTCGGGGAGAGGCGCCAAAAGATCCAAGTGTTGACCCCCAATTTGAATTATGGGAATCTGCCGTCTTAGCTTGGGCTGAAAAAAATGCCACTTCAACTAAACTTTTGAAGGATTTTGATAAACTGCATTCACCAGAAAATATACCGGAAATAAAAATAATTAGTCCTTATAATAATCAAGATATTTTTGATGATAATTTAACAGTTGAAGTTGCTGCCAGTGCTCCAAGAGGGATAAATCAAATTAATTATTTTATCAATGGTAGTTTATGGCAAACAAAAAATAGCAATGAATTGTTAAACGAAAAATTACCCCCACTTGATAAAGGGTATCACAATCTTTTAGTGAGAGCTTGTGATGATGTTAATAACTGTGCCGAAGATAGTTTAGATTTTAATCTTAAAAATAAAACGATAAAAAATAATGAGTCAAGCACAGTTGCGATTATTTCACCAAGTAGTGGTATTGCTGTAAATCAAATAGATTTTCCTTTAAACATATCGGTCGGTGTTAGTAATCCGGATAATATTTCTAGAATTTTAATATTTTTAAGTAAAGAAGATGGAAGTGATAGTAAATTATTGGGAGATATAAATGGGGTAAATGGAGAAATTTTTGAAGTTTACTGGCAAACCGAATTAGCCGATAAGGGGGTGTATAAAGTTTATGCTGAAATTAAAACTTGGAGTGGAGAAACAAAGAAAAGTAATGAAATTATAATTACAGTATCTTAAATATGAATAATACAAAAGAAGAAAAATTTAAAATTGCTTATTTTAGCATGGAAATTGGTATGCACCCGGATATTAAAACTTATTCCGGAGGTTTGGGGGTTTTGGCTGGCGATATATTGCGCTCCGCCGCTGATTTGAAAGTTCCGTTAATAGGGGTTACCCTACTTAATCGTTATGGTTATTTTAATCAAGAAATAAACAAACAAGGAGAACAAAAAGAAAACTTATTTAAAGCTTATAGTTTTTCTAAATTAAAAAAGTTAAAAACAGAGGTTTCAATAAAAATTAATAAAGATAAGGTTTATATCACCGCTTGGGAATATAGTATCAAGTCTCCCAATGGTTTTATTGTGCCGGTAGTTTTATTGGATACAAATTTGAGAAAAAATAAGAAAAAATATAGAACCTTAACCGATCATTTATATGGTGGTGATAAGAAGTATCGTCTTTTACAAGAAATGATTCTTGGTCGCGGTGGTTATGAGATGATAAAAAAGTTAGGCTATTGTATTAAAAAGTTTCATATTAATGAGGGGCATGGTAGTTTTGTAACTATTGCGAAATTTTTAGATGAAAAAGGGAGTATAAGAAAAAGACTGGCAAATGTAAAAAAGGCTTGCGTTTTTACTACTCATACCCCTTTAAAAACAGCTAATGATATTTTTTCTGTAGAAAAGGTAAAATATTATCAACCGGACTTTCCTGATAAATTGCCAGGTTTAGTTATTAATAAAAAAGTAAATATGACCGAAGTAGCTTTATATTTTAGTAATTATGTAAATGGGGTTTCAAATAGTCACCAAAAAGTTACAAGAGAAATGTTTCCGAGGCATTTTATCAGCAATGTTACCAATGGAGTGCATTCCCTTACATGGACGGCGCCGGAATTTGTAGCATTGTTTGATGAATATATCCCCACCTGGCGAGAATCAGGTTTATCTTTAAGACACGCTTTTTCAATCCCACTTAATAAAATTTGGACTGCCCATCAAAGTGCAAAAAGACGCCTTTTAAAAACAATTGAAAAGAAAACGGGAGAAAAATTAGAGATCAATGTTTTTACTATCGGTTTTGCGCGACGCTTTACCGCCTATAAAAGACCAACTTTGTTATTTAATGATATTGAAAAATTACTTAAAATTAATGATAAAATTGGTAAAATTCAACTTGTCTATAGTGGTAAAGCTCATCCTCAAGATGAAATAGGAAAGAGTCTTATTAAAGAGTTAAATGAAATTAAAAAGAATTATGGTAATCGACTAAAAATTGTTTTTTTGGAAAATTATGATATGAAGTTAGCGAAGCTGATAACTGCTGGAGTTGATATTTGGTTGAACAATCCTCTGCCACCCAATGAAGCTTCAGGTACCAGTGGTATGAAAGCGGCTCATAACGGTATTCCGCAGTTGAGTACGCTTGATGGTTGGTGGCATGAAGGATATATAAAAGCTAAAACAGGTTGGGCGATTGCTCATTCTGGAAAGACTAATAATAAAAAACAAGATGAAAAAGATGCAAATTGTATTTATAATTTATTAACAGAAGAGATACTCCCCACTTTCTATCATAAACCGGAAATGTGGCGAGAGATTATGCGCTTTTCAATCGCGATTAACGCCTCTTATTTTAATACCGATAGAGTAGTCAGAGATTATATTCAAAATGCTTATTTTAATTAAATATAGAAATATATGACAACAAAAAAAACTCATTCAAGTAGAATAAAAAAAAGAGAAAAATTTAAAGTTACCGGTGAAGAAATTTTAAAAAAAATTAAAGACTTGATAAAAGAAGGAAATGTCAGAAGAATTATAATTAAAGATGAAAAAGATAATGTGATTATGGAAATTCCTGTTACTGTGGCGGTTGTAGGAACAGTTTTTGCTCCTCTATTAGCAGCGGTTGGCGCTTTAGCCGCTTTGTTATCTAAAGCAACCATTGAAGTAGAGAGAAGAGACTAATAAATAAAAAAAGAGATTAATTTTATTAACCTCTTTTTTTATTTGCGCTATTGTTTAATTATTTCCAGTATTTCTTTCGTTTTTTCTTTCATAATATTTTCATTTATTGCTTCTAAATTTAAACGTACTTTTTCTTCCGTGTTTGAGCCTCTAACATTAAACCAAAAATCATCATAGCTAACACTAACACCATCAAGAGTGCTTATTTTTCCGTCTGAGAAAGTATTTTTAATTCTGGTAAAGACAGCTTCTTTATCAGCGACAACACAATTAATTTCTCCTGAAGAAAAATATTTTTCATATTTTTTTATATATAAAGAGGTGGATTTAGATGTGCTCGAGAATTCAGTTAAAAGTTTTAAAATCATAAGTATTGGGTATTCAAAACAACCAATAGTGGTATTTAAATAAAAATGCCCTGATGATTCGCCGGCAAAATAAATATCTTCAGCTAACATTTGTTCTTTAATCAAAGAGTGCCCCACTCTAGTCTCTACTGGAATTCCTTTATTTTCATTTATCATATCAATTGTAATTTTTCCCGGTCTAACATCATAACCAATTTTAGCCCCAGGTCGGTCCTTTAAAAAAAGCTTTGCTAATAATCCTCTTATTATAGCGGGTTTAATTGTTTTTCCTTCATTATCAACAAAAAATATTCTATCTCCATCACCGTCGGTAGCAATACCTAAATCAGCTTTATTTTTTATAACCGCTTCTTTCAGTTGAGTTAAATTTTCTTCTTTTAAAGGATCAGCTTCATGAGCGGGAAAAGTGCCATCGAGAGTAAAGTTTAGTTTTATCAATTCGCATTGTTTTAAATTAGAGAATATTTTTTCTAAATAAAGCGCTCCCATACTATTAGCGGCATCAGCTACAATTTTTAAAGGTTTAATTAAATTAGAATCAATATTGGCAAAGGCAAAAGAAATTTCTTCTTCAAGTATTCCTGTTATTTTAGTAATAGTTCCGGGTTTTGGTGAGGGGATAAACCTATTTTCTAATATTTTATCCTTTAAAAACATGATTCCGGTATTGCCACTAACAGGACGACCATTTTTTCTGACTAACTTAAAACCATTCCATTCTTTTGGATTATGGGAAGCAGAAATAATTATTCCGCCATCATAATTATTTTTTCCGACTGCAAAATAGAAGCTTGGGGTTGGGATTAGATTAAGATCAAAGACGTTTGCTCCAGCAGTAACAAGGCCACGAATTAAGTTTTCCTTTAACATTGGTGAAGATTTTCTCATATCACAAGCGACAGCAATATTTAAAGGTCGTTCTTTATTGTAGTCGTTATCATGTTTTTTTAGTTCAACAAAAGCCAAGCCCAGTAGGTAGGCAAGTTCATTGTCAAAATCTTGACCATAAATACCTCTAATATCGTAGGCTTTAAATATTTTTGGGTTTATTGGTAGCATAGGAGAGAACACTTCCCAAGCCAAGCCAAATCGCTACTAAATTAATAATCCGGCCCAACCAAGGAATTGATAATAATAAAGCTAAAATAAGAGTACCTGTTAGTAAAATCCAAAATAAATGAATCTTTTCTTTTTTTAGAATTTTAGTGAAGATAAAATCACCTAAAATTAAAGCAGCAATTGTTTTTCCAATAAATAAACCGGCTAACCAAAGAGAAATTAAAATTATTGATAGAGGAATACCAATAATAGTAAAAGTTAAGACTAAAGCAAGAGGAAGAATGATTAGAGTGAAAAGGCCACCCCATAAAAACGCTTTCCCGGTTTTATTTTTTGCTTCTTTAATAAATCGACGACTTAAACGAGTGGCAATAAAGACAAAGAAAAGACCAATAAATAAGATTGATAAGAAAGAAAAGGCGGTTCCCCATAACCAATTTAAGAAAGACGATTTTTTAGTAACATTTAAATTCTTCCACGTTATTTCTCCGGAAACATTATTATTAGCCTTTAAATCTAACTCTTCTTTTGATTGATAATCAAGATTCCCGTTAATAACAGCATTTTTATCTATTATCAAACCATCACTTTCTTCGTTAAGTACCTTGACTCTCACATTTTTACCAACCTTACCGGCGATAAAGGTTTTTTGTGAATATGAATCAAGGCTACCTATTATATTACCTCTAATTGTTGCCGCCACACCGCCGATAGTAACATCCCAACCAACTCTAGCTTCATTACCAATTGTTATTTGTGAACCAAAAGCATTAAGATTACGTGAAATTGAACTGTTAATATTTATGTTACTACCAATAACACGAACATTCCCACCAACTTCACCCTCAATATTAATGTTTTGACCAATAGCGATGATATCACCTTCGATTCTTCCGGTAACAGTGATGTAATTAGCGGCGACTATTAAATCGCCACCAACAATACCGTCAACAATTACATTTTCACTAACAGCAAAGAGATTGCCGGTTATGTTTTCCTCAGCAGAAACAAAGACTGTCCCTTTATTTTCCTCTTCAGCAGCATTTACCGCTAAAAAAGGAAATGATAGAAGAGAAACAAATAAAGCAATAATGGCTATTTTTGTTTTCATAAAAGATTGTTAATTTTTAAAAAATATAGTATTCTTAATTAGATTATATTTTAATTATACTCTAAAAAAATGATAGAAGCAATAAAAAAATTAGTAATTAAAGCAATAAAACAAGCAAAAAATCGAGATGACTTGGAAAATATAAAAAGAGAGTTTTGTAAAACATACAAATTATCAGCGATTACCAATTCACAAATTTTAAAAACCTATAAAGACTTGTTAAATAGGCATGAAATTAAAAAAAGTCAGTCTTTTGAGAAATTATTAAGGAAAAGAACAGTCAGAACCTTATCCGGAATAGCGCCGGTGGCCGTTTTAACAAAATCTTATCCTTGTCCCGGTAATTGCGCTTATTGTCCCCATCAAGAAGATGTCCCTGTTAGTTATTTATCTAATGAACCGGCAGTAATGCGGGCGATTAGATGTGGTTACCATCCTTTTAAACAGGTTGTGTGGCGACTTAAGGCCTTAGAAAATAATGGGCATGAGCCTACTAAAATAGAGATTATTGTTATCGGTGGAACGTGGAGTTATTTGCCTAAAAAATATAAATATTGGTTTATTCTTAATTGTTTTCGAGCGGCTAATGATTTTAATAAAATAAAAAGGGAATACAAGGGAGAAGATTTGGTATTAAATAAATTGAAATCACCCTATAATAAGCAGTTGAGTCAAAAAAAATTAGAAGAGTATTTAAAAATTGAACAAAGAAGAAACGAAAAGGCAAAATATAAAATTATTGGCTTAACTTTAGAAACAAGACCGGATTATATTAATGAAGCTGAATTGGAAGAAATGAGAGATTTGGGTTGTACCAGAATTGAAGTGGGGGTACAAGCGATAGATGATAAGATTTTAGATTTAAATAAAAGAGGACACGGAGTAAAAGAGATAACACAAGCGACTCTTTTAATGCGACGTTTTGGTTTTAAGATTACTTATCACTTAATGCCAGCTCTCCCCGGTTCAACACCGACTAAAGATTTTAAAATGTTCAAGCAAATATTTTCAGATAGTCGTTTTCAGCCTGACCAAATTAAATTATACCCCACTGTAGTGGTAAAGGGGAGTCTCCTTTATAAATGGTTTAAAGAGGGTAAATATAAAGCTTATTCTGATAAGCAATTACAGGATTTAATTATAAAATGTAAGGAAATAGTCCCTCCTTATGTGAGAATTATTAGATTAATTCGTGATATACCAGGAGAATCAATTGAAGCGGGTAATAAAATTACCAACTTAAGACAAATCATGAAAGACAGGGGGGTGGTTTGTCATTGTATTCGTTGTCGTGAAGCTAAAGAAGCAATTTTAAAAAACTGGCAAATTAACGTTGAAGAATATCAAGCGGCAGAGGGTAAAGAATTTTTTATTAGCGTTGATAGTGATGACAATAAAACTCTTTATGGTTTTTGTCGTTTACGTTTTGATAAAAAAAACAAAATAGCGCCGGCAATTATTAGAGAATTACATGTTTATGGAGAATTAACCAGTGTTGGTGTTGATGGTAAGGTACAGCATCTTGGTTTAGGAAAAGAATTAATAAAGAAAGCGGAAAAAATTGCTCGTGAATACAAAGCGGAAAAGATAGCGGTTATTTCCGGGGTAGGAGTTAGAGATTATTATCGTAAAAATGGTTATCAATTAAAAGGTACTTATATGTTTAAAAAACTATAAAAAATAAAGATTTTATTTATTTTTAGTTTTT
>JARRBY010000018.1 GCA_029982795.1 Patescibacteria group bacterium
CGTGACAATCATAAACATATTTTTGAAGCTATAAAAGATCTTTACTCAGCTCAGGAACCAATAGACATTATCACTCTTGCCAATAAATTAGATAATCGCAATCAATTGGCTCTAATTGGTGGTCGTAGTTATTTAGCTAAATTATCAAACACGGTTGCCACCTCGGGCAATATAGTCCACTATGCTAATATCATCCAAAAAAAAGCAACTTTAAGACGTTTGCAACAAGCAGCGGCTGAAATTTCCAATATTAGTTTTAACGAAGAGGGTGATATTGATACCACTCTTGATGCCGCTGAGAGTAAAATCTTTAGCGTTTCCCGAAAATATCTAAAAAATACCTTCACCCCCATTGATAGTTTATTAACTGAAGCTTTTGATAGAATTGATGATTTACATAAATACAGTGGTAAATTACGTGGACTTCCCACCGGCTTTAATGATTTAGATAATATTTTAGCAGGCTTACAAAAATCCGATTTGATTATCCTCGCCGCTCGACCTAGTGTAGGGAAAACTTCACTAGCACTTGATATCGCTCGTCAAGCGGCGATAAAAAGCAAACAAGGAGTTGGTATTTTTTCCTTAGAAATGAGCAAAGAACAATTAGTGGACCGCATGCTTTGCGCTCAAGCTAATGTCAGTCTGTGGAAAATGCGAACCGGTAACTTGTCTGACAAAGATGAAGATAATGATTTTGGTAAAATTGGTGAAGCTATGGGAAAACTAGCAGAAGCTCCGATTTACATTGATGATTCGGGAACACTTTCAATTATGGAAATAAGAACCAAAGCCCGTCGTTTAAAAATGGAAAAAGGACTTGGTCTTATTGTTATTGACTACCTACAATTAATGGAAGGCCGTGGTAAATATGGAGATAACCGCGTCCAAGAAATTGCTGAAATTAGTCGGGGTTTGAAATCAATTGCACGTGAACTTGATATCCCCATCTTAGCATTGGCGCAATTATCACGTGCTGTTGAACAAACAAGCCCTGCTATTCCTAAACTTTCCCATCTCAGAGATTCTGGTTCAATTGAACAAGATGCCGACATTGTTCTCTTTCTTTATCGCAAGGCCGCTGATAGAAGCTTTAACCCCAACGATTTACCTGAAGAAGAGAAACATAGTGCTAACATTTTTATCGCCAAACATCGAAATGGCCCTACCGGAAAAGTTGATTTGTTTTTTGATGAAACAACCGCCAGCTTTAAAAGCTTAAGCAAATATCATCAACCAGATAATATCGCCAATTAATATAATTTTGCTATAATATAAATAACCTTTAAAAAATAATTAAAAATAAACTCTATGTTCAGTAAACTAAAACAATTCAAAGATCTAAAAAGCCAAGCAAAAACAATGCAAGAAAGTTTAGCTAAGGAACAGGTTAGTGAAGAAAAAAATGGTGTTCTAATTACTTTAAATGGTAATCTTGAAGTTATTTCTCTCTCTATTAATGAAAGTTTAAATAAATCGGCTCAAGAAGAAGCTTTAAAAAATTGCTTTAACGGCGCCGTTAAAAAAGCGCAACGTGTAATGGCAAAAAAAATGCAAGAAATGGGTGGTATTCCTGGTTTAAATTAAAATAAAAGAAAGCATGAATTATCCACGGGCGCTACAAAACTTAATTAATAAGCTTGCCCATCTTCCGGGCGTTGGTCCAAAAACAGCCGAACGCTATGCTTTTTATTTATTAAGAAAAAATGAAAACGAATTAGAAGAACTGGCCAATTCAATTACAAATCTAAAAAAAGAAGAAAAAATTTGTCACCAGTGCCTAGCTTTAGCAGAATCTGATCCCTGTGATATCTGTGCTGACCCTAATCGCACTTCTGACATACTATGCATAGTTGAAAATATTCAAGATTTAATCGCCATTGAACAAACTGGACAATATAAAGGAAAATATTTTGTTTTAGGGGGTTTAATCAGCATGATAGATAAAATTGGTCCGCAAGACTTAAATATTTCTGCTTTAAATTTAAAAATAAAAAATGATAAGATAAAAGAGATAATTATTGCTCTTAATTTTACTCTTGAAGGAGAAACCACCAGTCTTTATTTACAAAAGTTATTTAAAAATAAAATAAAAATAAGCCGATTAGCCAAAGGCTTGCCCGCTGGATCAGATTTAGAGTACGCTGATTCAAATACTTTAAAAAGTGCTCTACAATATCGCAGTGAAATCAAATAAAAACAGAGGAAATAATAATGATTCTACTTGTACTTACCTGCTTCTTGTTGTTAATTGGTCTTTTTTATATAATTGGACTTTTTAACCGCCAAATTGCTAAACTAGTTGGGCTGATTCTATTTGTCTTAATTAACCTCAAGTTTAATCGTAAAAATGTCCGGTTAGCTAGAAAAAAAATAGCAAAACTAGGCAAAATTTTACTTTACAAACGTCACTTATTGGCAAATAAAATTACGCTCCGTCGTTTAAAAACTCAACTTAACAAAAACCCGCTCAAATAATTGCGGGTTTTTTATTTTTCATTTTTTCTTTTTTAAGCAATTTTAGTAATTTTAATAGAGGAAAATTCTTGACGATGGCCAATAGTTCGCTTATAACGAGTTTTATTTTTATACTTTACAACTGTTACCTTATCTCCCTTACCATTTTCTATAATTTCCGCTTCCACTTTTTCACCTAAAGATGGCTTGCCAATTTCAACTTTATCGCCATCGGCAATCAATAAAGTATCTAACTTTATTTTTTTGTCCTTATCATCTAATTTTTCAACTGACAAAATTTGGCCCTCAGCTACCTTATACTGCTTGCCACCTGTTTTAATAACTGCTATTTTTGACATATTCTATATATTAGCATTTTGCTTCAAGACTTTAATTTTTTTGATAACAAATGCTTTTAACTAATAAAAAACCGAATTGAATCTAAACACATGATTTATATTATACAAATATTTGAAAAATGTCAATAAATGCTTTATAGTTAATAAAGAGTTAAGCAAGTAAAAAGTAATAATAAAATAAACCTAATTTTGTCAATATGGCTAAATTTATAATTCAAGGTAAGGCTAAATTATCTGGTGAAATCGCAGTTGGTGGAGCAAAAAATAATGCCCAAATTATGCTACCTGTTTCTCTTCTTTCAGAAGAAAGCATGACTATCTCCAATCTTCCTCTCATTGATGGTGTCGAAAAATCATTTGAACTTCTTAGTGATTTAGGAGCTAATATTGAAAGAAATGGTAACGAAGCGATAATTAATACAAAAAATGTTTCAAAAACGGAACTTGACCCTAAAATTGCTGATAAATTTAGAACCTCTGTTATGTTTGTCGGCCCTATTTTAGCTCGTTTTAAAGAAGTAAAATTCCCTCATCCCGGAGGTTGCGTTATTGGGGCGGCCGGTCGTCCAATAGATCTTTTTCTGGAAGGTTTCACCGCTCTGGGCGCTAAAGTAGAAATTGATGATAGATATTATCACATTAAGGCGCCCCAACTTACCGGCGCCGACTATTTTTTCTCAACCGTTTCTGTAACTGGTACCCAAAGTCTATTGATGACAGCCTGTTTAGCGGAAGGGAAAACTATTTTACGTAATTGTGCCATGGAACCAGAGATTAAAGCTTTAGCCGACTACCTCAATAGTCAGGGAGCAAAAATTGAGGGTGCAGGCACACCCACTATTCAAATTACCGGAGTTAAAAAATTAAAAGCGGGTCATTGTCAAATTATTCCCGATCGAATCGAAACCGGCTCCTTTGCTTTAATG
This sequence comes from Patescibacteria group bacterium, assembly GCA_029982795.1. Taxonomy (GTDB): domain Bacteria; phylum Patescibacteriota; class Patescibacteriia; order Patescibacteriales; family UBA12465; genus UBA12465. The sequence goes on from JARRBY010000018.1 coordinate 3,743, forward strand.
GCCGCCGCTACCAAATCAAATTTAAAAATTACTAATTGTAATCCCGATCATATCCTTAATCTCCTTACTATTTTTAAAAAAATTGGCATTAATTTTACCTCAGGTGAAAATTGGTTAGAAATAAAAGGAGTTGATAAAATTAAAGCTTATAGTATTAAAACTCATGAATACCCTGGCTTTCCAACCGATTTACAATCACCCTATGTTGTCTTAATGACCCAAGCTGAAGGCAGTTGCCTAATTCAAGAAACAATTTATGATCGTCGTTTAATCTGGACAGATATGCTCTCCCAAATGGGAGCAAATATCATAACCTGCGATCCGCATCGCGTTGTTATTAATGGACCCAGTAACTTATACGGCAAAAAATTGATCAGTCCTGATATTAGAGCCGGTATTGCCTTAGTAATTGCCGCTTTAGTCGCCGAAGGAACAACTGAGATAGATAATATTTACCAAATAGACCGCGGTTACGAAAAACTTGATGAAAGATTACGTTCTATTGGCGCCCTAATAGAAAGAAAAGAAGAATAACTATGCCTAAAAAAATTAGAGATTTTATATTTTTTCTCTTTATAATTATTTTTATATTTACTACTACCGCCACCTGCTTATACGCTTCAGGCTATAAGTTTAATTTAAGTTGGCCACTAGAATTTAATCGTCTCCTGCAAAAAACCGGCAATTTAAATTTAGCCACTTCACCCAAAGGAGCCACTATTTTTTTAAATGACAAAAAGCAAACTGTTCCCGGATTTAACTTACTAAAAAAAGATTACCTTATTACTCCCACTAAAATAAGAAATCTGTTACCGGGTGATTATTATTTAAGAGTAGAAAAAGACAATTATTGGCCTCTGGAAAAAAAGATAACCATTTCCTCCGGTTTAACCACTTTTGTTGAAGATTTAAATCTTTTCCGTTCAGATTTACCAATTTTAATAAGCCCCTCTTCCGCCGATTCTCTCCTTTTAAATAATGATGGCAATTCTCTTTATCTAGAACAAAATCAAAGTTGGATTGATTTAAATCACTTTAATGTTAATCAAGTTAAAGGTGATAAAAGCGGCGCTTGGCTTAACAATTGGGAAATATTTAGTGCCGGCCACATTACCAATATCGATATCAAAAGCACACTTGACCTTAATCTACTTCTACCCGCAAATAGTGTCTTAAATTGGAAATATGATAAAGACAACCAGGGCATTTACGCTTATTTAAAAAATGGAGAAATAATAAAAATAAATGAAAACCGCACTTCAAGCTCAACCCTACTTTTATTGCCTTATATCCAAGACTTTAAACAAGATCAAAAAAAATTATTTGTAATATCCAAAGAAAATGAAAAACAATATTTTAAAGAGTATAATTTAGAAACCAAGGAAGAAATAAAAAAAATGGAACTTCCCAGTATTGGTCGCTATTTATTTTTTGATAATGACAAAAATGATTTTATTTCTCTTTATGATCAAGAAAACGACTCGCTTTATTTAATTGACAAAAATAATTGGGAAAAATCTTTTATCTTCAATCAAGTAAAAGACTGGGTTTTTATTAACAAAAACAATCTTATCTACCATAATGGTTGGGAAATAATTTTCTTTGATTTAGAAAATAATTCTTCCTTTTTAGTCTCTCGTGTCAGCGACCCGATTGAAAAAATAATTTGGCACGAAAAAGAAAACTATTTTATTTTCTCAACTAAAAATAGTATTCAAGCGGGTGATTTAAAAACCAATATCCTCACAACTTTGTTTAAAACAGAAAAAATTGGTGATTTAGCATTAGATAAAAAAAATAATATCCTTTATTTTTACGCCCAAGTAGGACAACAATCAGGGATCTATAAGCTACTTCTTAAATAAAATAATAAACTTAACCTTTCTCCGCTAAATCATTAATCAAGCGCTGTAACTTATCTTTCACTTCTTCGTTTTTTAGACCAAATTTTAAAGTTGCTTTAATAAAATTAAATTTATTACCGGTATCCAACCACTCGCCTTCTATTTTTTTACCATATATAGTCTCCCCCTCTTCCAATAACAAATCAAAAGCATCCGCCAATCTTATCTCCCCTGACTTACCGGATTTCATTTTACCTAAAGTCTCGATAACTTTAGGTGTAATAATATAAATACCGACCGCCGCTAAATTAGATGGGGCTTCTTCTTGTTTTGGCTTTTCTACAAAACACTTAATTTTATATACATCGTTTTTTAAAAAATCACCATCAATAACACCAAATTTATTAACCTCACTAGCATCAACCTCCGATAAACCAACTACGGAAGTACCATATTCATTATAAACATCAATTAATTGTTTTACCGGTGAAATTTGAGCATCATATAAAGTATCGCCAAACATAATTAAAACCGGCTCATTGGGCATAATTAGGTGTGAAGCACAATTAATAGCATGACCATCACCTAAAGGAATTGGTTGCCGCACATAAGAAAATTTTGCTAATTTTTCAATTTCTTGCACCTTTTTCACTAAATCCATTTTATTTTTCTCGACTAATGTTTTTTCCAATTCAAAAGAATAATCAAAATGATCTTCAATCGCCCGTTTTCCTCGTCCGGTAACAAATATAATCTCTTCTATTCCCGCCGCTACTGCCTGTTCCACTAAATACTGAATAACCGGTTTATCCACCACAGGCAACATTTCTTTAGGTTGAGCCTTAGTGGCCGGCAAAAATCTTGTACCAAAACCAGCAACCGGCATAATTGCCTTTTTTATTTTTTTCATATTAGTTTTTTTTACGAGGGAGACGAAAGCCCCATTTTATAAAATATTTAAACCAAGATGCAATATGCACCCAAGTTAAACGATCTTTAAATACCGCCATATACCACGGGTGTTTAGCGCTTTGACGAGCATGATTATGAATTACCAGCGCTTGCGGATTATAGACAACGTCTAAACCTTGAGAATGAAAGGTTCGGGCTAAATCAATATCTTCAAAATACATAAAATAACGTTCATCAAAATAAGGTTGATACACTCTTGATGAATCTAATTTAATAACCCGTTTAAAAAGCAAGCAAGAGCCCATTAACCAATCAACTGTTATTATTTTGTTATGATCAAAATCACTCATGGTAAAACTATCGCGTTGTTTTTTAAAATAATCCCCCAAAAAAGTGCGACGTAAAATTGGCATAAAAAAACTCGGAAAACGCGCACAAGACAATTGCAAACTACCATCAGGATATAATAATTTTGGTCCCACCAGACCTACTTTAGAATTAGCTTTTAAATAAGACAACAATACTTTAATCGCTTCGGGCTTAAGCACTGTATCGGGATTAAGAATCAGAATATAATCACCACTGGCCACCTTTATTCCTAAATTATTACCACCCCCCATCCCTAAATTACGCTTTGATAATATTAACTTTATATTATCCTGAAAACTTAAAATATCACTTAAATCATCCCCCGAATTATTTTCCACCAATATCACTTCATAAGTAATCCCGGCTAAATCTGCCTCCTTAATTGATTTAAGACAATTGATTAAAAGCGCCTTACTTTTATAATTTACAATAATTATTGATAAATCCATATTAAATAATTTTTTTTATCCCCCGCCAATAAAGCGCCAATAAAGGGTTGCCTAAATAGCGAAGAAGAAAATTATCAATTTCTAAAAATTCTAATCTAGCCACCAACAACTCAGAAAAATCTGAACTGGTTAGCCGACCCAGTTTTTTTAATTTGTGCCGCGTCCTAATAATTTTTATTATATTATAAGGATTATAAAAATATAAATTAGCTCGTAACCACGTTTTAAACCAACCTTTAAAAATGGCATAAAACATCATTGCAAAATTCATTGCTCCCAACGCCGGTAAAATTAAAAATAAAAGCTTACAAGGATAAAAATGAAATATTAACAACTGCCTATTTCTTTCCATGTAATATAACATCCGAACACTGCGAGAAAATTCATATTTATGATAAATGCAAGATTTTGGCGCCAATCTAATTTTATACCCCTTTAACCTCGCCTTCAAACTAAATTCAATATCATCGTGATACATAAAATACTCTTCATTCCAACCATCAATAGCACTGAATACTTCACGCCGAACAATAAAGGAACAACCACTGGCATAACCTTTGATTTCCGGGTAACCTTTAATTTCATAATCAGCTTTACGATAAAACGAAGTTGTGCCAAAGCCAAGAAAATGAATAACATTACCTAAAGTATTAATCTGCTTTTCAATCCCATCCGGCTGATACAACAATACCTTTGCTTGGACTATTCCTGTATCCGGATTTTTCTCTAAACCCTTGACTAATTCTGATAACCAAGCTGAATCAACTTCCGTGTCCATGTTCACCGTCACTACATACTTGCAACCATCTAAAATTGCACGGCGACAACCCAAGTTACAAGCCGCACTATAATTACCATCCGCTCGCGCTATAATCTCCGCTTCCGGATAAATAGTATTTAAAATCTTTAAACTCTCCGAGCTGGCACAATTATCAATAATATAGACTTGCAAATTTTCTAATCCATAATCTTGCCGCTCTAAAGATTGTTTAAAATCAACCAAAAAACGACTGGCATAATCTTTATAATTTATTAAAATAATTCCTACTTTTGCTTTTCTCATAGCTATCTAATAAATATCCTTACCAACTTCCAAGCCGAACGTAAAATAAAAACTTGACTCGGTTTTTCCCATTTTTGAAAATATTTAAGCATAGAATCTTTAAAATAATCTTGGGCCTTACGTCTCTTTAGTAAAGAAAAACTTTGTCCGACATAATCTAAAGCCACGGCTGCCGGACTATACCAAACTTCTCCCCCAATACTTTTTACATAACGACAAAAATCAACCTCTTCAAACCAAACAAAATATCTTTCATCTAAATAAGGTTTTTCTTGTCCGCTTAAATTCCGCCAACTTTTAACATTTATCAAAAAAAATGAACCTCGTACCGATTCGACCGCTTGCGCTTTATCATAATCAAAATCTTTCTGAAGATATGAATTTAAAACCGCGGGGAAAAAATGGGGAACCTTTAAAATAATCATCAATTGATCAAAAAGTTTAGGAAATTTTCTCACCTGAGCTACTAGTTTACCATCTTCTGCTAATAAACGAAAACCAGAAACCACCGCCTGAGGATTTTTTTCTGCCCAAAAAAGAGCTTTATATAAAGTATCTGGAAATACTTTCATATCCGGATTTAACAACAGGATAAAACGACCCCCGGCTTCCTTTATTGCCCGGTTATTGGCCCGAGCAAAACCCTCATTTTTTTCATTACGAATTAACTTAACTTGCGGAAATTCACGCGCCACCATATCGGCGCTTTTATCACTTGAATTATTATCAACAACAAAAACTTCAAATTTAAAATCACCCTCTGATAAAAAGAGGGCTTTTAAATTGTGACGTAATTTTTCCTTTGTCTCCCAAGAAACGATTATAACCGATAAATCCATAATTAACGTGATATTTTTATGGTTTTTAAGCGACTTGTCAACCCTTTTATAATCTCAACTTGATAACGACGCAAACCTAAAGTGGATGCTAAAATCTTAACAATTGCTACATTAGCCTTGCCATCAGTAGCACTTGATGTAACTTGCACTTGAATCTCCCCATTTGGCGTTTCTTTTACTGAATTTTCCCCAGCATTAGCAAAGGCTTTAATTGTAAAAAAAACTTCCTTATTATTAGCGATTTCTTCTTGTAAAACCGCTATTTTTTTTATTTTTTTCATATAATTCTCCCTTAATCAACCTGCCTTTATTATAACCCCTTTCTTTGCTTTTTAAAAGAGTAAAAATATTAATCCTAAAATTTGTCAATGGCTATTTTTGCTCCTTCTGTCAACGTTTATTTTATTATTTTTTTATACTAAAATATAAGTAATTACTTACTTAAATAGAAAAAATATGAAAAAACCCCGCCCAGTTAATAAAAAACAAAATAATCACTACCAACGCCCCACATGGGATGAGTATTTTTTAAAAATTACCGAAATGGTGGGCACTCGTGGTTCCTGTGATAGAGGTCGTGCCGGTTGTGTTATTACAAAAAATAATCGCCTTATCGCCACGGGTTATGCCGGCTCACCCATTGGATTAGCCCATTGTGATGAAGTTGGACACGAAATTCATACTGTTATCCACGAAGATGGAAGCACCAGCCAACACTGTATACGAACCGCTCACGCTGAACAAAATGCAATTTGTGAAGCGGCGCGCATGGGAATCGCTCTTGACGGCAGTACTTTATATTGTAAGATGACTCCTTGTTATACTTGTGCTAAAATGATAATCAATGCTGGTATTAAAAGAGTGGTTTGTGCGCAAGATTATCACGCGGGACAAAGAAGCAAAGAAATATTTCAAGAAGCAAAAATAATATTTGAGCTTATCTCAACTGAAAAAGTCCAATATAAAAATCAATAATTTATATTATTTTCCTTTATTATCCATTTTAAAATAAAATATGAAAACTTATTTAGATTTACTAAGAGACGTTAATAAAAATGGGGTTAATAAAAATGATCGAACAGGAACTGGCACGCGCAGTGTTTTTGGTCGCCAAGTACGTTATGATTTAACTGCCGGTTTTCCTCTTTTAACAACGAAAAAAGTTCATCTTAAATCGATTATCTACGAATTACTTTGGTTTTTAAAGGGTGATACTAATGTTAAATATTTAAATGATAACGGCGTTACAATTTGGAATGAATGGGCGGATGAAAATGGTGATTTAGGACCAATTTATGGCAAACAATGGACGGCTTGGGAAGGAAAAGAGGGCACAACCATCAATCAAATTGCCCAAGCAGTCGAGATGATAAAAAATAATCCTAATTCACGTCGTATTATTGTCAGTGGCTGGAATGTCGCCGACCTCCAAACTTTAGTAAAAGGGAAAAAATCAGCTCCACCACCTTGTCATACTCTTTTTCAATTTTATGTCATAAATGGTAAACTTTCCTGTCAATTATATCAACGCAGTGCTGATATATTCCTAGGCGTCCCCTTTAATATCGCTTCTTATTCCCTACTTACCATGATGATGTCTCAAGTATGTAATTTAAAACCGGGTGAATTTATTCACACTTTCGGTGATTTACATATCTATAATAATCATCTTGAACAAGTTAATTTGCAACTTAGTAGAGAACCTCGTCCCCTACCAAAAATGGAGCTCAATCCCAAGGTTACTGATATTTTTTCTTTTAAATTTGAAGATTTTACCCTAAAAGACTATAACCCCTATCCCGGCATAAAAGCACCGATTGCGATTTAATAATTAAATGTTAAGTTTTATTTAAAAATATGATTCCAGTTACTTTAATGATGGCAATTACCATTGATGGAAAAATTGCCAAACATAAAGACCATTTGGCTAATTGGACCAGCCCCGAAGACAAAAAATTATTCGTGGAATTATCAAAGAAACACGGTGTTGTTATAATGGGAGAAAATACTTTTAAAACTTTTCCTTCCCCCTTAAAAAATCGTCTTAATGTTGTCTTTTCTTACGAAAAAAATTTAACAGAAACAGAAGGAGTTAAATGGGTTTCCGGTAAAGCAAGCCAAGTATTACAAAATTTGGCGCAAGAAGGTTATAAATCAGCTCTTTTAGGGGGCGGAGCAACAATCAATTCTTTATTTTTAAAAGAAAAACTGGTTTCTGAGATAGTTTTAACTATAGAACCAAAAATATTTGGTAATGGCCTATCCCTTTTTAATCAAGACTTTAATATTGACTTAACACTAAAAGAAGTGAGAAAATTAAACAATAATACTATAATGCTAAGATATCGGGTAAACTATTAAATTTATGTCTCAACTTATCATCGCCTTAGTTGGACCACAAGCAAGTGGCAAAGAAGTGGTCAAGAAATATTTAATAAAAAAGTATCAAGCTGAAAGCTATAAATTCTCACAAGTACTCCGAGATATCCTACAACGCCTCTACCTACCGCAAACTCGAGAAAATTTACAAAATTTATCATTCGATCTTCGCAATCGCTTTGGTCAAGACCTCTTAGCCAATGTAATCTCTATTGACGCCCAAAATAGTAACCGCCCCTTGCTGGTCATTGATGGCGTCCGCCGTCTCTCTGATATTACTTCCCTAAAAAAATTGAATAACTTTAAACTTATCAGCCTTGAAGTTGAGACGCAAATACGCTACCAACGTCTCTGTGCCCGTAATGAAAATGAAGGTGACAAAGATAAAACCTTTGCTCAATTTCTGGAAGATGATAATCGTGAATCAGAAAAAACTATTCCCGAAGTTGCCAACACCGCTGATTTTAAAATTGATAATAATTCTGACTTAGAAAATTTATATCAACAAATAGATTTAATAATGGCTAAAATTAATCATTATGGAGACTAAAACAGGAAAATTTATTGTTATCGATGGTACCGATGGCAGTGGCAAAACAACACAACTAGAGCTACTTAAAGAAAAACTTGAAGCCGAAGGTTATCTTGTCGCTGTCGCTGATTTTCCTCAATATAATACTAAATCAGCCGGTTTAGTTGAAGAGTATTTATCAGGGAAATACGGTGAAGCCGATGAAGTTGATCCTTATAAATCATCCATTTTTTATGCAGTTGATCGTTTTGATGCCAGCGCTAAAATAAATGCTTGGTTACAAGAAGGAAAAATTGTCTTAGCTAATCGCTACACAAGCGCTAATTTAGCTCACCAGGGCGGAAAAATTGATAATCCCTTGGAAAGAAAAATATTCTTTAATTGGCTTTTCGATTTAGAATATAAAATATTTGAAATACCAAAACCGGATTTAACTATCATATTGCAAGTTGAACCTGAAATATCTTTTCAATTAGCCCATAATCGTCAAAGAGAAGACTGGAAAGGAAAAACAAAGGATATTCATGAAAATAATATCAATCATTTACGTAGAGCCGAACAAACTTATTTAGAAATTGCTTCTAGTCTGCCAGGATTTAAATTAGTTAAGTGTACCCATAAAGGTGAGATTTTAAGTCCCGAAGCAATACATTTTTTAGTGTGGTTAATTGTTAGTCAAATATTAAAAACCATGGCTAAACCCGAAAAAAATTTTCAAGCCATCGGCAATATTATTGGCGCTAATAAACAGATAGTAAATAATCGTGACTTAATATTTAACAAAAAGGAAACTTCAGAGTCAGCCTCTATTTCCGCAGAGAAAGAAAATAAAATCACTAATAA
>JARRBY010000019.1 GCA_029982795.1 Patescibacteria group bacterium
AAGATGATAAAATTCTTTTAATTGGCAAAATTGACGGTTTAGAAGCAGAAAATATTTTTGAAGCGGCGCTAGCTAAAACCAATAAAAGTTTAAATGAGTTTAGTAAAGATTATCATCTTAAATTAGATCCCAATACGACAAATATTACCTTGGGAGTTGTTTTAGGAACCAAACTCTATTTTTCCAGTTTTGGTCACAATCGTGCTATTTTAATTTATCGTCGAAAAGAAGGTTATGAGATTATAAATGTTGATAACGCGGCTAAAGACTTAGAAAATACAAGTACTAGTGAAAAAATTAAAAAAAGTCAAAAAGAAATAAGCTTATTTTCTTCAGTTTTAAGTGGGGAAATTCCCTTAAACTCCTACTTTGTCTTCGCCAGCGAATCTCTATCCGAGGTTATATCTGGTAAAGAGTTGGTAAAAATTATTACCAAATTACCCCCCATAGTAGCCGCTGAACAAATCAAAAATAACTTAGCTCGTATTAATTATCACGTTCCTTTTTTAGGAATTATTATAAAAAATACTACTGATAAATCCGGACAAGAAATAGGTGAAACCAAAACACCACTAACAGCGCAAAACTCCATTTCATCACTTAATTATACCGAAGAAAAAACCGAAACTATGTTAGCCCCGGCCGGCTTGATTAATTTAAAAAAAGCCGGTCGTAATTTAAAAAAATGGTTAGGCTTAAAAAAAGAAAAAAAAGTAACTACAAATATTTCCAAGCAACTGCCTAATTTGGAAGAAAAAAAAGACAAAACAAAAACTCTCAACCTTCCTAACGCCAGTTCTTTCCTGCGCCCCCAAAAAGTATTGCTCAAAAAAAGCTCTCATCATTTCCAAAACGGATTTAAAACTTTTATTTCATTTTTACCAAAACTTGTTACCGCCTCATTTTGGAAAAATTTTGCCACCAATTTTAAAAACCGACTAAAAGGAACAAATAGAAAAAGCCTCTTCCTTTCCTTGAGCCTTATCGTAGTTGTTATCGCCCTTATTACCAGCATCACCCTGGTTTTGCAAAATCGAGCCAAACAAGCGCAAAAAGAAAGCTTTAATTTGACCTTAAGCCAAATTGAAGAAAAAGAAGCACTGCTTGATTCCTATCTTTTATATAATAATAAAGACGGCGCCAATCGAGTGTTAGATGATATTAAAGAAATGACCCGGGCTCTGCCAGAAAAAGAAGAATACCAAATCAGCGCCAAAGAAATCTTAAATTCTCGCTTAAGCCTACTGACAGATAAAGTCTTAGGTCTTAATCATGTTAGCGCCGGTAGTCCGCTAGCAACTTATGCCGAACTTGATTTAAATAAAATACAAGTTGCCGGTGATAAGTTATACGGCTATAACAGCAATAATCTCTGGGAATTAAGTTTAACCAACAATAACACCACGCCAATTGAACTAGAAGCAAATCTTTTAAGCCAAAGCACTTATTATCCTGATAATAAAACTCTATACTTACGAGATGATGATAAAATAATCAGTCTTAATACAGAAACAAATAAAACAACCATTAATACTCTGACTAATTACAACAATTCTCTAAACTATAGTGGTCTTGGAGTTTGGGGCAGTCGTGTCTATCTTCTCTCTCCAAGTGAGAATCAAATCTTTCGTTATACAACTAATTTTGCCAGTCGTAATGAATGGTTAAACGATGACAATGATTTAAGCACAGCTAGCGACATTCACATTGATGGCGATATTTATGTTTTAGCAAAAAACGGAGCCATTACTAAATTTCGTTTAGGTAAAAAAGAAGCTTTCCCGACGCTTCCTCTAATTCCTGAAACTGAAGAAGCCAATAAATTAATGGGAAATAATGATTTTCTCTATATTTTAGTGGGTGATAATCGTTTAGTTAGGGTTAATAAAAATAAAACCGATGACTATAATCCCGGTGAAGAAATCAAACAATATTTATTTTCAGACATAATCCTTGATGATATTGCGCTTGTAAGTGACGGCAGTCTTTATCTCCTTTCCGCTAACCAAATTTATTCCTTTCGGGCCAATTAAAATTAAATCATAATATAAAATATTAATAATAATAAAACATAAAATAAAACATAAAATATTAAATAAAAAAAATCACCTCTTTAAGGTGATTTTTTTAATTTCCGTTGGTATTTTTTATTTCAAAACAACCTTGCCCCCCGCTTCTTCTAATTTCTTCTTCATGTTTTCCGCTTCTTCTTTTTTAACGCCTTCCTTTATTACTTTTGGAGCGCCATCTACTAAATCTTTAGCTTCTTTTAAACCCATTTCAGTAATTTCACGAACCGCCTTAATAACAGCAATCTTATTAGCGCCAGCATCGGTTAATTCCACATCGAACTCACTTTTCTCTTCAACGTCAGCTGCCGCCCCATTAGCAGCTGGTGCCATTGCCATAGCGGGAGCCGCTGCGCTAACACCAAATTTTTCTTCTAAAATTTTAACAAGCTCAGCTAAATCTAGCACGCTCATTTTTTCAATTTCTGCCACTAAACTGGCAAATTTTTCAGGGACAACAACGTCCTTTTTGTCTTCACTCATAGTTTTATTAATTAATATTTTTAATTTATTTAAATTATTATTTTTTTTCTGATATTGCTTGCAAAACACCAACCAGGCTCCGTAAATTACCCGCTAAAACATTAACAAATCCCGCTACGGGCGCATTTAACGAACCAACTAATTTAGCATATAGCTCTTTCTTGCTGGGAACATTAGCTAACGCTTCAACTTCAGCCTGAGTTAACAGTTTATTATCTAAAATACCTCCCAAAAAGACAATCTTATCCACCTTTTCCTTATCCTTACGAAAATCACCAATAATTTTTGCCGCAGCCACTTCGTCCTCATAAGAGAAAATTGCCGCCACCTTACCAGCAAACTCACGAGTTTTCAAATCACTAATTTTATTAGTCACCAAAGCACGATCAATTAAGGTTTTCTTGGCCACATAGTATTCACTATTTTCAGCCAATAAACGTAATCTTAAACCCTCACTGTCTTTTACTCCTAAAGTATCAAAGCCGGCAAAGACAATGGATTTAGCTCGACTTATTTTATCATTAAGACTCTTTAGGATTTCCTGTTTTTGTTGTTTACTTTTTGGCATATAAAAAATCTGTGTTACCACAGATGAAGATAAACTTATAAAATAAGTTTGTTACCTCGGCAAGATTTACGTATTGCTACACTTGCTGTCTGTGGTATATATTTTGTAATAAAGCTATTTTAGCACAATAGTTTAAATTGTCAAGCTAAAACATAAAAAGACTACACTTTTAACTTAGTCCCCCGCCGGCGGCCATAATTAGCAAAGCGATGCGCTTCTTCCCTTAATTGCAAAAGACTGGGCTTCAAAGATTCGGCAATTTCTCGCTGTTGCTTTTTGCTCTGCTGACTAAAAACCAAAATATCACCGCCATATTTTGAAATTCCTACCAAAGTAATTTCAATATTATGTTTTTTTAACTCCCGACTTAAAAAACTAATCTGCGCCCTTCCCCCATCTATCATAATTAAATTAGGAAATGGCCAATTACTATGTTTAAAACGACGCAAAAGTACTTCCAGCAAGGCTCTTTCGTCATCACCGGAAGGAGCTGTTTTGATTTTAAAAAGACGATAAGCTCTTTTATTTAATTCCCCTTCTTCCATTACCACCATCGCCCCGTAGCTTTCCTGACCACCATGATGAGAAATATCATAACCCTCCAAACGATTAAGTTGGGGCTGGGTTAAGTTTGTTTCTTTTTGCAAAAGAGAAACTTCTTGTAAATGTTTTAAAGCCTGAGCCTTTTCCGGATTATCACGTAACAATTGCCTCACTAAACGCTGTTTGTCTCCTTTAAGCAGGAGCTTAATATTTTTTATATTTTTTTGATAAGTGGCGACTGTTATTTTTCCCAAACAAACCCCCGGACAAAGTCCGATTTGATAATCAAAACAAGCTTGGCCACTGTTAGGACGACAGGTGCTATAGGGGAAAACCGACCTTATTAAACGTAAAAACTTTTTTACCAAAGCATAGGATTGATAAGGGCCAAAAATATCCGCCTTCAGGGGAGAAAACTTTTTTAAATCCTGACCGCGGATAATAATAGGATGGGGATAGTCTTCAGGTAAAATAACAATGTAGATAAATGATCTATCGTCTCTATCTTTAACATTATACTTAGGCCAATATCGCTTTATCTCCTGCGCCTCTAAAATAATCGCTTGCAACAGTGAGTCGGTTTCAATAAAACGAAGATCATAGGCTAAAGACATCATCTCTCCAATTCGTCTTTCTAAATTTTTTTGCAAGTACTGATTTAAACGAGAGCGCAAGCTTGTCGCTCGACCAACATATAAAACTTCTCCCTTTTTATCCAACCAAAAATATACCCCAGGTGTTAGAGGGGCTGCTTTTACCTTCTCTTTTAATTTTTTTCTAAAGGAATTTTCTTTCATAACTAATTTTTAATTCTGCTGTGGATAACTTCTATTGACAGAAAATTAATATTTGTTAAAATATAAATGAATCTACTAGCTGACGCCGAGATTCAAAAATCGGATAAAACCGAAAAAATGGTCGCACCGCTAATCAGGAGAATACGTCTCGTTTATCCAGACAACACTCTCATCAAGAAAGAAAAAATCGCACCGCGACCAAAGACCCTGATAAATGAAAAAACATTTGTCAGGGTTTTTTCTTTTTAACCGGTTTTTTTAAGTACGCTTTTAAATATTGTCCGGTTATACTTTCCTTCGCCTGCGCTACTTCCTCCGGGGTACCACCAACTACCAATTGACCACCCTCTTCACCACCACCGGGACCAAGATCAATAATATAATCCATTGCTTTTAACATGTGCATATTATGCTCTATCACTAGCACTGAATTTCCTCTTTCCACCAACTTATTTAAAACTGACAACAATTGATTTATATCATAATAATGTAAACCGGTAGTGGGTTCATCTAATAAATAGAGCGTTCTTTTGCCCAAAGTATGCGTTAATTCCTTAGCAATTTTAATCCTTTGCGCTTCTCCCCCCGAGAGCGTCGTCGCACTCTGCCCTAATTGCAAATAGCCCAATCCCACCGCTTGCAAGACTTGTAATTTATCCGTGATGTAATAATTACCGGCAAAAAAATCAAGCGCTTCATCAATTGTTAAAGCCAAGACATCGGCAATATTTTTCCCCTTATATTTCACCTGCAAAGTTTCCCGACTAAAACGCTTGCCTTGGCAAACTTCGCACTCCACCAAAACTGCCGGCAAAAAATGCATTTCAATTAAATTATAACCGGCTCCCTGACAAGCTTCACACCGACCACCCGGACGATTAAAAGAAAAACGTCCTGGGTTGTAGCCTCGCTCTTTAGCCTCAGGCAAACTAGCAAAAAAATCTCTAATGGGGGTAAAGATACCGGTATAGGTAGCCGGGTTAGAACGGGGAGTCCGTCCGATTGGCGACTGATTAATAACTACCACTTTGTTGATATAATCGGTTCCTTTGATATCACTAACCTGTTCCAACCGCGCCCGTCCCCCCGGTCGATGTTTTAACTGTTGAATATTTTTATACAAAACATCATATAAAAATGATGACTTACCAGAACCGGAAACACCGGCTACTCCCACTAATTTTCCCAGCGGAATGGAAACGTTTATATTTTTTAAATTATTAGCCCGAGCCCCAATTACCTTTAAAACACCGTGACTTGCTTCGCGTCTTTTTTGGGGCAAACTAATTTCGGCTTCCCCTCTGAGATACTTTAAAGTGAGCGACTTAGTTAAAGCTTGTTTATCTTTCCCGGCCAACAAATCAGCCGTCTTGCCAAGCGCCACTATCTCACCGCCATGTACCCCGGCAAGAGGACCAATGTCAACTAAGTAATCTGAGGCTAGAATTGTTTTTTCGTCATGTTCAACCACAATAACCGTATTATTTTTCTCTTTTAATTTTTGCAACGTTTCAATCAACTTTTCCGTATCACGCTCATGCAAACCAATTGTCGGTTCATCTAACACATACATAGTATGAGACAAATTTGAACCAATTTGGGAAGATAATCTAATTCGCTGGGCCTCACCACCGGAAAGGGTGTGCGCCTCTCGGTTAAGGGAGAGATAATCAAGCCCTACTTTTAATAAAAACTCTAAGCGGGAAACAATTTGCACAATCACGCTTTCCGCTATCGCCCGTTCTTTGGCGCTCAAGTTTTCATAGAGCTTATCAAAAAAATGATAGGCCGCCTTAATGGTAAGGGCGGAAACAGCAGCAATATTCTTGCCCCCGATTAAAATAGATAAAGCTTCCTGACGTAAACGAGTACCGTGACAAGAAGGACATTTATCCGGAGAAAAGAAATTTTTGCGTCCCAAGCCGGAGCAAGCCTCGCAGGCGCCATGAGGGGAGTTAAAGGAAAAAAGGCGGGGTTCAATTTCAGGAAAAGAAAAATTATCCTGCGGACAAGTCCAATTCGCCGACAACAAAAATTCTTGTTTTTGATATTTTGCCACCACCAAGCCTTTACTATATTCTAAAGCATTCTCCACTGCTTCACTTAAACGGCTAACCGCAGTTATTTTGACTTTATCTATCACAATCTCAATCGTATGAGTTTGACGAGGAGCAAGCTTTATCTTATCGCGCAGGGAATACATTTCTCCGTCAACTCTCACCTCGCTATAACCTAATCCTAAATAATTATAAAGCAATTGATAGTATTCCCCTTTGCGAGAACGAACTACCGGAGATAATATGGTGACATCTTCCTCGCCTTCTGATTTAGCGCGAGTAATGATAATGTCTATCATTTCATCAGCTGATAACTTTTCGATTTTTGTGCCGCACAACGGACAATAGACGGCTCCAATACGAGCATAAAGCACCCGCAAGTAATCATAGATTTCCGTTAGGGTGCCCACGGTTGAACGAGGATTATGAGACAGTGCTTTTTGATCAATTGATATTGCCGGAGCTAAACCAATTATTTCTTCAACATCAGCCGGTTTTTTTTGATTTAAAAATTGACGCATGTAGGGAGAAAGAGACTCTACATACTGACGCTGTCCCTCAGCAAAAATAGTATCAAAAGCCAGTGATGATTTGCCGCTACCGGACACACCGGTAATGACAGTCAAACTGTTATGCGGAATCTCTAAACTTATATCCTTTAAGTTGTGCATTCTCGCCTTTTTTATAATTAATTTATCTTGCATATTATTATTTTTTTTCCGAATTCTCCTCTAAATCAAAAAATTCTTCAATTTTTTTAGAAATATTTATTGGAGTAATATTATTTTTTAAATTATACGCCAATTGTTTTTTACGTCGTCGCTCCACTTCCTTAATTGCCTTTTTCATGGAATCTGTTTGCCGATTTGCATAAAGTATAATTTTTCCCTTCACATTACGAGCCGCCCGCCCCATCGTTTGCATCAGTGAGGTTTCACTGCGCAAAAACCCTTCTCTATCAGCATCTAAAATCGCCACGAGAGTAACTTCGGGTAAATCCAAACCTTCCCGCAACAAATTAACACCAATTAAAACATCAAAGTCACCTTCCCGAAAACCCTTTAAAATTTCTGTTCGCTCCAAAGTTTTTATATCAGAGTGCAAAAAATTTGATTTTAGCCCCTGTTCTTTTAGATAGGCGTGTAAATCTTCCGCCTGTTTTTTGGTCAGGGTATTTATAATCGATCTTTCCTTTAGCCTACTCCTTTTTTCCACTTCCAAAATCACATCGTTTATTTGACTGTAATTAGTTTTTTTATCAAACACCGGACGAACTTCAATTTCTGGATCAATTAAACCCGTCGGCCGAATTACTTGTTCAACGATAAGGGCGGAATTATTTTTTTCAAAATCACCGGGAGTGGCGGTTGTAAATAAAACTTGACCAATCCGCTTCTCAAATTCACTGAATTTAAGTGGCCTATTATCCAGCGCTGAAGGCAAACGCCAACCATATTGCACTAAAGTCTTTTTCCGGGCCTGATCACCATTATACATCCCCCTTATTTGCGGGATTGTAATATGAGACTCATCAATAATAGTGAGAAAATCAGGCTGACCATCTTTCCAGGGGAAATAAGCTAATAAAGAATCAGGAGCATCCCCCGACAATTTGCCGGCTAAGTGGCGAGAATAGTTTTCAATACCATGACAATAACCCAAAGACTGCATCATTTCTATATCATATTTAGTGCGCCGTGATAATCTTTCCGCCTCTAGCAATAATCCTTCTTTTTTAAAATAAGCCAATCTGTCTTTTAGCTCCGCCTTTATATTTTTTATCGCCGCTTCAATTTGAGGTTTAGTGGAAACAAAGTGCTTGGGTGGAAAAATCATAATTTCTTTCAAATCTTCCAGAATATTTTGCTTGACATTATCAATCACCGATATTGCTTCTATTTCTTGATCTTTCAATTCCAAGCGGTAGTAGATATTCTCCGACATTGGTCTAATTTCAAAAACATCACCGCGTACACGAAACTGTCCCCGTTCCAGATTGCCCAGAGAACGCTCAAATTGCATGCTCACGAGTTGTTTGAGTAAATCCGACCTAACTATCGTCTGTCCCTTTTCTAACACCAAACTGGCCGCTAAATAAGAAGTGGGGACACCCAGATTATAGATACAAGAAACGGAAGCGACAATAATAACATCCCGGCGGGTCATTAAAGCCGTTGTCGCTCCGTGACGCAATCTATCAATTTCTTGATTTATCATCGCTTCCTTATCAATATAGGTATCGGTAATGGGTAAATAGGCTTCCGGTTGGTAGTAGTCATAATAGGAGACAAAGTAGTGCACCGCATTATGCGGAAAGAAATTTTTATATTCCCGATAAAGTTGCGCTGCCAAAGTTTTATTGGGCGCAATTACTAACGTTGGCTTATTATACTTAGCGATTAAATTAGCGGCGGTATAGGTTTTGCCACTACCGGTTACCCCCAAAAGAGTGAGATAACGCAAACCAGACTCTAAGCCGGCACTTAGCTTTTTAATCGCCTCGGGTTGATCACCCGCCGGCTTATAATTTGATTGTAATTGAAAGACACCGGACATAATAAAAATTTCAAGACTTTGGTCTCTTAGAGTTAACTAGACTATTTAATTAACTGGGATTATATCATAAAAACCAGAATTTGGGAAGAGATAAATAAAAGATGATAAATAAAAGAAAAATAAAATAAAAAAACAAACCCTCACTTTTTTATTTTAAAGAAAACTAATTAAAACCAATTTCTCTTAAAAATGATAACCAAACAAACCATCTTTATTCATCCCTTTTTCCCTTTGACCCGGTTTTAGATTAATAGATAAACTTAATAAAACAAAAGGACCGAGGATAAACCTCGGTCCTTTGCTTATCTAATTGCTTAGATAATTATCAAGCAGTACAAATTGTACTAGTTTGATAGAGTAGCACCGTTAACAGATGTTACAGGAAGTAACATAGTATTAACAGTTTCCACTACATCAGAATTAGAACTATCATCACTTACATCAACATCAGTGTAGTATTGAATATCACTACCTAAGCTTGCAAATGAAGTTTGTACATACTGATTTTCACCAGAAGTAATTACTCCACCCTTAACAACTAAGATAACTTCTCCGTCAACTTTTCCACCATCTACAAGAGCCGATAAATCTGACCAGGTAATAACACCGCCACTTAGACTACCAGTGGCTGCATTTGAATCATGACCCTCAATGTATAAAACAGGGGAAGTTACTGTAGCCGTACTAGAGAGAGTTAACTTAATTTGTGATAATGTAGCTTTTAAGTCTTCATTATTTTTATCTCTATTATTACCGTTATCAAATACTAATTTGTATTTGCCTAACACTTTACCAGCGCCACCAGTTAAGGTGCCATCTGACATCATGTTTGTAACAGATAATAATTTAGAGCCAACGATAGTAGCTAAGTTTGAAGTATTGTTATTAATTGTTAAACCATCACTAGAAACAATATCTTCACCAGAGCTATCACCAATAGCTTCAACAGAAGTTAAATCAAAAGCAATACTTCTACCAACCTTAGCAGTCGCATTTGATTCTCCAGTATTAACTCCTTTAGCTTCAATGGCAATAAATAATGATGTTGACTTATCAGCTTCAAACACTACGTTGAAAGGATCAAATGTTGCTGTTTTATCACTAGCTAAAGTTTCACTAGCAATAACTGTGCCATCTGCCTTTACTAATTTAACGGCAGCAATATCATTAAGATCAGCAGTAGTAACAGTTGAAGAAGCTGTTAAGACTAATTTCTCAACTTTTATTGCTTCATCAACAGTGGTGAATTTTAATTCACCAAGGTAACGATCAGCTTCACTTGAAGAACCAGCTAAGACATAAGAGTCACGGCTAGCTTTTGCATCAGTAGTTAATAATGAAACTGTCAAAGATCCTTTTTTAGCAACTGTGATTTTTCTTGAAACAGTAATTGGAGCAGCAGTTAATTTAACATCTTCATTTTCTTTTACTGAACGAGCGGAAACATCATCAACACTAGCAACTTTTAACCCAAATTCACCATCAATTAAACTTGAAGCAAAGTCAGCCTTTACCACTAAGTCAACTTCCTTACCAGCAGGAACAGTATAATTTGCAGTATTTAATGAATTAAAGGTAATTGTTCCTTCAGTTGAAGTAGAATCATTATCAATTTTATTTGAAACTTCTTTCAATAACTTACCATCTAACCATAAGCTTAACTTGGTAATATTGCTATCAGTGAAAGCTGAATCACTAGCAGATTCTGAACTTAATTTTACAGATTGAATCTTAATACCATCAGCCGTACCAGCTTTTACCTTAGCTCGATAAACTTCAACTTCAGTAGAACCACCAACAATAGAAGCATCAACTAATGAAATTGGAGTCCAAGCTAATGAAGCTTTCTTTACAGTAGTAATAGCGCTAGTAACTTCGTTTGGAGTGATAGTTTCTATATCAGCACCAGAGTTGTCACCTTCAATATCCATACCCTCTCCTTTTAAAGTAACTTTAAAGGTTGTATCTTCTTCAACTTCATCTAAAACATCGGCTCTGATTTCAAATGTTTTGGTTATACCTTTAACAAATGAAATTTCATCACTTAATTCTAATTTATAAGTATCACCAGGTGTACCTCCGGTTGATGTTGCATTAGTTAAATCTAAATCATAGATACCACCAGTTGCAAGGTCTTTCATCTCAACATTCTCTAATAATAAGGCAGTATCAGAAGGATTAGTACCTACAGTAATATAGAAAAATTCTTTATCAATATCATTTAAAGTAGCATTCTCACCATTTGAAGTCATCTTCAAAGTAGCAAGTACTACATCATCAGCACCAGGCATGACATCCTTAGAAGGAGTAGCTGACTTATCCATATCAATGGTAAAGTCACCAGCTTCTAAAGTAACTACAATACGTTTAGTAGAAGTTAAGTCTGAATCAACCTTAACGCCAAAGCCATGAGTTTTACCAACCGCAATTAAATCAGTGTTAGCATCTTTTAGATATAATTCAACGGTGTCACCATCACTGGTAGTACCCATATCGCCTCTTACTTCAACTGAAACATTGTCTCCTTTTTCAAGAAGATAGTTATTTAAATTGAAAGTAGCATAACGATTAGCGTAAACACCAGTAGCGACTTCGTCACCATCAATAATTAATACAAGATTAGAAACAATGCCAGCGACATCATCTCCACCATTGTAAAGGCTTAAAGATTGAACCAAGATATCTTCTTCATTGTCAGCCTCCATAGAAAAGTCGGCTAATAAAACATTGTCCTCACCAAAACTTGCAGTTGGTGTTCCTGATTGTGCCTTAATAGTTATTTTACCAACAGTAGCTTCAACAGCTGACATCAAGTTGCCATTTACTGGGAATGAACCAGTAACATTAGCAGCTGATGATACAATGTGAGAAGCCTTAGCAATACCTAAACCATAGCTACCTGAATTATGATTGATTGTAGCTTTAACAGTTAAAGTCTTAGTTGAACCAGCCGCTACATAAATAGGAGTAGCGAAGTTAAAGGTTGCTTCACGATTTGAGTTAATACTCTTTGAGTTACCAACCTTAACACCATTATCAAAGATAGTCACATCATCAATGTAACCAGAGTCACTTAAACCATAAGCGGTTAAAGTAATACCGGAAACATTAACTGGACCATCACTCGCTGCAGTTAAGTTAAGCTTTAACATTTCTACAGCAACATATCCTGGAATATTCATTGAAACTGGAGTCTGAGAGTTTAAAGAAACCATCAAACCGGAACCAGTTACAACGTCAGCTGGACTGGTAGCACCTTGTGAGGTCTTTACTAAACCAGCTTCCATACCAGTAATCGCATTACCACTTGCAGTAATGTCATTTGATATAGTCATAACATACTCAAAGCGGAAACGATTGGCATTCATAGCAGCTTCGCTAGCAATTGAACGATAGTTAGTACCATCGTAGTAATATACTGCCGCGCTATCAGCATTCTTTACCAAAGAACCAACTGGTATTTCACCGTCAGCTAAAGGTTGACCAATAGTATAATTTGTGAAGAACGAGTCAGGAACGTCCACAATTCTCTTATTCCAGTTAGTGCCATATAAGGCAGCTGCCTGGGATTCATTAGCGATCTTTCTTAACACACCGTTGGGTTCAACAGCGTATACAGAAGGATCGGTTGTAATCTTCACTAATTTTGTACCCGGTCTCATGGTTACGTTACCACCCAAAGGGTAGCTTTGTAAT
>JARRBY010000020.1 GCA_029982795.1 Patescibacteria group bacterium
AGTTTATAGGAAAGCAGCCCAATAATAGAAGTGGGGATAAAAGCGGCTGCAATTTTTAGAATAAGTCGTGGATTTTTAATTAAAGTTTTAAAATATAAAACGGCCACTGATAAAATTGCACCCAGTTGAATCGAAATTAAGAAATTTTTAAGAAATTCACTTTCAGGAATTTTTAACCAAGCAGAGGTGATAATGAGATGAGCGGTTGAAGAAATCGGCAAAAACTCAGTCAACCCTTCAATAATTCCAAGAATAATTGATTGTAAAATTGTCATATTTTTTATTATATTTTAATCTTACCTAAAATTTAATAATAAATAAAGGGCTTGTTTTTAGTCTTGACAGGCTAGAAATAAAGGGCTAAAATAAAAACAGAATTAGCAGTTAATAGGTTAGATTGCTAATATAAATTATTTAATTTAAGCTAAAAATATGAAATTAAAACCATTATCAAACAATGTAATTGTTAAACCGCTAGCAGCGGAAGAAATTACTAAGTCAGGCATCGTATTGCCTGAAACCGGTGAAAAAGAAAGACCGGAAAAAGGAGAAATCATTGCCTGTGGTCCCGGTAAGATGACAGAGCAAGGGACTCTCTTAAAAATGTCAGTTAAAGTTGGCGACAAAGTCATTTTCAAAAAATACTCACCGGATGAAATTAAAATTGATGATGAAGATTATCTTGTTTTAAGTGAAAGTGACATAGTGGCAATTTTAGAGTAGTATAATTTAAAAATATTAAGAAATAAAAATATGGCAAAAACAATTATTTTTAATGAAAAATCAAGACTGTCTTTAAAACAAGGGGCTGATAAATTAGCTAATGCTGTAAAGGTAACGCTTGGCCCTAAAGGAAGGAATGTTGTTATTGGTAAAAGTTATGGCGCCCCTATAATTACTAAAGATGGAGTAACAGTAGCGAAGGAAATAGAGCTGGAAGATAAGTTTGAAAATATTGGGGCGGAAATTATTAAGGAAGCAGCTTCAAAAACCAATGATGCGGCTGGTGATGGTACTACCACGGCGACAGTTTTAGCCCAGGCGTTAATAAATAATGGCTTAAAATTAGTTTCTGCTGGAGTTAATCCGATTGAAATAAGAGGTGGTTTGGAAAAAAGAGTTCAAGAAATTGTTTCTGAATTAAAGAAAATGTCTAAAGAAATTTCTTCCCCGGAAGAAATTGCGCAAGTTGCTTCAATTTCGGCAAATGATAAGGAAATTGGTAAGATTATTGCTGAAGCAATGGAAAGTGTAGGAAAGGAGGGGGTGATTACGGTTGAAGAAGGGCAATCCTTTGGTATTGAAAAGGAGGTGGTAGAAGGTATGCAGTTTGATAAGGGATATATTTCACCTTATATGATTACCAATCAAGATACAATGAAGGCGGAAATGAGTGATCCTTATATTTTAGTAACTGATAAAAAAATTGCTGCCGTTCAAGATATTCTTCCTCTTTTGGAAAAAGTAATTCAATCAGGAAAGAAAGATTTAGTAATTATTGCTGAAGATATTGAGGGCGAGGCCTTAACTACCTTTGTTTTAAATAAATTAAGAGGAACATTTAATGTTTTAGGAATTAAGGCTCCCAGCTTCGGTGATAGACGTAAAGCAATGTTGGAAGATATTGCTATTTTAACCGGGGCTAAATTAATAAGTGAAGAACTTGGATTAAAACTTGATAAGGCGGAGTTAAGTGATTTAGGTTCCGCTCGCAAAGTAGTATCATCAAAAGATAATACTACCATTATTGATGGTCGTGGCGATGATAAGGAGATAAAAAATCGTATTGAGGTTATTAGAAAAGAGAAAGAGTTAGCCGATTCTGAATTTGATCAGGAAAAATTACAAGAACGACTGGCAAAACTTGCCGGTGGAGTAGCGGTTATTAAAGTGGGGGCGGCGACTGAAACAGAAATGAAGGAAAAGAAGTATCGCATTGAAGATGCTTTAAATGCTACTAAGGCCGCGGTGGCGGAAGGAATAGTGCCCGGTGGTGGTTTATCTCTGCTTATTGCTTGTTACGGGAAGGATTTTGCCGGTTTTGAGATAGAATTAAAAAATCAAAATAATGTTCCGGTAGGAGAGAAAATTGTTAATCAATCAATTTTAGAGCCAATTAGAATAATTGCTAATAATGCCGGTGTTGATGGTTCCTTAATCTTACAAAGATTAATTGAAGAAAATAAAAATAAAAAAGAAGTGATTGGTTATAATGCGGCGACTGGCGAATTTGTTGACATGATTAAAGCCGGTATAGTTGATCCTACCAAGGTGGTAAGATCCGCTTTAGAGAATGCAGCCTCAGCTGCCATGATGTTTCTAACAACAGAGGCAGTTATTGCCGATAATCCGGAAGAAAAATCAAATTCTGTTGGGGCTAGTATGGATGATTTGGGAATGATGTAAGTTTAAAGAAAAAAATAACTAAAAAAGCCTGTTTTTCTGACAGGCTTTTTTAGTTTTAATTTAAGTAATTTTTTGTTATAATTAAATTATTAAAAATATAATTAAGATTTGTTAATGCCAATCTTAAACAAGAAAAAAAATAAGAAACCCATTGTTGTTGCTGTTTCGGGATATTTCAATCCTCTTCATGTAGGACACCTGGAAATGATAGAAAAAGCAAAAAAATTGGGTGATAAATTGGTAGCGATTGTTAATAATGATTATCAGGTGAAATTAAAGGGAAGCGTGCCTTTTATGTCGGCTGCTGATAGAGTGCGAATCATAGGCGCTTTGCGTGCAGTTGATGAAGTATTTTTAGCAATTGATAAGGATAAAACTGTGTGTCAATCTTTGGCAAAAATTAATCCGGATATTTTTGCTAATGGGGGTGATAGAAAAAATATTAATGATGTGCCGGAATATTTAATTTGCAAGAAACTGGGGATAAAAATGGTTGATGGTTTAGGACGTAAGATTAGGGCCAGTTCAAAAATGATAGCGCAAGCGACTAGAGCTAACAAGAAAATAAAAAAATAGCATTAATTTAATGCAAATAAGTCAGAGAAAATTATTTTGGTTTTTAGGATTAGTAATACTAATTATTATTATTATTGCCAACAGTCGCTTTATTTATCATCGTCTTATTAGGCCTAATAAGGAAATTTTTCCGCAGTTTATTACCGCTATTATAACTGCTCGTGAGCAAAGATTGGCTCCTAGTCCCATAGTTTATAAAGACGAGAAAACCATAAAGATATTAGAGGGTTGGACAGTTGAGGATATTGGTAATTATTTAGTTCAATTTAATTTTTCTAAAGCTGAATTTAAGGCTTTAGTCGGTGAGCCGAAGGTTGATTATCGTCAACGTGATACTAACCCAATTGATTTTTCTGAGCGTTTTTCTTTTTTAGCGGATAAACCTTCTTATTATGGTTTAGAAGGTTTTCTTTTTCCGGATACCTATCGTGTCTTTACTTCCGCCACTACGGAGGATGTTGTTATAAAAATGTTAGAAAATTTTGAGCAAAAATTAAGGCCAGAATTAAGAGAGGAAATTGCTCGTCAGGGTAAAAGTATTTACGAAATAGTTATTATGGCCTCACTGATAGAAAAAGAAGCTCCAATTAATTATTCTGATCCAGAAAATACAGATGCTCGGATTGTTTCAGATATTTTTTGGGGTAGGTTAGAGGCCGGACAGGCACTTGAATCAGATGCGACTCTGTCATATTGGTTTGCTGATACCAACCCGGTTCATAGTGGCGAGGAGTTGTCAGTTGATACGCCATATAATAGCTATAAATATAAAGGGTTGCCGCCAACCCCAATTTGTAATCCGGGGATAAGAGCGATAGAAGCTGCTATTTATCCACTTGAAACTGATTATAATTATTTTCTCACAGATTTAAAGGGAGAAAATATTTATTACGCTCGAACCTACCAAGAGCATTTAAATAATAAATATAAATATTTAAAATAAAAAAATGTTTTCTGATGAAATTACAATTATAGATTCTAATCGGGAATCACAGGATGATAACGCAAATTATGAGCCGCCACGAAATACAAAAAAGTGGTTATTCATAATGGGGGGGATTGTTTTGCTAATTATCATTAGCTTGGTAATTATAATTTTAACTCAGAAAAAAGAAGCAAAAATCGAGCCAATTTCAATTACTGAAAATGATAAAACCGACGATATGGTGCCAGAAAATGTCACTTTACCTAATTTAAACGGAGAGGCTGAGAATATTAATAATGATACGGAATATGCTAATTTAAGTGATACTCAAATTGAGTATTTGTCATTTTCTGATTTCTATCAACCGGTTAAAGATGAGATTGCTTTAAATATTGATGATTATGAATTACCACTTAATATTAAAATTGACGGTCTCAATTATTATGATTTGTCACGTAAAATAAATTTAGATCCCGTAATTGATGATTTAAATAATGATGGTTTTGCTATTTTAGAAAATCCATGGCTTAATGAGGTTAATGATTTTTATGGTTTATATAGTCATTTAGAAGAGAAACAAATTCCTTTTTTAATTACCTCTGATTTTTTGGTTTATTATCAACAGAACATGTTTAAGCAAGTGTTCAAAGGCATAGAAGAAACAGTTTTTTATGATAATTTGTGGCGAATTAATAAGGAACTTTACGAAATATCAAAGAATCGCTACGAATCCCGGTTGGCGGCAATTGGTAATATCAATGATGCAATTTTAGAAGGACAGCGAATGGAAATGGCCTTTTTTGCAGTTTCTTTGGAATTATTAAAACCGGCACCGGATCAAATCGCGGTCAAGGGAGCCATTGAAGATAAGACAAAGTTCACTGAAGGTGATGTGGAGACATTGTATTTTAATCCTCCTCCTTATTTACGTGATGATGTTTTAAGAGAAGTTCAGTTAATTCGAGCCGCTCGTGAGGTTAGTAAATCACCCAATCTTCTCTATACTCGGGATTATAAAGAATTTGCCGTTCCTTCAGATTATCGTTCTGATGCTAAATTAAATAATTTTTATTTAGCTTCGACTTGGTTAAATTCCCTGTTTCCTCTAGAGTACAATAATGGGAATTGCTCTGATTGTTTTCTTGATAAAGAAGATTGGCGTTTAAGTATGATTGCGGCTAGTTTAATTTCAACCGATTTTTCTAATCGTAACAGCTTAAAGGGAAGTTGGGCAATGATATATAAATTAATGGCTTTTTTTCAGGGTTTACGAGAGGAAATAGACTATGTTGATTTTCGTGATGCTCTAATTGCTACTTTTGGTGAAGATTATGATATTGAGGTTCTTTTTGATGATCAAAATCCGGAAGCAATGGAGAACTTGGATAAATTAAAGCGGGAACTATTAACTTATAATTTTTCAGAAATAAGAGGAGCAATTGATAAAGATAATCCGGCCAATAAAAAACTTCTTGGATTTAAAATGTTGACTGGGCCTTATTGGCCTAATGATTATATTTTTAAGCGCCTTACCTATCCTGCGGTGGGAAGTTATCGGGGGCAAAAAGTGGGTCCTAATAATTTGACCGCTTGCGAAATAGCTAATCAGGTGGTGCGTTGCAATGGTTTTTCTTTAGATATTGTAAATTTAGTAATACCATTGGAAGACAATGAATTATTTATAGAAAATACTAATTATTTAAATTATCAACGAGAAGCTAATATTTTAAAAGATCAAATTGATAGAGATGGAATGTGGCATACTTCCAATTATTGGACGACTATCTCACAGATGGAAAAAATGATTTCTGATAAGCAAAAAATGCCAATTTTTGCTCAGTCTGCTAAGTGGCAAGAACGAGAAATAAATAGCGCCATTGCCGCTTGGGCTAATTTACAACTACCCCTTGATGATTTTTCCCTTACTCCAGTTTTTGAAGGGCAAACTTTAGGGGATTATTTTAGTTATGGTGAGAATGCTTATGTTGAGCCTAATTTGGCTTTAGTTAATGAATTAATTGCGACCAATCAAATGGTTTCGGAGATGTTCCAGGCTCTTAATTTAAATCGAGAAACGAATTTAGCGGCGCAAGTGATTCGTACGGTTGACGATGATTTAAATATGATTCGAGATATTATCAAAAAAGAATTAAAAGGAGAAAAGCTAAACGAAAAAGACGGACAAAATATAAGAGATTTTGCGCTGAAGTTTAAAATTAGTCAAAGTAGTGTTGATGATAATGTCTTACGATTTGGCTCACAAGCTCGACGCGGTTTAGAGCTTGATTTAAGAAAATTAAAATTATTGGCCATAGTTCAGCAATCAGCGGGGCAAAAAATAATTGTGATAGGACCTATTTGGGATTATCAAGAAAGACGTTAGTAATTTTTATATTGAAAGATAAAGATATCTTTATCGCCAATTTCAAAATAAGCATCAGCACTCAGCTTAGCGGCTTTAATAATTTTGTCACTATCGTTCCAATAGGAATTTATAATTAAATAACCCTCTTGAGCCCCAACTAGTGTCATTGCTTCCTGCATTGTTTCACGACTGGGGTTTTTATAAACCATTTCTAAGTAATATTGATAGAGAACACCACCGGTAGGAATAGGATAGAAGAAAATAGGACCATGTTCAGAGGGATAATAATTACTAAAGCCAAAGGTTTTAAGGGCGGCGGCGGAAACTTGTTGATTTGCCAGAACGATATATTTTTTATCTTGAGCTAATTTAGCGACTGTTTTTACCGCTTCTATATCTTTATAACTTGTACTGTACCCGCGAGAATTATAGTATTTATCAAAACGAGGATAAGCAAGATATAAAGAAGCGCTAATAAAAAAGATAGTTAATATTGTAAACCATAGTTTTAAGGTTTTTTTGGGAGATTGAATTATTCTTTTTACCAAAGACGAGATTGTAATTAAAGCAAAGGGTGATAAAAAAAGCAAAATAATAATTAAAATACGTCTGGCAAAATCACCTTGTTCATAATTTATTAAATCAGGAAAATTGATTTGAGTACTTAAAACATAAGCAATAATTAAAGAAATATTAACATTTAAAAGACCTTGCCAGTGATAATTTTCTAAGTTTGAGGCGCGTAAATTTCCATTATTTTTTTGGAAAATAATAATTCCACTAACAATTAAAAGGAGAAATAAAAGGGAGTAGTTATTAAATAATAAATAAGTAATATTAAGGAGCCAGTCTTCACTGCCGGCATACTTGTAACTTAGAACATTATTTAAGGGACTAAAAATTTGATTTAGTGAAAATTTTAGATTGGCAATTTTTGCGCCACTACTGATAAAAAGGGCCAGTGGTATGATAATGGCACCGAGATAAAGTAGTGTGGTTGATATAATTTTTTGTCCTTTAGTATTGAAGCGGTGTTTATGAGCTTTAAATAAGAGCCAACCGCTCCAAATAAGAGCGGGTATTCCGGAAATAGGGTGTATTGCGGTAGTTGCCAAAGCAAAAATTAAAGTTTTTGTCGGTTTCTTTTCTTCCAGGCCGGAAAAGATGGCGATAATTAAAAATAAATAGCTTAAGTTTTGGGGGGTGGTGACAATAAAAAGACTGAAACTAAAAGCACTGGCAATTAGAGTGCCGTAATTTATTATTAATTCTCTTTTTTTTGTGGAATGATCGATAATTTTTCTTAACAGATTGGCGATTGTTGGTGGTAATAGGAGGGCGGCGATAAAAGGAACCAGAATTTTATTTAAAAAAGCGATTGAGAGACCGGTTAAATAATTTAAAGAAACAATTAAATTATATTGACCGAGATAATAGGGGGTTTTGGGATTGATGACTCCTTCTTGAGCAATCATTTCCATTGCGCCTTGATGAATGAAAGGGTCAAAACCGTAGCCTAAACGATAGACCAGCAAAGTGACACTGAGACTAAGGAATAAGTGAAAGGAAATAAGCCAAAGATTTGTTTTTTCGGTTAAGACATTTTCTTTGATTATAAAAAATAAAGATATTAGCGATAAACCATAGAAAAAAAAGAAGTGAGCGCTAACTACTTCCCAGGGGGAGATTAGAGATTCGCTGGTGGCGCTGGTAATAAGTTCTAAGATAGCTGCGCCAAAAAAAAGGAAAAAAGCCAAAAGAAGAAGGTTAATTTTTTTGTTAAATTGATTAAATTTTGGTTTAAGCTGATCTCGAGGAGGCAAAAGATTGTATTTGTTGAGAATTATTAAGCTAATAATAGTTAAAAAAATCGAGATAACAAGAAGAGAAAAACTAAAATGAGAGAACCAATATAAGATACTGGAAAAAAAGATGAAAACACTTAAAAATATTAAAGATAAATCTTTAATTTTAAAGATATTCAGATATTTTGGCAGCTTTTTCATAATACTAATATCATAGCAAATTCTTGCTAAAATTGGCAATTTCGGCTAACATTAAAATGATGAAAAAAATATTTAAGAACAATTGGCCCTTATTTATTATTCTGATTTTAGCAGCTGTTTTTTTTGTATTAACATCAAGTTTTAATTATTTAACACAGACTGATGATTATATAAAATGGACTTCTCCCGATGAAAGTGCCAATTATTTTTTTGCTCGTCGTTTTAGCGAGGGCTTAGATATTGCTCACTTTGATGAAGCCGCGATAATAGGGGATAACATGGTAATGCCGCGTAGTTTTCGAAGTGACTTTGGTTGGCTAAAACCGGTTTCTTTTTTAGGAATAATTTTATTATATGGCAGTCTAGGTTCAATATTTGGTTCGGCGGTGATTCCTTTTTTAACTCCTTTATTTGCCGCTTTTGGTATTATTATTTTTTATCTTTTAATATCCAAAATATTTTCGCGTAAAATAGGGGTTATTTCTGCTTTTTTACTTGCTTTTTTTCCGGTTTATATTTATTACACGGTGCGTAGCATGTTTCATAATGTTTTGTTTGTGGTTTTAGTTTTAACGGCGGCATATTTTTTAGTTTTGGCGGCGAAGCAGAAAAAGAAGAAAAAAATACAGAGAACGGAGAAAGAGGAAAATAAAGAAGAGGAAGTAAAAGAAAAAAAGCCTCGTTTTTTTACTTTTAAATTAAAACCGGAAGAGTGGCTTAAATTGCTCTATTCTTTTTTAGCCGGTTTGTTTTTAGGGCTGGGAATAATTACTCGAACTTCAGAATTAGTATGGTTGGCACCGGCTTTATTTCTCGCTTGGATTTTTTATTTTAAGCGTTATAATTTTACTAAAATTATTCTTATTTTAGGTGGTATTTTTTTAGCAATTATTCCGAATTTATATTATAATCAGCTCCTTTATTCGTCTCCTCTTTATGGGGGTTATAATGAAATGAATCAGTCTATTGATGATATTTCACAGGCGGGATCGGGGATAGTCAAATCAGTTGTTAAGGGACAAAATATCGGGGTTTATGTAAAGAGTATTTATCATAATATTTTTTATTTTGGTTTTAATAGGAACCAATCATTAGAAATGGCGCAACACTATATATTAGAGATGTTTCCTTGGCTTTCACTTTTATTTTTATTAGGCACAATTTTAATTTTTGGTTCTTTATTGCGAAAATGGCGCTTTAAATATTTAGTTTATTTTTCGCTTTTTCTATTAATTTCAACAATTTTAATTTTCTATTACGGAAGTTGGATATTTAATGATAACCCTAATCCTAATCATTATACAATTGGAAATTCCTATACTCGTTATTGGTTGCCAATTTATTTAATGATGATACCCATTGTCGCTTTGTTTATCACTCGTTTTAGTAAAGCGCTTCAGCATTTTTTTAAAGGTGAATTAAAAGTTTTGGGAAAAAGAGTAGCTCAAGCGTTTATAATATCGATGTTAATATTTTTTTCGGCCTGGGGTTTGAATTTTGTTCTATTTGGTTCAGAAGAGGGATTAATTCATCTTTATTATAATAATTTAAGGGAAAAGCAATACGTTGAAGAGATTTTTAACTTAACGGAGAGAGAAGCGGTTATTATAACAAAGTATTATGATAAATTTATTTTTCCCGAAAGGCGAGTAATTGTTGGCTCTTTACCTAACGCTGAAATTTTAAAAGCAAGCCAGAAGTTAATAAATTATTATCCGGTATATTATTATAATTTTTATTTAAATGCGGCTGATATTGCTTATTTAAATGAACATAAATTACCTGCTTATAATTTGCAACTGGAGTTAACAAAAAGAATTAGTCATGACTTTGCTCTTTATCGTTTTTCAAAGATTGAAATATTACCGGAGACAGAAGCAGATTTTTAATAAAAATATTAGATAAAAATTTAAAATATGACACAAAAATATTATCTTATCACAATTGGTTGTCAGATGAACATTGCTGACAGTTCGCGCTTGGCTGCTTTTTTAGAAAAAAATAATTATCAAAAGACAAGTAATCCAGAGCAAGCTGACTTAATTATTTTTAACACCTGTGGAATTAGACAGTCAGCGGAAAATAGAGTTTATGGTTTAGTAAATTCTATTCGTAAAAAGAATAAAAAGGCAAAAATAGTAATTACCGGTTGTCTTAGTCAACGAAGTGATGTTCAGAAAAGATTAGCCGGGTTGGTTGATATATTTATGCCAATTAGCGCTATGCCGGATATGATGAAGTTGTTAAAGAATAGAGAGTTTAAAAGTAATTTAAGTTTGGATGAAATCAGATTAAGGCAGGGAGAAAAATATCTGGCTATTATCCCTAAATATGCCAGTCGTTTTAGTGCTTTTGTTCCAATTGGTAATGGCTGTAATAATTTTTGTTCGTATTGCGTGGTTCCTTATGCGCGTGGTCGTGAGGTATACAGACCGGCCCTGGCAATTGTTAAAGAGGTAAGAGAATTGGTTAAAAAAGGATATAAAGAAATTATTTTAATAGCTCAAAATGTAAATAGTTATAAAAGCGGAAGTTATGATTTTGCTAAACTTTTAGCGCAAGTTGCTAAAATAAAAGGAGATTTTTGGTTACGTTTTTCTACCAGTCATCCTAAAGATGTCAGTTTAAACTTAATTAAAGTATTAGGCGAGGAAAAAAAGATTTGTCCGCATTTTCATTTGGCGGTTCAATCTGGCGATGATGATATTTTACGGGCTATGAATCGTGGTTATAGCGCTAAACATTTTTTGCAGTTAGTGGAAAAAATAAGAGCGGCGCGACCGGGCATGGCAATTACAACTGATATTATTGTTGGTTTTCCCGGAGAGAAGAGAAAGCAATTTCAAAATACTGTAAAGTTATTTAAGGCGGCAAAATTTGATTTAGCCTATATTTCACGTTATAGTCCTCGTCCTATGACCGCTTCTTATTCTATGCCTGATGATGTTAGTTTGGAAGAAAAGAAAAGACGAGAAAAAGAGTTAGAAAAAATCTTAGTGCAAACGGCTCTTAGTAATAATCAGTTCTATAAAGGAAAAACAGAGAGAGTGCTAATTGAGGGAATAAATAAAGCAGGAAATTATTGGGGGAGAAATGCGGCGCATAAGGTGGTTAATATTTATAGCCAAGGAAAAGCTAATAAAAAAGTAATCGGTTCTTTTGTGGCGGTAAAGATAAATAAGGTCACGGCTTTTAATTTAAGTGGCGATTTACTTTAATTTATGAGTAATGAAGATAATAAAAAAGATAAACCAAAAATTGTAGTAATACTTGGTCCCACCGCGAGCGGTAAGACTAGTTTAGGGGTAAGATTAGCCTATGATTTTGGTGGTGAGATAATTAGTGCCGATAGTCGTCAGGTTTATAAAGGGATGGATATTGGCACCGGTAAAGATTTACCGGATTATAATTATCAGGGAAAAAAAATTCCTTATCATTTGCTTGATGTTGCTAGTCCGCGAACAAATTTTAGTGTGGCGCGTTACCAAAGAATGGCAAAGAAGGTAATTTCAGATGTTATAAAAAGAGGAAAGTTACCTATTATTGTTGGTGGTAGCGGTCTTTATCTACAAGCTGTAATTGATAATTATAAATTATCTGATTATAAAAGTGATAAGAAATATCGCACTCATTTGGAAAAATTAGGGGCAGAAAAAATATATCTTAGAATAAAAGAATTAAATTTAGAATTTGCAAAAAGAATTACATTAAGTGATCAAAGTAATGCTCGACGTTTGAGTCGTTATTTGGAATTAATAGAGAAGGGGCGTGATTTAATTATGAAAAAGGATGAGCCGATTGCTGATTTTTTAATTTTAGGAAAAAAAATTACTGATGAGAAGATGAAGATAAATATTAAAAAAAGATTAGAGCAACGATTAGATGAACAAGGGATGATAGAGGAGGTACGAGGTTTAAAAGATTCAGGATTATCGTATAAACGCTTAATTTCCTTTGGGTTAGAATATAAATATATTGCCTATTATTTGCAGGGTAAAATAGATGAAGAGAAGCTGAGAACTGATTTGGTGACCGCAATTTATCGTTTTGCAAAAAAACAAAAAACTTGGTTTAAACGTTGGGAGAAGCAGGGGCAAAAGATAGACTGGATAGATAATTATCAAGCGGCCGCGATTATTGTGAAAAAATTTTTAAAAGAAAGAAAAAAAACGAAGTAAAGACTTCGTTTTTTTTATTTCAATAATTTTTCGAGTATTTCTTTAGTA
>JARRBY010000021.1 GCA_029982795.1 Patescibacteria group bacterium
CCAATGATAATTAAAGGATGAGCTGATTTTTCTAAAAAAGCGGTTTGTGTCCATTCAACTAATTCCTGCATTTCTTTTGGCGTTAGCCAAGGGGAGGTTGTATCAAATAAGATTTCTATTGGTTCACCGGTTGGTGATACCATGGCTACCTTATTTTCATCTTTTTTATATTCACCACGATGTAATTTATCTTTCTCAGAATATTTTAATAGCTCACGATGAAAAAATTTGATTGTGCTCTCGGCAAAGGGAATTGATTTATATGATTCAAAAATATTTGTTAGCAAATCAAAATACCCACGCGCTTCTTGTTTGTCGCGATCTTTGAATTTTTGCAGAGATAGTCCTCGCATTAACCTTTCCACATCTTCATCGGATAACTGTGAACCCTCAATACGGGTTGAAGCGCCAGTGGAAGTAATTAAAATAGATTTCTTTAAATTACCTAGAGTTTGTTGATCTAATTTAGCGCCATTTATCCATTTGCTTTTAAGTAAATCTATCTTATTAATTAACTTTAAGATATTTTGAGGCAGGTTACTTATTCTATTATTGAATTTATTATACATAATCTTATATAGTTTATATATAAGATTATATAAGATTATATATGAAATTGCAAGAGTGAGTTAAAATATAATTTAGTTTTTATTAGTTAACTAATTTTAAGTGGGCTATTATGGTTAAATATGATACAATAAATTATTGTAAGGCTTATAAATCTTGAATAATTTAAATATGACAAACATTATTGACACCAAAAAAGAATTTTCTGCTTTTAAAAGAGCTAATAGTTTTGTTCATGCCGGGCGGGGAATAATAGTTTTTCTGAAAGTCACTCCTAATGCTTGGATTCAATTAAGTGTTTTTTTGCTGGTAATTATTTTTGGCTTTCATTTTAATATTACGTATATTGAATGGATAATGGTTACTTTCGCCGCGGGTATAGTTTTGGCGGCTGAAGCCTTCAATACAGCAATTGAAATTGATATTAATCTCACTTCTCCCGGTTATCATCCTTACGCTCGCGATACAAAAGACGTTGCTGCCGGGGCCGTTCTTATAGCCTCTTTGATGGCGATAGTTATTGGAATATTAGTGTTTGGACATTATATTTTTTAATTTTATGCCAGAAAAATTTCAAAAAATTAAAGAAATAGTAGAACAAATATTAAATCAAGAAAAAGATTCTGCTCATGATATTGATCATGTTATGAGGGTTTATAATTTAGCGTTGACGATAGCTAAGACGGAAAATAAGGTTGATATGGATGTTTTGCAATCCGGGGCTTTGCTGCATGATATTGGATGTGCAAAAGAGTCTAATGATTCAAGGGGAAAGACGGATCATGCTGTAATTGGCGCTAAGATGGCTAAACCAATATTAGAGAATCTTGGTTTTTCTGATGATAAAATTAAACATATTCAGGAATGTATATTAACTCATCGTTATCGTACTAACAATAAACCAAAGACCATTGAGGCAAAAATTATTCATGATGCTGATAAATTAGAATCTGCCGGCGCGATTGGCATTGCCAGAGCTTTTACTTGGATTGGAAAACACCAAGCTAAAATTTATAAAAAAGTAGATAACATTGAAGATTATATTAAAGAAAATATGACTGAAGGAAAAATAAATGGGCGAATAATTGATAAGTCAAAGCATAGTGTTCAAATAAATTATGAAACTAAAGATAAGTTTTTATTGGATAATCTTTATACAGAATCTTCAAGAAAAATTGGGAAAGAAAGGTTAGCTTATTTTAAAGGATTTTTAGAGCGATTAGATAAAGAGGTTAAGGGGGAGTTATAGAGTAAATTTTTCGGTTTTGTTTATAAGTAGCTAAAAAAAGTAGACAGTTTTGTGTCTACTTTTTTGGTATAGTTAATTTTTAGTACGGTTTTTTAAGTTATAAACTCTTATCCTCTATCTTCTTTTTAAGTTCAGCTATGAAATCTTGTTTGCTAATTTCTCTTGATTCCTGTTGGCCACGATCACGAACACTAAGCATTTCTGAATTCATTTCCTTATCGCCGATAACTAACATATGAGGTGATTTTTCAGCAATTGCTTTGCGAATTTTATTACCCACAGTTTCGTTACTATCATCAATTTCAACTCGGATTTTTTCTGCTTTTAGTTCACCGGCCAGTTTTTGGCAGTAGTCTTTATGGGCTTCACTAACAGAAATTATTTTTACCTGTACCGGAGAGAGCCAGAGCGGGAAGGCGCCGGCAAAATGTTCAATAATTAAAGCAAGAAATCTTTCGTAAGAGCCTAAGATAGCACGGTGTACCATAACGGGATTTTTTTCCGTACCATCTTTATCAGTATAGGTGAGATTAAATCTTTTAGGAGTGGCAAAATCAACTTGAACGGTGGGAATTTGTATTTCTTTGCCCAGGGAGTCACGGAACATAAAATCCAGTTTAGGGCCGTATAAAGCTGCTTCACCTTCTTGGCGTTTGGCATTTAATCCCATTTCATCGGAAACTTCTTGAAGCATTGTTTCGCATAAATCCCAATCAGCGGTTTCACCAATATATTTTTCAGGATGGGCGTAATCACGCACTGATAGCGATACCCAATGTTGTCCCCAGAGACCTAAAGCGCGATAGAAGTCTTTGATAATTAAAACTAAATCTTTTAATTCTTCTTTTACCTGATCAATACGACAGAAGGTGTGACCATCTTCTACCGTAATTGCATAAACGCGGGAAAGGCCACCGACTTCACCGCTTTTTTCTGCTCGATATTGTTTTTCTGATTCCATGTATCTAATCGGCAAGTCACGATAGGAACGAACACGGGAGGCATAGATTTGGGTTTGGTGGGGACATTGTACCGGCTTCATTACCATTTGGTGCCCTTTATCAGAAGTGACATGAAAGAGTTCATCGCTGAATTTTTTGGCATGACCGGATATTTCGTATAAATCAATTTTTGCGAGGTGAGGCGTCATTACTTTTTCAAAACCATAACGACGACAGACGGTTTCGATATGATTTTTTAATTCATCAATAATTATTACGCCTTTGGGGGTAAAGAGAGGCAGACCGGGACCAACTAAATCAGAAAAACAAAAAAGATCTAATTCTTTTCCCAGTTTTCGGTGATCTCTTTTTTCCGCTTCTGTCAGAAGTGTTAAATAATTATCCAACTCTTCTTTAGTTTCAAAGGCGAGACCATAAATACGGGTTAACATTTTATTTTTCTCATCACCACGCCAATAAGCACCGGCGAGTTTTTGCAGTTTAAAGCTGCCAGGTTTGATTTCTATAGTTGATTTAATATGAGGACCACGACAAAGATCGGTAAATGTGGAAACGGTATAAAAGGAAACCTTGGTTTCTCCTTCTTTTTGCAAATCTTCTAAAATTTCTTGTTTATAGATACTGCCCTCAGTTTTAGCTGCGGCAATTGCTTTGGTGATGTCTTTTTCTTCCTTGGTAAAGGGAAGATTTTGTTTGATAAGGTGTGACATTTTCTTTTCAATTTGACGTAAGTCAGCTTCGTTGATTTTTACATCAAAAAAATCAATGTCGTAATAAAAGCCATTTTCTATGGCCGGGCCAATTGCTAGCTGTGCTTCGGGCCACAATTCTTTGATAGCGGCGGCCATAATATGAGCAAGCGAATGGCGTTTGATTTCTAAGTTTTCCATATAAATTAATGATTAATAAAGTTTAAATTAAAAAATCCCCTCCTAGAAAAAACAACACTAAATTGTTTTTTCCGGGACGGGATTTTAGTCTCGCGGTTCCACCCGGCTTTTTGACTTAATTGCTCAGTCAAACTCTTTATTTTAATTGTTTTGTGCCTTAGGGATTATCCTCAAGAAATTCTTGACCACAGCTTGGTAGGCCGGGCAATCAGCAACAAATTAATTGTAGCATGGTTAAAGATAATTTGTAAAGTTATTTTTAGCTTCTTTTTCTACTAAAAGGACAAGGTATATTTTTTTTGCTTTAGGCAGTGTTAATAATAATTTTTTTAATTTTTTTTCAGGAACTTGAAAGATAGAAAAAATTAGTAAATTTATTTCTTCCGGTTTCTTTTTGTTGTTTCTAGTTATCAAAGGGTAGTTAAAGTGAGTGGCGATAAGACGAGAAACTTCTAAGTTAGCATTATACCCACGACGAGAAATAGCCAGGTTATTTTCAGGAAAGGCCCGGAGATAATAATTTATAGGCTTATTAAAATTCTTTCCCTGCCAAAAAATACGAAATAGCTCTGCTAAAATTATGGCAATTTCTTTAATGCCTTTAAAGTAGTAGGCTTTAATTAATTGATTTAGAATCGGATCGTCGGAAGAGCCGATAACAATACTTTCGGTAACGTTAAGCAACGGTGATTTTATTATTGCACCGTTGTAATTTATTTTTTTAAAACAAGAAAAACAAAGATAGGAATTA
This sequence comes from Patescibacteria group bacterium, assembly GCA_029982795.1. GTDB lineage: Bacteria > Patescibacteriota > Patescibacteriia > Patescibacteriales > UBA12465 > UBA12465. The sequence goes on from JARRBY010000021.1 coordinate 4,420, forward strand.
TTTACCCGCTGACAGTTAAGACAAAATTTAGGGAAGAAGAAGTCAAGATAATATTTTTTTCTTAATATTTTCATATTAGCAGTATAGTTAAAGAGAGGTGATTATTTTTTAAAGCAAAAATAAAAACAAGCTAAAAGCTTGTTTTTAGTAAATTTGTTGGTTTAATTGGTTATTTTAAACGTATTTGGTGAATGTTGCCGTTTACATTATCGGTGAAGTAAAGATACTTTTGATCTTCCGGGACGATAAGGGAAGAGATGTTGTAGGCTTCATCAGGAACAGCGATTAAATTCTTAGCCCCTGTTTTTAAATCAATCTTATAAAGCAAGTCACGGGTTGTATCAGCAACTTCAGGGAACATGCCCGCTCCTGCTGGTAACTCTTCAGGAACAGCGCAATAGAGATCTGTTTCTGAGGCAAAGGTACATTTATTTGCCCAGGTATTAAGTTCTAAACTGCGACGATTGTCGCCAATATTATCACCATTTGCAGCCACTATCCAGAGTTTGGGTTTGTAATTGTCACGGGAGTGATAGGCGCTATATAAAAGATTATTGCCTGTTTTAGACCAAGTTGCTTCTATCCCCCGACCCTCGACAACCGTTGATTTGAAGTTTTCTCCGTTTAAACCAACAAAGAAAATTTCTTGTCTGTCAAAATCAACTCCTTTGGTGTAATAGGCGACAATTTGATTATTAGGGGACCAAGAGGGATAGACATAACCGGCTCGGCTGCCAATTGGTTGAAGCGCGCGAGCCTGGGAAGAGTCAGAGCCGGAAATAATAAGCCAACGATTATCTTCATCAAGGCCCATACTTTTAGCGGTAATTTGTTCGCCATCGGGGGAAAAGGAAAAATCTTCCCAGTAAGAGGGGAGGGTAACTTGTTTTTCTTGGTTAAAATCATAGCTGATTTTTGTGCCATCAGGGTATTCAATAATTGCTTTATCGGCATTAGGGGCCCAAGTAACGGCTTTAACTTTATGAAAAATACGATCACTTAATTTAATAATATTGCCGTTCTCATCTATTTTATAGAAATAGCCATCAGTACTGTTGTAGTAGTTAATACTACCATTAGCATTTAAAGAGGGGTCGATAGTTCGGTCTTCAACGATAGTTTGAGTTTGGGTATAGCCCCCACTGGCAACTTCATCAGGAGCATAGGCTTCAGGATTAATTTGTCCAATCGGAGTATTAGTATCGGGGGTAAAGCCACCCGGGAGTTGGCCCGGTCCGGTTATTTCCGCCCCGGGTTCATTAGTGCCGCTACCGATGTCAGGGAAAGTGCCCGGAGAGGTGGTGGTAGATTGACTTGGTTCAGAGGGAGTGATGGAATCGGGACGAAAAAATAAAATCCATAAAAAATAGCCAATCGCAACTACTAAGGCTAGAAATAAAATCAGGAAAATCACTTTTTTAAAGCGACTTAAATTATTCATATTTACGCTTGTTTAAAGTTTTCAAATATTATATAATCATTATATAGTAAGATTGTAGATTATTCAATTAGCTTTTGCTTTTTTATGGGGTTATTTTCTTTTGGTAGCGATAATCTTTTTTTAGGTATAGATATTGGTGATTCATCTTTAAAAATGGTGGAGCTTAAAAAAAGAGGAAAAAAAATATATTTATCAAACTACGCTTTTTCAGAAAATGTCAGTGAATTAAATTTTAACAAAATAGATGATACCGATTATTTGGCATCGGCCATTTCTAAAGTAGTTAAAGAAGCCGGTTTGCAAGCGAGAAGAGCAACAGTTTCTTTGCCTACTTTTGCTGTTTTTTCTTCCATTATTAATATTAATGTGGCAAATAAAAAATTATTAGAGAAAGCGGTTAATGATGAAGCCCGAAAAGTAATTCCTTTGCCACTGGAGGAAATGATTTTAGACTGGAAGGTGGTACCGGAAAAAAATGGAAAGACGCCATCTTCGGGTAATATGCAGGTTTTCCTTACCGGTTCGCCCAAAAAATTGGTAAAAAAATATATTGAGGTTTTTAAAAAAGCGAATATTGCTCTATCTAGTTTAGAAACCGAAACTTTTTCTTTAGTTCGAGCCTTGGTGGGTGATGATAAAGCTCCAATTTTAATTGTTGAAATTGGCGCTAATACAACCGATTTATCAATTGTACGCGAGAGTATTCCCGTTTTAAATCGAAGTTTATCAGTTTGCGCTTCAACCATAACTAAGGTTTTAGCGGAAAAACTGGGAATGAGTTTTAGTCAAGCCGAGCAATTCAAATTAGATTTAGGTTTTTCTTTGGGCGAAGAGAGTGGTTCTGACGTTTTGCCGCAAATTATTATTGAAACGCTTGAACCGATAGTAACTGAAATGAAATATTTAATGGATTTTTATCATTCGCAGAATGAAAATAAATTAGAAAAAGTAGTTCTTTCCGGTGGTGGTTCACTCTTGCTTAATCTAAGTGATTATTTAGCAAAAAGGCTTGATATAAAAGTAATTATCGGTGACCCTTGGAGTCGGATTAATTATCCTTCGGAAATAAAGCCTGTTTTAATGGAGGTTGGTCCCAAGCTCGCAGTAGCCATTGGTTTGGCGATGCGTGAAATTGGTTAATATATGAAATTATTTAAGCGAAAAGCAGATGATAAATTAAATAGCGTCCTTAAGAACCCGAAGATTTTGGAAGTTAATTTGATTAAAGAGGAAGCGCAAATGGAATTTAATTGGCGCCGAAATTTAAGGTCCCTATTTTTTGCTTTAGGGGTTACTCTTTTTATAATTATTGAAATCTATTATGGTCTTGATTGGTGGCAAAAAGATGAAGAAGCGCGTTTAGCTGGGACTCAGGCTCAGATCAAAACTATTAGCGGTGAAATTGCCACGATGCGTGAATCTGCTAAAGATGCGCTTAGTTATCAAGCTAAGACAAAGGAAATTGAAGGATTATTTGCAAATCATATTTATTGGACTAATTTTTTTTCTTGGTTGGAAAAGAATACTTTAAGTACTGTTAGTTTTAATGCTTTTAGCGGTGATCTTGAAGGGGAGTATAGTTTAAGTGGTACCGCCAACACCTTTGCGGAAGTATCATGGCAGGCAAAGAAAATGTTAGAGGCGCCTTTTGTTAAAGAGGTGGAAATATTGAATGCTTCTTTTGGAGAGACAAAAAGCAAAGAAGAACTAGAGGAAGAAATAGCTGAAGCTGAAAATCAAACTGAAGACGGGATTGTTGTTGTTCCCCCCTCACCACCGACCGTTTCTTTTACCTTAGATTTAACAATTGATCCAGAAATTTTTCACAAATAAATGAAAGATAAAAAAATACAACAAAAAAATAATGTTAGTATTTTCTTAAATGAGTACTTTAATGCGATTATTATTGTTGTCATGATTTTTATTTTCGCGCTTTCCTATTTTATATTCTTGGGACCAAAATTAAATAGTACAAAGTTAGCAATCAGCGATAATATTGCTACGCAGAAAAAGTTATACGCGGAACAAGAAAAAAAATTAGAAGAGTTAAAAGTGATTAAATCGGTTTATGATAATATCTTGCCTTCCGATTTGCACAAATTTAATCAGGTTTTACCCAGCTCTTTTATCAAGGAAAGCTTATACGGAGAATTAGAAGAGATTGTCTATAAGCAGGGGTTTATTTTAGGTTCAGTTACAATTGAAGAAACTATAGAAGATGAGGGTTCAACTCCTGCAGATGATCTGCCCCTTATGGGAGGAACGGCTGCCTTAAACCCAAATATTGGAAAAGTTACTTTTAATGTTCAAATTGATACGATAGATTATCGTGGCCTTAAGAGTTTGCTTAAATCGCTTGAAGCTAGCGCTCGTTTATTTGATATTGATACGGTTAGCTTTAATTTAGGAGAAAGTACCGCTGATTTAAAAATTATAACTTATTATTATAAAGATAAAGTTAGTGAATAACATGAAGGGTAAATACGCAACAATTTTATATATTTTTTTCATTCTGATTTTATTGGCGGGTTTAGCTTTACTTTTTTTGCGTCAACCCTTTATTGATTATTGGCGGGAAGTAGAGGGGGTGGAAAATGTGGAAATAATTGTTCATAAATCACCCGCTCAAAATGATTTAATAAATACCGATATTTTACACGGAGCGGAACTTTCCTCGTTATCGGAGCAAGTGACAGTTTTTTCTTTTGATGACATTTGTGGTGATCAGATAAAAGCGATTGTGCCTTGTAGCGAAGGAAATAATAATCCCTTTTTTAAGAAGGAATAGTTTTGTTAACTAAAATTTTTGTCATGCTAGATAACAGTTTAAAAATACTAGATACCCTTGTCTTACGGCAAGTAATCACTGCCGAAAAGGCGGAGGAAATAAAAACGGAAATAAAAACCAAGGGCATCAACTTGGAGAATTTTTTAATAGAGAATAAGATTGCTAACGAAGAACAAATCACTGAGGCAAAAGCGCAATTAGCGGGGATGCCCTATTTTAATTTACTGGAAAAAGATATTCCGGAAGCAATTTTAAATTTTTTGCCCGAAGAAATTGCGCAAACATACAAAATTATTTGTTTTGCCAAAGAGGGTAAGGAGATAAAAATTGGAATGGTGGAGCCAAATTTGAAGGCGATGGAGGCGGTTAATTTTTTAGCGGCGGAAGAAAAGCTCTCGGTTGAATATTATATAATTTCTGTCAGTAGTTTCAAAAAAATATTTAAACAGTATCAGAAAATTGAAGAAGAAATTTCCAGTGCTTTGCAAGTAAAGGCGGAAGAAGATGGGGAAGAATTAGTGGAAGTTGACTCGTCAATTGAAAATTTAAGCATGGATGAAATAAATAGCGCCCCGGTTTCCCGTATTGTAGCGGTTATCATTCGCCATGCTGTGGAAGCGCGAGCTTCTGATATTCACATTGAGCCCTATGCGAAAGAGAGTCGGGTTAGATATCGAATTGATGGCATATTGCACACCTCTTTAGTTTTGCCAAAAAGTATTCATAATGCTGTTATTGCCCGTATTAAGGTGTTGGCTAAATTAAAATTGGATGAAACTCGTGTGCCTCAAGATGGTCGTATTCGTTTGGTGGTTAATAATCGTGAGATTGACTTTCGTGTTTCTACTTTGCCCTTAGCAAGTCAAGAGAAAGTGGTAATGAGAATTTTGGATACCGCTACCGGTGTGCAGACTTTGGAGAATTTGGGTTTTAATCAATTGGCGCTTACGAGAATAAAAAATAGCATTAAGAAAACCAGTGGAATGATTTTAATTACCGGTCCAACCGGTTCTGGTAAAACAACTACTTTGTATGCCATGCTTGATATTTTAAATAAGGAAGGAGTAAATATCTCTACCCTGGAAGATCCGATTGAATATGAAATTAAAGGAATAAATCAAAGTCAGGTTAAACCGCGCATCGGCTTTAGTTTTGCCAATGGTTTACGTTCACTTTTACGTCAAGATCCGGACATTATTATGGTGGGAGAAATCAGAGATGAAGAAACGGCGGAGTTATCCATTCACGCTTCTTTAACGGGACACTTAGTATTGTCAACTTTGCATACCAACGATGCTATTGGCGCTGTTCTGCGTTTACTTGATATGAAAGTGGAGCGTTTTTTATTAGCCTCAACTTTAAAAACTGTAGTTGCACAACGTCTTGCTCGTCGTTTGTGTACATATTGCAAAAAAGAGATTCAATTAACAAATGAGGCGCAAGAAGATATAAAAGCGGAGCTGGTTAATTTACCGGAAAATATTATTAAATCAGAGTTACCCGATTTTTCTCTTGATAATATATTTGAGAAATATAAAGTATACCAACCGGTTGGTTGTCCTCGGTGTGAAAATACCGGTTATTCTGGACGAGTTTCTATTTCTGAAGTGGTAGAAATAAATGACAAGTTAAAGGAAATTATTAATGCCGGTGAAAAGAATTTAAACGAAGAGGTGGTTCGCCAGACGGAGGATTTTATTTCTATTAAGCAAGATGGTATGATTAAGGTTTTACAGGGAATGACTAATTTGGAAGAGATTTTAAGAGTGATTGAAAATTAATATGGCAATTTATAAATACAGTGCGACCAACGATGCGGGTCGTAAAAAAAGTGGGCAAATAGTTGGCATAAGTGAGTCAGATGTTTTTAATCGTTTAAAACAAACGGGATTAGAGCCGATTGCCGTGCAGGAAATTACTGACACTTTTGAAGGCAAATTTTTGCGTTTTATCGCTCCGATTAAAACTAAAGAGCTGGTGGTTTTTACCCGTCAATTTGCAGTGATGATTTCAGCTAATGTCACAGTTGTTGAATCACTTAAGATTTTAGTGGATCAGACAAAAAATATCACTTTACAAAACATGATTGCAGAAATTGCTTTTGAGGTTGACGGTGGCGCTTTTTTATCTGATGCTTTTGCCAAGCGACCCCGTATTTTTTCTAATTTCTTTGTCAATATTGTTAGGTCCGGTGAAACCTCGGGTAAATTAGATGAAGTTTTAAATTATTTGGCGGATGAAATGGAGCAAAACTATGACATGATAGCGAAAATTAAAGGCGCCATGATTTATCCAGTTTTTATTATCGTGGCTTTAATTGGCGTTGGTGTGATTTTGATGGTTTATGTTATTCCCAACCTTACTTCCATGTTAACGGAAACTAATGCTGAATTGCCAACGTCGACTAAAATTGTCATTGCAATTTCTAATTTTTTTGTTGATTATTTGTGGTTGGTAATATTAATAATAGCGGCGCTAGCTTTTGGTTTTTATCGCTTTTCCAAAACCACTTTTGGGCAAAGAACAATAGATCTTGCTAAATTAAAGATGCCAATTTTTGGCCCGTTGTTTAAATATATTTATCTGATGCGTTTTACCCGTTCGCTGTCTACTTTAGTAAAAGGAGGCGTGACTATTACCAAAGGTTTGGAAATCACCGCCGAGGTGGTGAGCAATATGATTTATAAGGAAATAATTTTAGAAACACTGGAATCTATTAATGATGGTAATCCGATTTATTTAGTTATGAACCAAAGCCCTTATGTGCCTAAAATGGTACCACAAATGATTTCTGTCGGTGAGAAGACGGGAAAATTGGAGTTAGTGTTGGATAAGGTAACCGAGTTCTATGGTCGGGAAACGACAAATATGTTGGATAATTTAAGCAAATTAATGGAGCCGATTATTATGGTGATTATGGGTGTCGGGGTAGGGGTAATGGTGGCGGCGGTTATTATGCCGATGTATAATTTAGCCAGTCAATTTTAAGAGAAGATTTATCTATTGTGTCCCTTTGTTAATTTTGCTATAATTTAAATGTTTTTAATTAATAAATATAATCGTTGTCTTAAACACCGGTATTAAGATAAGGATTAACTAATAAAGGAGGTGAAAATATGAAACAAGAAAAAAAAGCTTTTACCTTAATTGAGTTGTTGGTAGTAATTGCCATTATTGGTCTGCTGTCAACTTTATCAGTTTTGGCGTTAAATCAAGCCCGAGCCCGAGCTCGTGATACAAAGCGTATCTCTGATGTAAGGCAAATTCAAACAGCTCTTGAATTGTATTATAACGAGGTGGGAGATTATCCAACCTCTGTTGCCCCAGGTACTTCTATTAAAACTAGTAATAATACATATTTAGCCACAGTGCCAACTCCTCCTACTCCAGTTGATGGTGATGGATGCCCTGGAACACAACCCGAATATACTTATGCTAAGACTGGTTCAGGTCAGGGAGGAACAGCTTCGTATACAATTAAGTATTGTTTAGGAGCTGACGTTAACACTGTCCCTGGTAATTCAATGCAAACAGCAACTCCAGCCGGCATAGTATTGCCTTAGTAAGTTTAAAATTTAGGAATCCATTAAAAGAAGTCAGTTATTCTGGCTTCTTTTTTTGTGTCTTGGTATAATAAAATAGGAAAAAAGGGTTAATGATAAAAAAATGCCGGTTGTGGGGGAACCGAATTTTTACTTAGTCCGGATTGGTTTGCGGGGATAGAAAAAGATGGAAAAACAGCCCTAACCTTATTTGTTG
>JARRBY010000022.1 GCA_029982795.1 Patescibacteria group bacterium
ATTTTAGCCTATATTACTTCGCAAGAAATTATAGATGATATTGACACGGCGGCTGGTAATACGGGGGCTTTTTTACGTCGTGAATTAAGAGCTGAAATTGATGATAATTGGTGGCTCAAAGAAGCATCAGGGAAGAGGATTGTGAATTGGCCGGGAACTTACATGCTAAACCTTAGTAATGTTTCAAAATTAAATCAATCGGGTGAACGTTTTAATGAATTTTTACCCCGTTTTATTGCTGATAAAATTTATAGCCGCGGATTATTTGATGGTGTTTTCTATGATAATACTTGGGGTGATGTTTTTTGGGTGAATAATAATATTGATATTGATGGTGATGGACGGTGTGATGAAGGCGCTATTGTTGATCGTTTGTGGTCGGAAGGTTTTACCACCTTATTACAAAAAACTAAAGAATTAACCCGTGATGAATTTATCATAGTTGGCAATGGTCGTGTATTTTGGGGCTATCAAAATTTAATTAATGGAATGATGTTAGAATCTTTTCCTTCATTTTGGGAAAATAATGGTTCTTGGCAAGGTTCAATGGAAACTTATTTAAAATTACCCACAAAAAATCAAAGTCCCCAACTTAGTATCATTAATGTTAATAAAAAAAATCAATTTGATTATAAAAGTTTTCGTTTCGGATTAGCTAGTACTTTGCTTGGTGATGGCTTCTATAGTTATGATTACGACGTTAGTAATCATACCCAAACTTGGTGGTATGATGAATATGATGTTAATTTAGGTCCTGCGCAAAGTTTAGCTTATAATGTTTTAGATAATAATAGCAAAATATTAACCCCTGGATTATGGCGTCGTGATTTTAAATTTGGCTCTGTTTTGCTTAATTCGACAAATTCTAATCAGATAAAAGTTTTTAATAATGAAAATTTTGAAAAAATAAAAGGAACTCAAGATAAAGTAGTAAATAATGGTGAAAAAGTTAACTATATTAAATTAGCCCCCCAAGATGGTATAATTTTATTGAAAACTACTGATAATATTTTAAACAGCCCTTTTATCAATGGTTATTTCTATCGAGTTTTCTCTGATAAAGGACAGCAAACTCGTAATGGTTTTTTTGCTTTCTCCTCCGCTTTTCCCGCTAGCTCCGCCGTGGTAATTGCTGATGGCACTCGCCGTAATACGGAGATGGTGAATTTAATTGCTGATCGAGGAAAAGTTACTTTACATAAAAATAGTAAAGAATTAGTTTCTGTTTATCCTTATGACAAATTATTCCGTAATAGCTTAAATATTGATACAATGATAAATGATGGCTTTGTTGAATTAATAGCGGTGGGGACAACTTCCGGAGGCGGTCCTCAAGTTAGATTATTTTCCGGAAGTGGCAATCTTCTATCAAGTTTTTTTGCTTATGATAAAAATTTGCGAGGTGGCGTTAGTGTTGCTTTAGGAGATGTTAATAATGATGGTACCTTAGAACTTGTAACCGGCGCTGGTAATGGTGATAAACCGGCTGTTAATGTCTTTACCCTTCAGGGGAAATTACTAAATAGTTTTTATGCTTATTCAGAGAATTTTAGAGGAGGAGTAAAGGTAGCGGTTGGTGATGTTTCAGGCAACGGATATCAGGAAATAGTTACTGTGCCGGGATTAGGAGGCGGACCACAGGTTAGAATATTTACCAATCAGGGAAGAGTCTTGGGACAATTCTTTGCCTATGACCAAACAGCTCGTAGTGATTGGCAAATTTCTTTAACTGACATGGATAATAATAACATAAAAGAAATCATGGTTGGTATTAAAAATATTTATTAAAAAATATGATAAAAAAAATAACACATTATTTAAATAAAAGATATAATCGCTTTTATCGTCGCAGTCGTCTTTATATCATAATAGATATTACCTTAATTGCTATAGTTATTATTCTAGCCGCTCTTTTATTACGTCTTTATGCTTTTCAACCGGAAATCAGTTTAACTCCTTGGACAAAACCTGCTCCAAGAGAAGAAATTAATTTAAATAACCCGCCTTTAGATTTAAATTATGAGGTAAATACTACAAATATTTATTGGCAAGAAGGAGTAGTCCTAACTCTTCGTTTGAAAAATAACAGCAGTCAACTACTTAGTGATATTAAATTAAGTTTAATTTCTCGTTCTGATTCATTTTCTTTATCACGTTTGGAATTCTCAACTGAACAAAAAACCAGTTTATCCGGGATGGAAATTAAAGGTTTTGATTTATTTTTAAATGAGTTAGCCCCCGGTACGGATAGGGAGGTAAACCTACTGGTTAAATTTAAAAAGGAAAATAACAATTCTCGTATTATCACCGGACGAATTGATAGCGAATATAAAGTTTTAAAGCAAACAATAAAAGAAAGTTTAGATTTAACAGAATTACGAGTAGCCTCTGAAATTTCTGTTAATGCTGATGCTTATTACACTAGTCCTCAGGGTGATCAATTAGGAACCGGTCCCTTTCCTCCAATTGTTTCTTTGCCTACCAGTTTCTGGATATTCTTTCAAGCTGACACCGTTGCTGATTTTAATAATTTTGTTATGAGTGGACGCTTGCCGAATAATGTTGAATATACCGGCAACCAATCGTTATTGGCGGGTAAATTAAATTATAATGCTGATGCTCGTCAAATAATTTGGCAGGTTGAAAAGGTAAGTCCTGATAGTGGTAGTTATCGCGCTGGTTTTGAGGTTACTTTAACACCGACTGAAGCTGATATTAATTCTTATGCCACCTTAATGACTTCTATCAGATTTCAAAGTCAAGATATTTTCACCGGCCTTACTGTTAGCGGAAATTTACCGGCAATTGATACCAGTTTGAAAAAGGATGTTATAAATAGTGGTGATGGTTTAATTCAAGATTTAAATAGTCTTTAATTTTATGATAAATTTTCTACGAAAAATAATTAAACCAAAATATAATACCCTGAATCGAATTGAAATTGATGCGGAAAAAATTGTTGCTAATTTTAATTATTTAAAAAGTCTGCAACCGGAAGCAGAATTATTTCCTGTTTTAAAAGCCAATGCCTATGGTCATGGATTAAAAGAGATTTGCGAAGTGTTAAATTATACCGATGCTAAAATGATAGCGGTTGATTCTTATCCCGAAGCTCAAATTGCCTATAAATATTTTAAAGGACAAGTTTTAATAATTGGAGAAATGCCCCAGCGGGTATATAATTATTGTAAGTTAAAAAGAACCGAATTTGTTATTTATAACAGTGAAACCTTAAAATACGTTTCCCGTTTTAAAAAAAAGGCAAAAATTCATCTTTTTATTAATTCCGGCATGAATCGGGAAGGGATTAAGGATATAGTGCAATTTGTTTCAGAAAATAAAGCCTATTTAGATAAAGTGGAAGTCAGTGGAATTTGTTCTCATTTTTCTCGAGCTGATAGTCGTTCTTTATTTAATTCCTCGCAAGAAGATGTTTTTTTAGATGCTTTGGATAAATTAAGATCACTTGGCTATTTTCCTCGTTGGATACATCTTGGTAATTCAGCTGCTATTTTTTGGTCTGATAATCGTTTACTTACCGCTTTTCGTCCCGGTTTAGCTCTTTATGGTTATAATCCTTTAAGCTATGAAAACGAAATGACACAAAATTTGCAACCAGCTTTGGAAATTTATTCTCAAATTGTGTCCCTGCAAAAAATAGCTCCGGGTGAAAGTGTTTCTTATGGCGATTCTTATCAAGCTCAACAATCAACTCAAATTGCTATTATTCCTTTTGGTTATTACGAAGGTTTAGATAGACGACTTTCCAATGAAGCTCAATTTTTAGTTTTTGCTAATACTGAATTTATGGCAAAAATAGCCGGAAAAGTATGTATGAATTTAAGTTGTCTTGATGTCGGTCAAGAAGAAGTAAATCTAGGTGATGAAGTTCAAATTATATCAAATCATAAAGAAGCGCTAAATTCAGTTGAAAATATCAGTTCTATTTTAGATACCATTCCTTATGAATTTTTAGTTAAATTACAACCATCAATCAGGCGTGTTTTAATTAATTTAGCTAATATTAAATAAATATTGTAATGAATAAAAAGAACAAAAAGGGAATTAAGGCTGATTATCAGGCAAAAAATCTCAAAAATCCCTTTTATCGAGCAACTAAAAAAAAGAAGAAGGGAAGACTGCGGGTAGTAATTTTTTTTGCCTTGATTTTTGTGGTTGCCTTATTTTGGTTAATTTTTGCTGCTCCTTTTTTAGAAATTAACAAAATAGAAATTACCGGTTTAGAAAGAGTTAAAGAGACGGAAATAAATAACATTTTCAAAGACCAAAAAGCTGAAAGTAAGGCCTTAATTTTAAAAGAAAATAATTTTTTTCTGTTTGATAGTGAGGAGTTTGAAAACAAACTGATAAATAATTATAACTTTGCTCAAGTAAAGGTAAGGAAAAAATTTCCTGATACTCTTAGTGTTATTATTAGCGAACGTCCCTATGCCTTTATTTTTCAAGAGGGAACTAATTTTTATTTTGCTTCAGCTGATGCCTATATTATTAAAGATGAAGCCGTGAGTGAAGAAGCGAAAAATAGATATTTTATTTTAGAAAATAGAAGTCAAATTGTTAAAATAACCGATAATGGAAAAATAAATATCAAACCCGATTATCTTGATTTTATTTTTGCTCTTCATACTGAATTAACTAAATACCCTGATTTAAAGCTAAAAAGATTAATTATTGAACAAGAGCTTAATTCTGTTTTAGTAGAGCTTGATAATGGCCCGTTAGTCTATTTTAATAGCCAAAAAGACCCAATAATACAAGTTGAGGATTTAGCTCTTGTCAAAAAGGAAAAAATAGGAGATAATTTTAGTAGCACTAAGTATATTGACTTACGCTACGGAAATATGATATATATAAATTAAGGTTATGGAAGGTTTATTTAAATTTTTATTTGGTTTAGGTATATTTGTTTATTCTTTAGTTTCGGCCGGAATTTTTTTGCTTATTATAAAAATTTTGTTATTATTCAAACCGGAAATAAGGTTTATGGGGATAATTATGAGTTAGTGTTTAGTGTACAGTTAAAATTTGTTCTTTATAAAATAAAAGAATAATCCAAGAAAACTTTTTTCATACTCTTTCTATATATGTTTTTGTACTTTTTTATTTATTTGTTAATGTGTTTTTCGTCCTTGTAAATGGAAGAAGATCCCTGATTTAGCTTTTTTAATGTTTTGTTTTATTTGTGAATTATTGTAAAGAAGGGATTATTCTTTTTAGTAAGGGGTTAAGTCATACATCCACTTAACCCCTTTTTTCTTTTTGTTAATAAGTTTATTAATATACATTATGCGAAGTATTGTTAAACAAAAAGATAACCTTTTAAAGCCTAAATACCCACTCCCTTTTTTATTTATTACTTCTTTATTCGATTATTATTTGTTATAATATATATAAGTATCTACTTACCTTTATTATTTTTATGAATTCTAAGCCCATAATTAAATATCTGCCTGATTTTCTTGATTATTGTGAAATAGAAAAAGGATTATCTGTCAAGACCCAGGAAAACTATAGTCGTTTTCTTAATAAGTTCTTTTTTTGGTTAGAACAAGAAAATTTAGCTTCCCTGCCACCGGAAAAATTAGACAGCAAACATATTTGGAATTATAAAGTATTTCTATCTCGTCACATTGATAAAAAAAAGAAACGTCCTTTAAAGAAGACAACCCAAAATTATTATCTAATTGCTCTTCGCTCTTTATTAGAATTCTTTGTTGAAAAAGAAATCACTTCCCTTCCGCCATCAAAGGTAAAATTGGCGAAAGATAAAGCGGAAAAAGAGGTAAAATTTCTAAAATTAGATCAATTAGCTCGTCTTTTAGAAGCTCCTGATACTAGTAATATCATTGGTTTGCGCGATAGAGCTTTACTGGAAACTCTTTTTTCTACAGGATTGCGAGTAGCTGAATTAGCTGCCCTAAATCGTGATCAAATTAAAATAAAAGCTGATACTCAATATTTAGAAATTGCTGTTGTTGGTAAAGGAGAAAAAATTAGAACGGTTTATTTTTCCCAAAGAGCAATCAGGGCTCTTTCTGCTTATTTAAATAAACGGCATGATTTAGATGAGGCTTTATTTATCAATTATAAAAGAGGCGCGGAAAAAAGTGACGCTTCCCGACGATTAACAGTTAAAAGTATAGAAGATATCGTAAAAAAATACGTAATAATTGCCGGCTTGCCAGTAATGGCCACCCCCCACACTTTACGTCATTCTTTTGCTACTGATTTATTAAATTCAGGAGTAGATTTAAGGACGGTACAAGAATTTTTAGGACATAGCAATATTGCCACAACTCAAATATATACTCATGTTACCAATAAACAGCTGCGCGATATACACCGTAAGGTTCACGGAGAAAAACATTTTTAAATCCCCTCCCCTTTTGGTAATTAAAAATAGACTATAAAAGATAGTCTATTTTTATTTAATATTTAAAATAATAATTTATGGTAAATAATTTAAGGGGTTAACCGGAATACCATTTTTACGAACTTCAAAGTGAAGATGAGGACCAGATGAAAAACTACCCGAACCCGGTGTTCCCGGTGTTCCGCCTGTCTTTCCAATTATTTGCCCCTTTACTACATATTGGTCAACTTTAACGTTAACAGCTGAAACGTGGCCATAGACAGTCGCTAGATTATCACCGTGAATAATCATGATATAACCATAATTTCTTGAACCATCAAAGCTAACTTTTGCAACATAACCATCAGCGGCGGCATATAAAGTAGAACCCTGAGCCGATCTAATATCAATTGCTGGATGTTCGCCAATAATTTTACGATACGGATAATCAGGATCATGAAAAGTTGAAGTAATATAATTTTTTGTTATAGGCCAAGTTAAAGTACTGTCACCTGCTTCTAATCTATCCTTATCTTTAGCTGACATTTTCTGCCTAATTAAATTTTCAGCACTATTTATTTCCGCTTGTGCTTTATCTTGTTCCGCTTTAACTTTAGCTAATAGAGCTTGATACTCCTGTTCCGACTCTTTAGTGATTACTAAGATATTTTCTTTTTGATTTTGCTCATATTGCAAACTATCCATTTTCTCTTCCAATTTTTGTTTTAATTTTATTGCTTCTTGATTCTTATTTTCCAAGCTTATTTTATTTTCTTCCAATTTTTCTTTTTGATCTTTTAATTCATTAACGCTAAGCGCTAATTTTTCATTAGTATTTTGTAAATATTTAATTTGGTTAAGAAAATCAGACAGACTGTCATTAAGTAAAAGCGCTTCCAGGGTTGTAACTTGTTCTTGTTTGTAGATTAAACGTAAAAGACTGGCAATTTGCTCCTTTTGCTTTTTTATTTTTTTATCTAAATTTTCACTATCAATTTCTGTTTTTCTGATTTCTAAGTTAATCTTTTCAATTTCTAATTGAGTTTCCTCTATATCAATTTCTGTTTTTGCTAATCTATTTTCAATAATTCCAAGTTGATTATTTAAACTAATTTTTTCACTTCTTTTGGCGGCAATTTGTTGCTGGTATTCCTTTTGTTTTTGTTGCAAATTTTCTATTTGTTTTTTTTGCAATTGAATTTTTAGATTTAACGATTCGATTTCTCTATCTAATTGATAATCAGAAACCGCCCCTAATGATTTAAGGCTAAAAAACGAAACCATAATTACAACCAAAAGTGATAAAGCTATTTTATAGTTTTTCTTCATAATTAAATTATAACACATTTAGAGTAAATAGTACACTATTTGTTAAGATAATTATAAGTTTTTTCAGTAATTGTACTGATAATACGCTCAAGTTCGCTAAAATCAGAGCTTGAACCTACCTTCGCTTTAGTCATTATACAAAGTAGATATGGGTTTTTTTCCATATAAATTATACCACAATCATGTAATTGTTTATCTGCCCCAACTATTCTTTCCCCAAACTTATGAGCCACTATAACATTTTCCGGCAAACCACTGTTTAAACCACTGGAAAAAGTGGATTTTGTTAATATTTCTAAAGCTTTTTCCGACATTAATTCATTTAAATAAGAAGCATTATATAAAATTTCAAAAAATGAAGCATACTCCCTTACCGTCATAAAATTTTCTAAACTTTCACTTCCCGGAATAGCTAAACCTAAATCAGTATATACCTGATTAATAAAATTAGGATCTAAATAAGAAATCAGAGTATTTGCCGCTTGATTATCAGAATAATTAATCGCATATTGCAATAACTCTTCAATAGTATATTCCTTATTCTTTTCTACTACCATTTCCGGTTTAATATTTTGCTGGGCTGTTTGAAAATCAAAAGGAATAACCTTTAATTTTTGTTGCAAAATATTAGGATCATACTCAGCCAATTTTAAATACGCAATCATCAACGGTACTTTTAATAAACTGGCTGGAGAAAATTTAAAATTGGGATTAATTGAAATCCAGGAATCATCACTTAAATTATGAAAATAAACAGCGATTTCTTCAACCTTTCCCTGTTCCTGTTCCTTAGTGATGAAAGTCTGCATGCTTTTCTTTAAAGTAGTAATTTTAGAAACATTTATTTGATTATCAGCACATTTTAAAAGAGGACTGATATAGGTATAACCGGTTTTATGCAAACTAATATTTTCTTCCATTTCCTCTTCCCTGTTTGATGAAAAAAATCTCAAACTATAACCGAAAATAATACTTAGTAAAAGTAAAATTACTAAAAAATAAAACGGTAAAACAATTTTTTTCATATTTATTATTTGTTTAAAGCCGATTTAATCCGATTAATTGTTTCTTCTTTGCCTAAAGCCCAAGCAATTTCAAAAGGACCGGGACTGTTTTTTAAACCGGACAGAGCCACTCTTAACGGCCACAGAAAATCCCCATTTTTACCATTATTTTCTGTAATAAAAGCAAAAATTAAAGTTTCCAGTTCCTTTATTTCCCACTGTTTATCCGGAATTTTTTCAATAAGTTTTAGCAGAAGCTGTAAATTAGTTTGAGCCTCCTCTTTACTTAATTTTTTCCAAGCTAAAAGTTCACCATCATAATCGGGAAGTTTGAAGATAAAAGCACTAAAATCAATAATATCAGCCAGTTTTTTTATCCTCTCTTGAGCTAATACAGTTATTTTTTCTAACTGTTTGTCATCAATTTTAATTTTTTCCGCTATAAAATAAGGACGTAACAAGTCCATTAATTCTGTCTTTGTCTTTTTTCTAATATAATAACCATTTAAATAATCAAGTTTTTCCTCGTCAAAAATTGCCGGAGAAACCCCAATCTCTTCAAGCTTAAAATTAGCAATAATTTCTTGTCGGGATAAAATTTCTTGATCATTTTTTGGATGCCAACCTAAAAGAATGCAGAAATTAATAATCGCCTCACTTAAATAACCTTTTTGTTTATAGTCTTCCACGTAAACATCGCCCTGTCTTTTTGACAATTTCCCCCCTGTTTTATTTAAAATCAGTGGGAGATGAACAAATTTTGGCGCTTGCCAGCCAAAAGCTTGATAGAGCAAAATATTTTTAGGAAAAGAAGGTAGCCACTCATCACCTCTGGTAACGTGAGTAATAGCCATTAAGTGGTCATCTATTACACTGGCAAATTGATAAGTAGGGACACCGTTAGATTTAATTAAGACATGATCATCTAAATCTTTAGCGGAAAATTTAATTTCTCCTCTTAACTCATCAGATACTATAACTTCACCGCTAAGAGGCATCTTTTGTCGAATAACAAATTCTTCCCCATTTTTTATTTTTTTTTCAATTTCAGCAGTACTTAAATCACGACAACATCTATCATAACGGGGTGGTAATTTTTTCGCTTGTTGTTCCGCCCGCATTTCTTCCAAACGTTTACTAGTACAAAAACAACGATAGGCGCCACCATTTACAACAAGCTCTTTAGCGTATTTATGATATATTTCCAGACGTTCGGTTTGAATATAGGGACCATAGTCACCGCCTTTATGCGGACCTTCAGCAAAATCAATATCAAGCCAAGAAAAGATTGCCAATAATTTTTCCAAAGCTCCGGCAACTTCTCTTTTTTGATCGGTATCTTCTAAACGCAGAATAAATTTACCCCCTAGACTCTTAGCGATAAAATAACCAAATAAAGCGGAACGTAAATTACCGATATGCAAAAAACCGGTTGGCGAAGGAGCGAATCGTAAACGAACACCACTTTCCTTTTTTTTATTATCATTCATAATATTTAAAATTATTTAATTTTTTTATAAGTTAACACTTTATATATAAAAACAACTGTTGCCCGCCAAATTCTTTTTATTCTTTTCGGTTGTATTATAAGTCGCCATAACCATTCTAGTCCTAAATAACGTAACAATTTAGGGGCTCGTCTTGCTTTCTTGGTAATAAAGTCAAAGGTGCCCCCCACTCCGAGAGCAAGCTTAACTGTTTTTAAATCAGCTAAATTTTCCGCTATCACTTTTTCTTGTTCAGGAAAACCAAGAGCAACAAATAAAATTGTCGGTGCAAATTCATTGATTTTTTTTATTAACTCTTTATCCAAAGTTGACACCCTGGCACTTTTATAAACCGCCCCAACAAGTTTTGGATATTTTTGATTTAGTGCTTCTTTTACTTCTTCTCTAGAAGATAAACCTTTTTCCCAAATTATTATTGCCACCTTATAATTTTTTTCTTGCGCCAGCGCTAAAATTTTTAAACTTAAATCCGAGCCGGTTATTCTAATAATTTTTTCATTTTTTAAAAGTCCGGCTAATTTTAAACCAAACCCATCAGCCAAAGAAAAATCAGCGCTATTGATAATATTTTTAAGATTTTCATCTTTTAAGGCCGCTAAAATAATTTCCGGATTTGGTGTTACTATATATCTTTTTGTTTTTTTCTCCACGCCTTTTTCAATCTCAAAAAGCAGTTGTTGATAAGTTAAATCACTTAATTTTATTCCCAAAATTTGTGCCATATGATATAATCTAGATGACCTAATTTTATTATAAATATAGGCTTTAGTCAAAATTAATTAATATGAAATCCTATAAAAAAGTTTCAGAAAAAATAGATTATATTAACATTGATAATCCTCGCAATAAAAGCAAGGGGATTCGTTGGGTTAATATTATAAATGCCGGTAAGACAGAAATTAACTATTTACGCAAAAATTATAATTTTGATTTATCTCATTTACGCTTAACGGCCGCTTCCTTTGTTTCGCAACGACCGATTGTCTTCAAAGGGCCATCTTATCTTTTTTTAATCCTACACTTCCCTACTTTAGAAAATGATAAAATTGTTGCCGGTGAAGTTGATTTTTTTGTTGGTCATGAATTTTTAATAACAATTTCTAACAATAACCTACCCGCTCTTAATCATTTTTTTAAATTAGGCAAAAAAGATCCGAACTCTCTCCTCTCTTTTACAATTGAATCATCCGCTATTTTGTTATATGAAATACTAGAACGCTTAATTAGTGACTGCTTTAACCTACTTGACAACAATAGTTTGGAAATAAAAAAAGTGGAAGATTTAATTTTTTCTAACAAACAAGATCAAGCCGTACAAAAGATTTTGCTATTACGTCGCAATATTATTAACATTAGAAAAATAATGCAAAATCATAAAAATATTCTAAAAGAATTAACCAAAATGAAAAGTAGCTTAGTTGATCCAGTGGCAATTAAAAAATATTACGAAATTCTTGTTGCCGATTCAAAACGACTTTGGGAAAATTTGGATAATCAAAAGGAAATGATAGAAGTATTAAACAGTACTAATGAGTCAATGTTAAACGGACAAATGAATGTAATTATGAAAACTTTAACCGTTTTTTCAGTTATTGTTTTTCCGCTCTCACTTTTAGCGGGAATTTTTGGCATGAATGCAATTAACATGCCTCTTGTTGATTCTACTAATGGATTTTGGTTAATTTTAGGAATCATGTTTATCGGAAGTTTAAGTATGGTCTTATATTTTAAATATAAAAAATGGATTTAATTTATAAATATTTCTAGATAAGAAAAAACCACTTATTTTTAAGTGGTTTTTTATTTCTATTTATTTCCTTCTCCTTTACTCAAGATACTTCCGTCACTTGTCAGTTGGAACCAGATTAATCCTGGATTTTCTTTTCGGAGATAGGAAGAACCGGAAAAATCA
>JARRBY010000023.1 GCA_029982795.1 Patescibacteria group bacterium
TTTGAAATGGATGGTTTTTGATCATTAAATAAAAAAGTATCGCAGCTTTTTCGTTTAAACCTTTATAAAAAACTCTATTATCAAATTTTAAAAAAGGTGTAATAATACAGCTTTCTAACTTATTGGGAAAACGAGTATTAAATTCTGGAATTGGTTCATTCCACTTCATTGTTTTCTTAGCTAGAGAGTGAGCTATATATTCCACTTCTTTTAAGCTTATATCTTTCATAAAATTATTCGTCTGCTAGTAATCGAAGAGTTTCTCCATAATCTTTTATAGTTTTATCTACTGCGTTATTTATTATTTTTTCGTTAGATTGAGATAATTTGTCGTTTAATCCCGGCACGCTTTCAACATCGATTAAATAATTCCGGCCTTCTTTTATAGCCTTAATTTGTCTTTTTTGTATTTTTTTAAATACAGCAATACGACTAATTCCAAGCAAATTAGCGAGTTCAGCCGTAGTTATGTATTTTTTATTTTGTTTATTCATATATAATTATATTATTCTATGTTAACCTAGTTGTCAACGGTTAACAATATAACAATAAAAACCCTTTAATTAAAGGGTTTCTATTATTTGCGGAGAGTAAGGGATTTGAACCCTTGATACCTTTTGGGTATACTCGCTTTCCAAGCGAGCGCACTAGACCACTATGCGAACTCTCCCAAAAAGCGGCCAAGCCGCTTTTTTCTCATCCTTTATTATTTTATTTTGAAATTAACTAGCCTTTTCTTCTTCTTCCAAGTGTCTTTTAATAACCGTCTTTAAACCCTCAATTTTGTCCCCATTTGAATCAACAAAATCAGCATAAGGACGATTACCAACTATTAATTCATCACCAATTAAAATAGTGGGGGCGCCTAAAACTAAATTATTTTTCGCCTCCAGTTTCAACTCCTCCAGTTTCGCTAATTTATTCTCATCCGTCAAGCAACTTGCAAATTTATCAACATCTAAATTCAATTCTTGAGCATAAGCAAGAGGTGAAAATCCACTTATTTCTGTCTCTGCTTTTTGTAATAATAAGTCCCTCATTTCCTCCCCCTTGTTACTATCAAGAGCGCATAAGTAACTTAAGGCCGCTTGTTGTGAGGCGGGAGCAGAAATATTAACAAAGGGACGAGATAAAATCGCTATCCGGCCATCATATTCAGCTATTAATTGATTTAAAGTTTTAGCCAATAAAGTACTTAAATAATTACTATAATCTTCATAAACTATCAACTTTAAATCAGCTTTTTTTTGCCCAATTAAAGTATCCCCATCCCGTACAATTGTTAATTCTAAAGGCGCTTCATAGGTACTTGCCACCGCTCCCTCTAAAGGGGTAAAAGCAATTTCCGCAATTTTGTTATTATTATCTTTATAACCAAAATAAGCAATAAAAGCAGTCGTTATTATAATAACAATACTGCCTAAAAAAATTATATTTTTATTCGTTGTCACTGCTTGTTTCATAAAATTATTTACTTTATATACTGTTTTATATTATAAAAGAAAAATGATATTTTTTCAACAAAATGACAAAATTATTCACTTAATATATAATAATAATGTCTTTCAGTCTGTCATATGACTGAAAGGGTATTACATCCAAGGATCATCCTCCACGCGGAGGATGATTTTTTATACCCGATGTTTTAATTCTCTCCCCCAGATATTGTCTTCAATTTTTAAAATATCAAAATAACCATCCGCACCGGTTCTTAATTCTTCGGAAATATTATTCTTCAAAGAAAATATTTAGACCTTTTTTTCCGCCGACCCGCAAATGAGTCATTAAAGCCAGAAAATCAGAATCACCGGTAAATAAAACAGCTATATGATATTTTTTAATTTGTTGCTCTAAATTTTTCTTTTATATATTTTACGGTTTTTTCATAATCAAAAAATTTACCCTTAGCTTTTTGAGGCTGCTAAAGATTTGAAGCATCAATAAATACATAAACGACATTCTCCATATAATCGCTAGAATTAACTTATCCCTTTAAATTAAATAAAAAACATTTAAAATAAAATCATTAAATGTCTAAATACGATAATCATCGCTTTTATTTATCCAAATTTCGCGCTAAATTAATAAGCTCCGTTTCAAAAAAACGAGGTGCCAATAATTGCATCCCAACCGGCATTTTTTTATCACCGGAAACTGTTACCTCTCCCGCGGGAACGGAAATAGCCGGTAATCCGGCAAGAGACGCCCCCGTGACAAATACATCTTCAAGATACATCGTTAAAGGATCACTGTTTTGTTCCCCTATTTTAAAAGCCGCGTGCGGTGAAGTGGGGGTTAAAATAAAATCAACTTTAGAAAAAGCCCGATTAAAATCAGCAATAATCAGAGTCCTTACCGCCTGCGCTTTTTTGTAATAAGCATCATAGTACCCGGCTGATAAGGCATAAGTACCAAGCATAATACGTCTTTTTGTCTCGGCACCAAAACCCAAACCGCGATTAACCTGGTAGAATTCTTGTAAGGAATCAGTTTCAACTTGCACATTACCCCAACCAATTCCGTCAAAACGGGCTAAATTAGAACTAATCTCACAAGGAGTAATAATATAATAAACCGGGATGCCATACTTGCTATAAGGTAAACTTATATCAACAAGTTGAGCTCCTAAATCTGCCAACATTTTGGCCTTTTTTTCTATCACTCCTTTAAGCTCTGAGTCTAAATCAACAGGAAAATATTCTCGCGGCAAACCAATTTTTAAACCCTTTATACTTTTTTTTAAATCTTGTTTGGTAATTGTTTCCGCCAAACGCGAGGAAACTCGTGGCGTCACTTTTTTCATCTCCGCGACATAAGTTGAATTAACTGAAGTCGCATCATATTTATCACCCCCCGCTAAAACCGACAATACAATTTCCGCATCAGCTACTGTTTTTGTCAGTGGTCCAATTACATCCGTAGAAGAAGTCATTGATAACAAACCGAAACGAGATACTAAACCATAACTTGGCTTGAGACCAACAACACCACAAAAACTAGCTGGTTGCCGAATAGAACCGCCCGTATCAGAGCCAAGCGCAAATAAACATAAATTAGCTGCTACTGCCGCCGCACTCCCCCCGGAAGAACCACCCGCAACACGACTTAAATCATGCGGATTTTTAGTAACTCCAAAAGCGGAGGTTTCTGTTGAAGCTCCATGGGCAAATTCATCTAAATTAGTCTTTCCTAATAAAATTGCTCCCGCCGCCTGGAGCTTAGTAATAACCGTCGCATTATAAGGAGCAACATAATCAGCCAACATTTTTGAAGCAGCGGTTGTTTTTAAACCCTTAGTCATTAAATTATCTTTACCTAAATACGGAATACCTAATAGACCTCCCTTTTCTCCCGCTTTTAAGCGCTTATCCGCTTTTTTTGCTTCTTGCATCGCCCCTTCCTTATTTACCATAAGACAAGCGTTAAGATCTTTATCTTTTTGTTCAAGTGCAAACAAACAAGCTTTAGTTAGAGCTTGCGCACTAATTTCTCCCTTATCTAATTTTACTCGTGCCGCCTTAATTGTTAATTCGTTTAAATTCATGTTAATTAAAACTAGTTTATAAAACCCGTTTTACCTTTATATTTCCATTTTCTCGCTCATTATTTTTTAAAGCCGCAGCAATTTCTTCCTTATCCCAAGGGACAACTTCATCCGGACGCAGGACATCACGTAAATTGCCAATCTGCGCGGTTGGCTCAACTTTTGTTGTGTCCACTTCTTTTAAAGTAGCCACGTAATCTAAAATACTGCTCAATTCTTTTTGATATTCCACCAATTCTTTTTCGCTTAACTGCAAACGAGCCAGCTGGGCAATATGTTTTATCTCCTCAATTTTTAATTTCATAAAAATTATTATTTATTACTTAAAAGCTGCAAAAATTCCGCTTCATTAATCATTTTTATTCCTAATTTTTTAGCTTTTTCATATTTAGAACCCGGATTAGTCCCAACCACTAAATAATCCACTTCCAAACTTACACTATCTTTAATTTTTCCTCCCAGTGCCTTTATTTTATCTTTTGCCCCCTCTCGTGTCAAACTTGTCATCGTCCCGGTCAGGACAAAGCTTTTCCCTTTAAGCTGGCTCGTGTGGTGAGAACGCAAGCGTACAAATTCTTTTTCCAAGCTCAAAGAAACGCCATTATTTTCTAATTTTGCTAAAAATTCTAAATTATCCTTTTCCCGCCAAAACTCATAAATACTTTTTGCTACCACCTCACCAATATTGGCAATATTGTTAAAAAAATCTAAACTTTTAGCTTGAAAAAAATTAACTAACGCTGAAATTGTCACTTCTTTTTCTTTTTTGGCAGCTGTTTTTAGATAAGCACTGCTAAATTCCGTCGCTAACAAAGCAGCAGTTTCTTCACCCACATGACGAATACCAAGAGCATAGATAAAATTAGCCAACTCTAATTTTTTCTTAGCGGCAATTAACGCTAAAACATTATCCGCCTTTTTCTCGGCAAAACGCTCTAAACTTAATAAATCCGATTTGCGTAAGCGATAAAGGTCAGCGGCATCTTTAATTAAACCATTTGTCATAAACTGAACAACTAACTGGGGCCCCAAACCAGCAAAATCGGCCGCTCCCTTGGAAACAAAATGACTGATGCGCCGCCAAGAGATAGCAAAACAATTTTTGTTAACACAACGATAGGCAACCTCATCTTTTATTTTCTCCACTTGTGAATGACAACGCGGACAAACTTTTGGCGCTTTTATCTCCTTCTCCTCGCCCGTACGCAAATTAGGCAAAACCTGCACTACCTTGGGAATCACATCCCCTGATCTTTCAATAATAACCGTGTCTCCCAATTTTAATCCTAAACGCTTAATTTCAGAAAAATTATGAAGAGTGGAGCGACTAATTAAAGCGCCCCCCACCTTAACCGGTTCTAAATTAGCAGTGGGTGTTAATACTCCGGTGCGTCCTACTTGCCAGGTAATACTTAACACCTTGGTAGTAGCCTGCTCCGCAGAAAACTTATAGGCCATCATATAACGCGGCGCTTTCCCCACCACTCCCAAAGTTGGCCACATTTTTAAATCATTAACCTTAACCACTACCCCGTCAATTTCAAAAGGCAAATGATGGCGCTTTTTTTCTATTTCTTCATAAAAACTAAAAACAGCTTGTAAATTAGGCGCAATTTTGTTTTGCTCTAAAACTTTAAACCCCAGTAAACGAACTAAAGAATCAAGCTGATATTTAGAACCTATAATCTCGCCCCGATCATAATCGGGTAATAATAGATCATAAGCATAAAAATCTAAGCGTCGCGCCGAAGTAATTTTAGGATCTAGTTGTCTAATTGAACCCGCCACTGCATTACGTGTATTAGCCAACAAAGGCTTGCCTTGTTGCTTATTTTTTTCATTTAGCTCCTTTAAAACTGACAATCGCATAATAGCTTCACCCCGTAATTCAATTTGTCCTTCTTCTAATATAGAAAGCAAAGTTCGCGCTTCTTCTTGATTAAAACCAATATTTTGCAGTTGTTCTAAAGATAAAGGAGTTAACGTTAAAGGAATACTTTTAATTGTTCGCACATTCTGGGTCACATCCTCTCCCACCTGACCATCACCCCGAGTAGCGGCTAAATGCAAGCTTCCTTTAAGATAACGCAAACTGATTGCTAAACCATCAAGTTTTAATTCACAATAATATTCTTTCTTCCAAGTTTGATTTAAATAATTTTCATTTCGTTTCTGCCAAGCTTGCATATCCTCTGGAGAAAAAGCGTCAAACAGAGAAATCATAGGAGAAAGATGATAGACCTTTTTAAATTTTTTCAAAGGTTTGCCAGCCACTCTTTGCGTCGGCGAATCCGGTGTAATTAAATCCGGAAACTCATTTTCCAAAGCAAATAATTCCGCCTTTAAACTATCTAAAGCCGCCGGTGAAATACTTTCTTTATCTAAAACATGATAATTGAAACGATGCTTATCAATTTCTTGACGTAATTTTATAATCCGTTCTTTAGCTTCCTGCTTTGTCATAAATAATAATTATTCAAGCAAAAATAATAATCTAATTAATAATAACTGCTTCTATTATAACACAAAAGCCCTGCTTTGCGCAGGGCTTAAAGTTCTAAATAATTTTAATTTATTCAGTTGCCGCCGGCGCCGGAGTAGGGGCACCTTCTTGAGGAGCAATATTTTGATTAATAAAACTAACCACTTCGTTAATAGTTTGTGAGTTTTGAGTGGCATATTGTTCTAATTGGGCTAATCGAGAATTCTGATTAGTTAAACGAGCGCTAAATTGCCAAAACATCATTAACATTGCACCAAAGAGAATGCCAATAATTAAAGGAAAAACAAATTCTTTTTTCATAGTATTATTATTAATTTGCCGGCTAGAAGAAACTAAACGCGGCGATTTTTTATAGTATTTTTTAGTTATTGTTCTGGGCATTTAAGTTAGCGTTAAAAAAATTAACAACCTCAGAAACTGCACTTGAAGTCTCAACCATCGTTGTTTGCAGTTCGGTCATTTTTTTATCCATTTTATTCATGGATAGGTGAAAATAAACAAGCAAACCAGCCATTGCTACAAGCAAAAATATGGCTATAATTTTACCAAACTTTGTGTTATTCATAAGTTCATTTTTTAAAATTACAAATAGAAAAATCTAATTTGCAACTTTTTTTATTTTTATCTTCTTAAGCTATTATAACAAATTTTATAATTGTCTTCAAATTTTTTTATTTCACAATCACGATTTCCCCAAAAGCGCCCGCTTCTTTGCCGCCACAGCTTTCACAATAATAAATAAAACGTCCCTCCTCAACCGCTTGAAAAGACAAGTTCTTGGTTAATCCTTGAGGAATATTTTGTTTCATATTATAGCCTTGTAAAATTAAATCATAATCCTTATCAATAGCGGTTATTTCAATTTGAACATCATCGTTATAATTAGCAATAATTTGAGAAGGAATAAATTTATTACCCTCACCTCTTATTTTAAACAAACGAATATTATTATCTGAATCCTTTGAGGTTGGCACCACCTCGGTAGGTACCGCCACTATATCTTTTAACTCTTCCGCTATCTCCGTGCCCGGTTCCGGCACCACCACTCCCGCGGGCACCACCTGACGAAATTCATTTTCTTCCCAATCAATAGAAACCGTTTCCTCATTATTTTCAGGTGGAGGCTCCGGCACAAACATATTAGGAGGAATGGCTTCCCTTTTCTGTTCCCCTTTTTTTACTTCCGCTATAACAATAACCAAAAGAATTAATATTATTATTATTCCTCCAATAATAACAACCAGTTGCTTTTTATTTTTTACCATATTTTTATGTTATTTTATAATTATAGCACGACTTAAAAAAATTGAAAAATAAAAAAATAATGAAAAATAATGATTATGAGCAATACTCATCTTAACCTCTTCTCTTGATGATTACTTAGTAATTTAGCCACCACTTAAAGTTTGTGGCGGCAACAGGGATTTTGACTAAAAATCGAAGAAACAGAATTAAAAAAAATTTACTGCTCCTTCAAAAAAATATACATAAGAAAAAATTG
Organism: Patescibacteria group bacterium; assembly: GCA_029982795.1. Lineage (GTDB taxonomy): Bacteria > Patescibacteriota > Patescibacteriia > Patescibacteriales > UBA12465 > UBA12465. Next base: position 7,549 of record JARRBY010000023.1, read on the forward strand.
AACTAAGCCCAATTTTTTAATAGGGGTATTTTTTTAGACCTAATTTAAAAGCTATAAAGCAGGCTAGCGGGTGGAGAAGGTAGGTAGACAAAATAGTGCTAATAGCTAAAGAAATACTTATTTGTCCACTTAAATAAAATACGATACCAGTTAATAGCATATAATCACCATGATCCACTAAGAGCAGAAAACTTCCATCTTTTTTTCCTAAACACCTTTTAATAAAACTCCCTAAAGAGTGGCCAAAATAAACAGTAAAAGGAACCAAAAACCAAGGCCAAGGTAATAAAATATAAAAAAGTAAACTTAAAAAAACTGATAGCAATAAGCCCAACCAGGTGGTTGACTCTCCTAAAATTCTATGGGTGCCTAACTTCTTACGAAAATCAAGAGGGTAGTCATATTTTAAAACAACCGGAAAAAATTTTTTAAGCACATACAAAAAATTGAGGGAGATATTACACCCCCAAGTAATGGTCATATAAAAAATAAAATTTTTTAGTGTGAGATCCATTATAAGCCTCCTATATCTAATAATAAAATAAAAGAATTAAAGCCTTCTTGATAAAACGTTCTATTGCTAACCGTCCATGGCTCGGGCAAACAATTATTATGCTTCATTTCAAAACGAGTTTCCCATAAACCATCAGTTCGCTGTTTAGGGGTTCCATGCCAGACATAGGAATATGGATGTATCGGCAACATATTCTCGGGAACATAATCTTTAGATAAAATTTTGCCTGTAATCAAAATATAGTGATTATACGAACAAATTTTACCAGGAATGGTTATCGGACCATAACTAATATTAACTCCTTGAGTATTAAGACCCCCCAAAACCCCATCTTTAGAAACAGCTAACTCTTTAACAGTATCATCCTGATAATCATACATCAAAAAACTTTCCCCTTGAGAAACTGGAACTTGATAATATTTAATAATATCTCTTTGGATATAAGAGCTGTGCCACCAAGAGCCAAAAAATGAGGCTGTCACTGCCAAAACAACCAAAAATGACACTTTTTTCTGACTAAAATAAAGAAGAAAATTAAGAAGAGACCAAAATGAAACAGTCAATAAAATATTATACAAACCACCAGGATCTAAAACTCTACGATAATGATAAAAAAGTACTGAAACAATAAAAGACAAAAAAGCATTAATCAAAAAGAAATAATTGGGAATTTTTTTATTTTTTATAGTACGACTAAACAAAGGGATTGCAAAAAAAGACAAGGCCGCCCCTCTTACTAATAAACCACCATCAAAAGCAGTCTCAATAAGAGCAAAAGCGAGAATAGAATAAGAAAAAATTAAAAAACATTTTTGACGTTTATTAGTTTTCTCTAAGTATTTTTGAAAAGAGGTAAAGAAATAAAAAACACTTAGACCTATCAATAGAATTAAAATAAGGGCACCAAAAACCCAAAAAATGGTTGGTGCCCATCCTAAATAAGCTTGCCCGGCATCAAAATTACTAGTTTCCAGATTGTTAAACAAAGTAAAAAGCCAGCCTACAGCCCCCTTAACAATATGGTTGTGGTAAAAAAACGTACTAGAAATCTCTTTAGCAAAACCAAAAATAGAATGCTTCCAAAAAGGTATTTGATAGTGATAAAAAAAATAAAACTGTAAAAAAATTCCGTAAAGATAGGCCGCTGCTAAAGATAGCCACGCCCACAACCAAGAGTAATCTCTTTTTTTCTTATTTAGCCCTAAACGATAAAAAACAATTAAAAGTAGGAGATAACACAACCAAGCCAGAGTCTTAATCAACCCCCTGCCACCAACAAAAACATCAGTAAATGAATGAAAAAAGGATAAAAATAAAAAGGAAGTCATTTACTTAAATTAGCTGTATGGAAGGCAATGTGTAAAAGTAGTACCATCAATAACTATCTCTGTACAACTACCACCAATATAAGTTCCTCCTTCTCCTGGGTCAATAGGTTCAGTAGGTGTGCCACCACTAGATGACGACGGAGATGTATACGTTGTATTATAACAGTCATAGTAAAGATCATCTATTCTATCTTGAGCAGGAGGTTCTTCTGACATAACTAACTCATCCCATTCCAAATATGTGCAGCAACCATCACCAAGGCTTTCGCTACCACCACACTGACCACAGGTCCCCACTCCAGCTGACCCTAAACAACAATCTGGACATACTAAACTTGTGCTTGAATCCCAATCAGCGGGGCGCCAACCTAATAATAAATTATCATTGGCATACTGCTCTCTCTCAATGGTAGAGCAAACCCCATTATTAACACACTGCGCCCCACATGTCCCGCAATCTGTAGGCGCATTTAAGCAGTTTTCGGTAGCTAAATTACAAACCCCATCTCCAACGCAACCGACAGGAGTCAAATCGTTGCGGATTGTTCCTGTTGTAGCAGAGTTATAAAAACTATTCCACTCTGCCTTGGAATTAGTAGGCACAAAATAATCTTGATAACTAACATTATTAATACAACAACCGATAGGGTTTAAGACGTTACCATTATAATAAAAAATTGGATCGCTTAAAGTTCTTGCTTTTACTCTATAGCCACCCCCCGGCGTATTAAGCGATGCTGCAGACAAGAATAAAGACGGGATTAGAGTAGTAATCATAAAAAACAAAATAATACTCAAAAATAAATATCGATTAATAATTAAATTTTTGTAACAAAATTTAAAAAAATTATTTTTTTTCCTCATATAATTAAATCTAATATTCAGTAACAATATCGTTTTCATCTTTCATAATCCTATACTGTAAAACCTTTCCTTCGTTATCTGTTAGCAAGATTTGAAAACGCTCATCCCTATTTAAATGAAGATTATTCTTATCTTCAACTGAAAGCTCTTGAAAAGGAATTGGCTCCGGATCCTTCACCCCTAAAAATTTAAGATCAAATTTGGTGTCATCACCTTCTCTGGGAACTATTTCAAAAACAGCCCGGTGATATAAACCTAACTTAACCTTAACGTCTTCACTTAATAAATTTTTACCTTCAAGATTATCAAGAGAGCTATAAGGTTCAGGAATGGGAGCTTGCGACTCTTCACTACTTTTTTTAATTTGATAAAAGTAGTAAGAAATAGTAATAATAAAAGCCAAAAGAACAAAAATAAAAACTATTAGCCAAACTTTTTTATCTTTTTTCATAAAAAATAAAATAATGAATATTATTTTTTAATTATATCATTTTTTAAAAAAAATGCAAAATGCAAAAAATGCCCTTTTAAAAAAAGAGGAAATTACTTCCTCTTTTATTGTTTAATTAACCTGACGCCGGCGCCAGCTAAATGATCATAAAGACCACCAGTGGAAAGAAATTGCTTCTCAGCGCTAATTATAACCATAATCAGATAACCTCCAAAGATTTGATTTGTTATAAAAGCGGCTATTTCATTCCCCCCAGAATATTCATATAACCCAGTTTCGGAGTTTTTAGCAATTCCGCCATTAGGCAAAGCGCTAAAGCCAGTAGAATTGGTAATTGGCCTCGATGTTTCTGGCCACCCCAACTGATTCATTAGTGCTGGACCAGCAGGAGAATATCCCCCCAAGAAATTTTTCAACTCTTCGAAATCATCTCCACTAGGAATACGCCAACCTTCGGGAGCAATTCCTCTAGGATCAGTCACTGCTAAATAGTTATAAAGATAACCATATTTTTCAGCCATCTCTGAACTATTATTATAAGCTGTATACGCACCAGTTTTAAGTGTTCCCCAGTTAGCTGCTAACGGCTCATAAACAATTGGATCACTGTTATTATAGTGGCGAGTTCTTAAATTCTCCACTGTCCATACTTGTCCGCCAATTTTCACCGTATGATACATATTGCCTTCGTTATCGGCAATATCGTAGGTGTACACTTCCACTGCCTGACCATAAGCAGTACCAACATCATTGCTTGCATAGGCCTTAACATAATACTTAGTATTTCTGTTAAGCCCGGTAAGATTAAGAAAAAATTTGTTAGTAGTTACGACTACACTCTTTTTATTGGAATTAACATTAACATTGTTAGAGTCAATACCCCAACAAAAACCTCTCTCAATAATCTCTGTTCCGCCGTCAGATATAATCTGACCACTAATTTCAATTTCATTAAAACCAACGCTACTAGCCTCAAAAGTCTGAACTTCGGGAGCATCAAATAACTGAAGCGGCGGAAGCGGCGGAAGCGGCGGGATTGGATCCTTCTCACAAGCAAATAAGCTTGCACAAATAATCAGGAAAGCAAAAGCCTTCCTGTAACTGAAAAATTGTTTTGCTTTCATGACTAACTTTTTTTTGTTTTAATTTTTTTTAATGAACTTTTTATACTTAATTTTCACTTTTTTAGCTTAACTTAAGTATGTTTATATTATACAACTAAATCTTA
>JARRBY010000024.1 GCA_029982795.1 Patescibacteria group bacterium
TCATACAAGTAATGAAAAAGGTGGGGTAAGGTGGGGTAAAGTATTATTAACTAGCGTTCTCACTTGTCTAATCCCGTAGTGTTTATATAATCTTTTGTCTGATAAAATTATTCCTTTTTTATCTATATTATTTTAAATTTCTTCTTTTTTATCAACTTCTGCTTTTAAACGAGTTAATTATACCTATCGCAAACCACCGGACCACCCTAAACAGCAATTCTTTAAGTTCTCTCAGTCTTTCTTTATTTTTAGAGTCACTCTAGGTAATAAATAAAATTAAAATAGATAAAATAACATTTAGCGAATATAGCGGTACTGATTTAATTGAGTATAAAACTCATCAATCTTTACCTTTTTACATTTACAAAATTTTGTTTACCATAATTTTATTTCTCACTTTCTGCTCGAGCTTTTAACAAAAATATAGTTTCGGACTTCAATTTCGCTCGACACCAATCTTTTTGTGGATCGGTTAAAAAGTCACCTAAGCCGTCCAAAATATGCCTATTGTCTAACTTTTCTAATTGCTCAATCACCAGTTGTAGCACTTCTTTAAAAGCCTTGCCGGAACGCTGTTCAACAATTTCTTTGTTAATCGACCAGTGGTTCTCCAGGAAAAACCAGACATCGTAAATATCCCGACTCGTCTTGCCAATCCGCTCATGCATGGCCATCAATTTATGTGCAAACATATCTTCCTGAACCATAACCAACATAGAGATACCCAACAAAGTCTTTAAATCATATTTCGAACCAAACTGCCTACGATTGACCTCGACTTTAATTTTCTGTGCACCGGGAGCATACGAAAGAATATTTAATAAATTGAACATTTTAATCCTGGACTCTATCACCATTCCATAATTAGCAATTATTTTTTGAATCTTTTCAAATACTTCCATTTCTTTTTCCTCATTCAATAAATCGAAATCCAAATCAACCGAATCACGGTTTAAACCATAGAACAATAAAGCCGCCGTACCACCCTTGAATCCTAAATAGGGAGCAATGGAAGTATCGGAATAAATATCCTTTAAAATCTGCAATAAGATATTTTTATGCTTTAAGTAATCTAATTTCATATTTTCTCTGATTTAGTAGGTTGATCGCTTTGGTAATAATCGAAATATTGCTTAACCTTTTTTTCCATGCGCTTATTATTATAAATTGGCAAAATTCTAAACACCTTGTCCCAATCTAAAGCGTTTAAATTATCAAAATGATAATCCTTGCTCACATAGATGCGATCCAAGAACGCACGCTCTTTAGTGGCCATAGCAATTTCGTCCGCATGCTCAATGCCGACCGTGTTACTCAATACATAGTCTTTCATCCGAATAAAAGAAATTTTCTGATCACCAGCTTCAATATCTCTGGTTACATACGAGGCGACAAAAACATTATTATAAAACTGAAAATTAATTCCCGTCCTTGTTAAAACAGTCTCAAAGCTAATATATGAGGGAGTGTAAATACGAGTAGCCAATTCAAAACGATTATAGTTTTTATCCTTAGCATATAAACCACGATAAGGACGAACCAACTTTCCGACTTTAACATATTTCTTCAATCGATCAGTAACCACGGTATTATCATTTTCATTCCACAACAAAGCAGCATCTTTAGTTGAAAAGATGGTTTTGGAGGATCTCAATAAAACCTCTAAATATTCGCCTTTTGTCGGTATTTTATCCATATATTGACTGTACAGGGTGTTTAAGTCCCCTTTCAATCAATTATATGATATAATTCATATCAATACAAGGGCTAGTGGTAGACAATGCCCCCCGCACTCGCTGGATGCTCATGCAGGGTTCTCTAGTTTTTTAAAAACGTGAAAATATAAAAAAATATCTATATTTTCACGTTTTTGATTTATTTATTAATAAAATTTACCGTTACGGGCTGATTTTAAAAAAGAAAAAACGAGGCCTTAACCTCGCTTAATCTATGCTGGCTCCCGGGATCGCGGACGATGTTCGAACTAATATTACTTTTAAAAACAATTATTAGATGCCAAGAAACTATTTTTTTCATATTTTGCGATTTCAATTAAATTCCCCTCAGTATCATAAAATTGAAAACAACGATATGGGTAAGATGAATCACTAATCTAGACATTGCTGCTAAAATAATTAACAAGAAAATTAATGCTAATTATTTACTTTTTGTCATAATTTTAGTATATTTTAATAAAGTTAATAAATATTATAAATAAATAATATATGAATACTTGGGCAATACCAATGGCTGGAAAAGGAACTAGAACGCAATCTTTAGGAGAATTTAAGCCATTTATTGAAATTAATAACCATGAAATTTTATTTTGGTTTTTATTTTCAATTAAACACTTAATAAAAAAGGGTGATAAGATCGTCTTTATTACTACTATTTATTTTGCAAAAAAGTTTAAAGTTAAAGCAAAAATAAGCAAATTACTAAAAGAGTTAAAAATAAAAAATAAATTTTATCTAATAGAAACACCAAACAATCCAGCGGGGCAATCTATTAGTATAGAATTTGCCAAAAATATAATTGATCAAAATAAACCTTTAATTGTTATTAATCCTGATCAATATATAGATTTTGATTTACCAGAAAAAATTACTAATTGTTACCTGCCTTTATATGTGCAACTTGATAGTAAATCAGGGTTTGTATCTATAGAAAATAAAAAAATAACTAATTTTGTTGAAAAAAATAATATTTCCAACTTGGCCTGCACAGGAATTTACATAACCGCCAAAGCTAAGTGGTTATTTTCTGGAATCAAAGAACAAATTAATAACAAAGATATGTTAAATGGTGAATTTTATCTTGGTCCAGTATTTAATTATATAATCAAAAAAGGATTAACAGTAGAACCTCTTATGATTCGCGCCAAATATGATTTAGGAAACCCGGAAGATATTAAAGATTTTAAAGAAAATAATATTAGTCGATCTCTGTAAAAATCAACAAATCTTAAGTAGCGATGGACCATCTCCAAAAATACAGGTCGGATTTTTAACTTCAGGATTAAGCAATCTTATAAGTTCAGTTTCATACTTAGACCCCTGGCACTCCCTATTTTTAAATTTTTCGCACTTATTACAAAATAAAATTAATTTATGCGAATCATCTCTAATTTTTTCTAATTTTTCATCAGTCTGCCAAACATTAAAAATATCTTGTTGTTTTACATTACCAAGTGGTAAATTCTTACTTATATAAGGAGAATAACCACCACAAGCATAATCACCATTACTTATAACATTAAAGGTGGTGAAACCAGATGGCGGTCCAACTTTTAATAAAAACTTAGATTCACATTCTTGTCCAACAGAAGTTGTATGGGAAACCTCAGCAAAATGTAAAATCTTTAAATCAGGATATTCCTTTTTCAATTTTTCAATTTTTTTAGACATTTCTAAGTGTTCACTAACAGTTACTCCGTCAGAATTTTCTGCATGAAATCCTCGACCCAAGAAAACAATAGTAAAAAAATTTATTTCTTTAGTATATTTAGACGCAATATCTAAAATAAACTCAACATCATTTATTGAATATTTATTTATTAAAGTATTAATTCTCAAATTAACACCTAAATCACACATCTTTTGTAAATTTGAAACGGTGCGATCAAAAGTATTTTTACCTCTATTTCTTTCATGATTTTCTTTATTTCCATCCAAACTAACCGTAACCTGTTCAATGTTTAACTTAGAAAATTTTTCAGGAATACTTTTATCAATATATGCTGCATTAGTATTACAAGACACAGCAAAATCTAATTTTTTAGCATAAGCCATAATTTCAAACCAATCTTTACGACAAGTAGGTTCACCACCAGTAAAGCGAATATCTAATACATTTTGTTTTTTAAAATCATCCAAAGCTTTAAATATTTCTTTAGTGCTAAGTTCGTTTTTTCTTGGTAATCCAGAATCATTATAACAATAACGGCATCTTAAATTACAAGCTAGAGTAATTTCAAAATAAATTCTAATCGGCGAATATATTATATCTTTTCTAAAAAAATGATTTTTTACTTTTATAATTTCAACATCTTTTTCTGCAATATTATTCTGCTTATACCAAGATTCTAATTCTTCAGATAAAAGAAATTTATGTTTTAACTTTTTTTTATCAAAAAAAGTATAACCAAATGATTCCTCTCGCAAAGCATAAGACTTGGACATAATTATTATTTTTATATAAAATTAAATTCTTTTAGCACTTTTTCGATAGTATTTTTATAATTGGTAAAATTTTTATCTTCATGGTCAATTCTAGACCAAAGATTTTCAAGTGTTACCCAATTATACGACTGGGTTTCATTAACATCGAGACAAATATTATTTTTTTCTCCAAAATATTCAACTAATAAATATTTTTGATTTTGACCTCGCCAACGATAACCAGCTAATCTAACGGACTCATCATTCCAATCATAAATATTAGAATTTTTACTTATTCCTATAATTTTAAAATCATAACTTCCCGTTTCTTCTTTTAATTCTCTCAAAGCAGCTTGTTCTAAAGTTTCTTCTACATTTATTCCTCCTTGCGGAAATTTCCACCAATTAATCGGCCAACCTTTATCCTGAAGAAGCAAAAATTCTTCACCACTATAAACAATGCAACAAACATTATTGCGGTATGGTAAATTATTTATATCCGATAAATTCATAAATTTTTTAAAATTAATTTTTATACAAAATAACTTTTTTTTCAATTTCGCTTAAGATATTTTTACATTTAACTACAATTAAATCTAACCCATCAACAAAATTATTATTCTTTGATTTAGAAAATATTTTAGAAAACTTAAAAATACTTATAAAAATATTATAATTAAAATTATTTACCTCTTCTTTTAAATCATCCACATTATTATCAGAAATTTCTAAATTTCTAATATTTTCATGTAAACTTTGAATTTTACTTAAAAAATCCCCTCTATTTTCAACTAAAAACCGACACATATCGCGCAATTCTTTAATTGGTGATGGTAATTCATAAGTATAATATTCTCCGTCTCCACCATAATCAAACCAAATTTTTAATTTACCCTCAATTAACTTTACAGCACTGGTTCCTGGGACTAAATACATTTCTTGAAAATATTTATCTAAACGACTAAAACCAAAACGTTTCAGCAAATCAGCATTGTACTCTATATCTTCAACAGTACTCCAGGGAGTAATCATCATAAATCCGAATCTAGCTCTTATGCCTACACTTTCAAGAGTGGAAATAGCTAATATATCATCTTCTATACTTGATTTTTTGAGCATCATTTTTTTAATATTTGGGTTGGAATTTTCAACTCCAAGATATACCTCTTTAAGACCAACTTGATACAACTCTTCCCACACTTGCCTAGAAATACCATTTATAACCTCTGTCCTAGTATCAATAATAAAATTTATTTTCAATTTTCTTTTTTTTAGTTCACTTATAAATTTTTTTAGTCTGTTTAAATGATGGACTGATCCCACAAAATCAGGATCAACAAACCTAAATGTTTTAATATTCGGAAATCTATTATTGAGCATTTGTATCTCATCAACAATTCTTACTGCTGATCTAAAACGCCACATACTCTTAGCTGTTTTAGCTTGGACAAATGGACTGATAGAACAAAAAGAACAAGCACAATAACATCCTCTAGATCCTTCAATGGCAAATTCTTTTAATCCATGCTCCGGAGCGTAATGATCTGGAAACGGTAATTTATTCAAATTTTTAATTAACTGCCGTCTCTTATTTATAATAATACCAGATTCAGAGCGATAAGCTAGTCCAAGAAGATTATTCCATTTTTTTCCAGATGATAAAAATTCGGCCAATTTCTTAAAAGTAACTTCCCCCTCCCCCATAATAACAAAATCAGCTGAAGGCATTGATTCTAAAGCTCTATTAGTTTGTAGGGTTGGGAAATAACTACCAATACAAACCGGTGGAATATTTTTTATTTTTTCTTTTAAAGCTTGACAGGTTTTCTCACACCAATCGACACCATCTTTGGCGATAACAGAAAAGCCAATTAAAAATGGATTGAATTTAGATACTTTTAAAGCAACAACTTCAGGACTACTGTTTTCCAAGCGAGCATCAATAACCATTAACTCAAAACCAGCTTGCCGTAAATAAGAGGCTAAATAACCCAATCCTAAATTTTCTCGAGAAAAAGTTCCCTGAACATAATTGCCTCGATTATTAGCGCTAATTAAAATTATTTTATTATTCATTTTTTTTAAAAAACTGGACAACACTTAGTGCTATCCAGTTAATAAATCCACTGATTAGCTTCGACTTCTAGAAGCAGTTCAGTTTCTCTGACAAAAGTTTCTTGGTTACTTGTTGAATGAATAATATTTTCCCTTAAAGACGTAGCAAATTTACCTCTAATTGTAAGATCTGGGCTCAACAAACTGTCACGTCCACCTACAATTGATTGCAACTCAGAAATAGCATTATCTCCTTCAACAATAAATATTTCTACTTCTGCAGAGAGCATATATTCTAGTAGACCAGGATAAAAATCTTTACTTACCCAATCCCTATATAGCTCTTCTACTTTTTCGAAACTTAACTGCACTCTTTTCTTAAATACAATTTTTAAACCAGAGGCGATAATCATATCATACACCTCGGTTTCCAGTTTGCGCTTTAAGCAATCCGGTTTCAAAATACCAATTCCGTACGACATGTTTATTCCTCCTATTTTTTAATAATACTAATATTTTATTCTAATTTTAGAATACTTAAAAAATATTTTTCTGTCAAGTTTATGTACAGTTTATTAGAATATAAGCAAACACCTAAAAATTTTAATAATGCTGATACATTTTAAAAATAGACAAATGAATTCTAACTTTTTTTAACCAATAAAATCAAGGCGTTTGCTAAAAATGTAAAAATATAGCCTAATTTTTAAACTACTTTGGAACATTAAATATTGCTTAATGTTAAAACAAAAATAGACATTATGTCTACTTCCGTTTATCTGCTCCCGGGGTGGGATTCGAACCCACGACCAATTGGTTACACTTATCCAAAAGTTTCCTAATGGGGTGGACTATATCATCATCCATTTTTTAATGGATGCGAGGCGCTTCGAGTTATAACAAACATATAACCCTACTCCTTTTCAGGATAGTCTCTGAACCTTCAACTAAGCTTGGCTGCTGATTACCATGTCTTGATAGATTTAGGCTTCCAGCAATTCACCTCGTTTTGCACTCCTTAATTACTCAAGGAGGCTGCGTACTACCTTCGTGCACCTTTTGATAACAATCGGTGCAATCAATGTACTTTCTTTTTTTGTCATAATAACAACAAATAAAAAGAGTGTTCACAGCCAACTGCGCTACCGCTGCGCTACCCGGGAATATTTAATTTTCTTCAAAAAACAAAATACTTCAAACATTTGAAATATTTACCTATATAATATAGCAAATTAACATTTTATGTCAACCTAAAATAAAAAGCGACCCAATTTAAAGTCGCTTTTATTTGTTTCCCCCTATTAATAATCCCTTAACTTCTCCAAACCTTCTAATTTCCTAATTTTCTCTAAAGCTTTAGCTTCAATTTGACGAATACGTTCTCTTGTCACTTCAAACTCTTGTCCTACTTCTTCCAAAGTGTGTGCCACACCATCTAAAAGACCAAACCGCATCTCTAATATTTTTTGTTCCCGGGGAGAAAGTTGAGATACTATATTTTTTACATAGTCATGCAAAAGCTGCAAAGCAGCTGCTCTATCAGGGGTAACATTCTTTACATCTTCAATAAAATCTTCTAGGGTTGAATCCTCTTCATCATCACCAATAGTTGTCTCCAGTGATATAGTGTCCTGTGATATTTTCATAATATATCTAACCTTATCTAACTCCTCACCCATCTCAGAAGCAATCTCTTCAGCCAGTGGTTCTCGACCCAACTCTTGAATCAAGTTACGTTGTATTTGCTGAAACTTATTAATTGTCTCCACCATATGTACGGGAATTCTAATTGTTCTTGATTGATCCGCAAGCGCTCTGGTTATGGCCTGCCTTATCCACCAGGTTGCATAAGTAGAGAACTTGAAACCTTTACGATATTCAAATTTTTCCACCGCACGAAAAAGACCAATATTACCTTCTTGGATTAAATCAAGTAAACTCATCCCCTTAGCGCCAGCAAATTTCTTCGCAATTGAAACAACAAGACGCAAGTTAGCTTCAATTATTTTCTTTTCCGCTTCTCTGTCTCCTTTTTCTTTCCGCTTGGCTAATTCTGTTTCCTCTTCACTAGAAAGAAGTGGCACTTTACCAATTTCTTTTAAATACATCTGAATTGAATCAGCACTTAATTTAGATAAATCAACTTGCAAAGCTGCTTTTTTTGCCTCTTCCACTTTATCCTTCCCTTCTCTTGAACCTAATAATCGACCAGAATCTTCCACAATTCTAATACCATTTTTTTGTAATTCACCAAGAAAAACATCATACTCATAAATATACTCTTCAACTTCAGGAAAAAGATAGAGCAGTTCGGTTTCGGTAACAAAGCCACGCAAACGCCCCTTTGCAATTAATTTTTGCAATTTCTCCTCGCTAGGTTTTACCACTTCCGGCACAACTTCCTTAATTTTTTTTTCTTCTTTTTTACTTTTTTTAGAAACTAATTTTTTAGCCGTTACCTTCTTTTCCTTCCCTTTCTTTATCTTTGAGGGCAACTTTGTCTTTTTAGTTGTTTTTTTTGCTACAGTAGCCTTAGGCTTAGCTGTTTAGCTGTCTTTATTACTTTTTTAGGGACGGCTTTAAGCTTCGCTTTAGTCGGCTTAACTGGTTTTTTAATTGGCTTTTTGGCCATATATTTTACATTAGTTTTTTTAACTCTTCAGTGGCATTTTTTAAACCGGCCATTAATTCCTCCATTTTTTCCTTCTCAAAATCAGCTTGTTTTTCTAAATTTGCGATATCCTTTTCTATGCCTTTAATCTTTTTTTGAAAATAGTATCTTTTTAACTCTTGACTAATTTTTATCAACTCTTCTCTAGCTTCATTTACATTGTAATTATAATACTCTTTCTCTCCCAACAAAAGTAATCTATCCAATAATTTTAGTAACTCTTCCTCATTTTTCAGATAAACTTTCATATCTTCATAGCTAAATGAAGCAGCCTTATTATAATAGATAATTAAAGTCTTGTAAAATGTGATATTTCTCTCACCATATAAGCGATCAACATCTAAGTTATCAAATAAATAAGGGATAAATTGAGGAAATTTAATAACCAACGCCAAAATTAATTCCGACAACATTTCCTCGCGTGATAAAATCGGCGCCGCTTTAACTGTTTTTTTTGTTTCCTCCTCTTTATTATCATAACTGTTATAATGAGAAGAAGAGATAAACTTAACAAATTCCTCTCTCATATCAGATTCTGAAAAATCTAATTCTTCACTTATTTTTTTTAACCAATAACCCTGTTCTACTTTATTAGGAACAAGCCTTATCATCGCAAACATTTTATTGCGCACCAAAACCTTATTCTCCAATTCCGCTAAATTCAAACCGGTTGAGACTTTGGTAAAGTAATAATCAAGCATCGGTTGAGCGGCTTTAATTGCTTCTTTAAATTCAGCCGAATTTTGGCGCAAACTTTCATCGGGATCCTTGCCTGAGGCTAAGGTTATAATTTTGACATTCATCTCCTGTGCCAAAACTTCCCTGATCCCTCTGTCTGCCGCTTGTTGCCCTGCCGTATCCATATCAAAAGCAAGAGCAATATTTTTGGTAAAGCGCTTTAAAAGCGCCACCTGAGCACTAGTTAAAGCGGTTCCCGAAGAAGCGACAACATTATAAATCCCGTGATTATAGCAAGAAATAGCATCCATTTGCCCCTCAACTACCACCACTAAATTCTCTTCACGAATAGCGTTCTTCGCCTTATTTAAACCGAATAAAATACGACTCTTGTTATAAATCTCCGTTTGCGGACTATTAATATATTTAGCGGTTTTTTCTATATTTTCTTTTTCCGGACTAATCCGAGCGGTAAAGGCCACTAAATTATTATTCAAATCCCAAATAGGAAACATAATCCGACCACGAAAACGATCAAAATAGGGATTCTGACTTCCCATCCTATTACTCTTTAGTATCAAACCGGCTGCCTCCATTTCCGCCGCTGTATATTTTGGTCCCGTCTGTGGTCTTTGTCGCAAAAAATTATATAAACTATCCCCCGTATCCGGTGCATAACCCAAGCTCCAATCAGAAATAGTTTCTGCCTTTAATCCTCGTTTTAACAAATAATCATAGGCTGATTTTCCAGTTTGGCTACCTAAAACATGAGCATAATACTTACCCGCTAACATCATAATATCAAGCAAACGATTAAGTTTTGATTTATCCTGTTTGCTGTATTGCTTTAATTCCACCCCAGCCTTGGTCGCTAATAGTCGTAGCGCTTCAGAAAAATCCAAACCTTCTTTTTCCATAATAAAAGAAAAGATATCACCACCCCGACCACAACCAAAACAATGCCAAATTTGTTTATCTGGTGATATGACAAAAGACGGGGTCTTTTCGTTATGAAAAGGACAGAGTGCTTGAAAATTAGCCCCCACCGCCTTAACCGGAATATATTCCCGTATCAAGTCAATAATATTTAATTTAGCTTTTATATCATCAATCTCTGACATATTATTGTTGAAAAAAATCTGGTAACAAAAAACTTTTTATCCTTTGCGCCTCCGCCGCCACTAGCTCTCCCTCATACTCGGCATTATGCCGTTTTTGTCCCGCATAACCCGGTCGCTTTTGATCAAGGTGTAAATTAAACAAAATCATTTCTTTACCCTCTTTATCATACCCCTCCTTATAGTATACATGAAAACGGGGATAAAAGTCGCGGGAAAGACGACGAGTGAAAGAACGTTCCCCATCTTCTCGCTCGGGAATAAAGGTATAACCTGCACGACGTAAAAATATTTCCGGGTTATCTTGCAATTGATTTTTGTAGACAAATATTTTCATAAACTAACTTTTTTTAAAAATCACAAAGTTATAAACAAAGAAATTATACAAACCAATAACAAGACTGACAATAAATTGTGCTAATAAATACCAAACTCCCCACTTATTAACCAATAAATACATAAGCAAACCATTAATATTTAAACCGACAAGTGCGTTTATAATATATAAACCTAATTGCACGGGAATTTTCTTGTAATAGTAGTTACGAAAAGTCCAAAATTTTTGTAGCGAAAAACTAACGATAAAGGAAACGGAAAAAGCTAAACTGGTTGCTACTAATAGATCAATTTTCAAAAAACCATGGAAAAAAGCCAAAAACAACAAATTTACCAAAGTGGCACTCACACCGGCGATAAAATATTTAACAATTGCTTTTCTGGCAACAATAATGGGAAATAAACGAGGAAACTGACGGGCTAAACGATATTTTAATTGCCGATAAAAATTGTTAATAAATTTGCCAATCATTTATTATTTTTAAAATAATTATCTAAAGTCCAGCGTATTATCTCCTTACTCTCTTGAAAACGACCATTTTTCCCCGTACTATTTAAAACCGCAGTAGCTAAAATATCTCCCTCCGGTCCAGCAAAAATACCAGCAAAACAATAACCGGCTTTTTCTGTATAACCTGTCTTCCCGCCCAAAGGAACAAAAATATTTTCTTC
>JARRBY010000005.1 GCA_029982795.1 Patescibacteria group bacterium
ATGTTTATCTTGACAATAGTTTAAATTTCGATATAATTTTAGAGATATATTGTTCCTTAAGGAACATTTTGGGCCATTAGCTCAGTTGGCTAGAGCGCTTCCATGGCATGGAAGAGGTCAAGGGTTCAAGTCCCTTATGGTCCACTGAATAAAATATAAATATTTAATTATTTTTTTAATTTAAAATTTTTAATAAACTTTGGTTTTTATTTATCATTCCCAAGCATTTTTGCATGGGTATTTTTTTAAAAAATAGAAACAAGCTTAGTTATCAATGTTAGGGACAACAATTATTAATATTGATCACTTATTGATAAATTTATTCTTTGATATTAATAATAGAGACGGTTTTTCTTTCTTAATTTATATTTTTCTTTCTTTTTTGTTTTTAATATTTATATTTATATAATTAGTATTAATTTTATTTTACATGATTAAAAAAATGTTCCTCAAGGAACATTTTAATAATAATTATTTTTATTTTAAAAATTATTACATACCACTTAATAAAATTAAAAGAAAAATAAATATTAATAAGTTGTTTTGATGTTTTAGACAATAAAATAAATTTTATATATTCTTTATGATTAATTTAAATAATTTTTAATTCATATTTTGTTACTTTTAGTCTACATTATTCTGGACTTTTCTTTATTAATTTATTAAATATTAGCAAAATATTTTAATGTGAAAAAAATGTTAATAATTTTTATTTTTTCGCTAGTATTAGTATAATTATTTTTTTATTAATAAATTAGAAAAATAAAAAATAAATTAAAAAAATAACTTGAATAGAGCTTATTATTATTGTATAATTAAAAAGTTAAAGCTAAAAAATCTTTTTAAAAATTTATAATTTTATGTATGATGTTATAATCATTGGTTCTGGTCCAGCCGGTATGACGGCCGGCATTTATGCCGTTAGACGGGAGATGAAGACTTTAATAATTGGGAAAGAATTAGGTGGTCAGTTAATATGGACGAATAAAATTGAAAATTATCCAGGTTTTGAAAGTATACAAGGCTTGGAATTAATTAATCGTATAAAAAATCAAGCACAAAAATTTGGTGTTGAATTTAAAGATGATGAAATAAAAAAAATAGAAAGAGATGCTGATGACGGATCATTTCGTGTTTTTACAACCCGGGAAAAATATAGTGCAAAAACTATTATAGTTACTATGGGTTTGGCGCCTCGTCGTTTAGCTGTTCCCGGTGAAGTTGAATTATCAGGTCGTGGTATATCCTATTGTGCTAATTGTGATGGCCCTTTTTATAAAGATAAAAAAGTGGCTATTATTGGTGGTGGCAATTCAGCTCTTGATGCGGCTGAATATATGTCTAAAATCGCCAGTGAAGTATATCTGGTTCATCGTGGTGAGTCTTTTCGGGCTTTTGATATTTTGGTAAGTGAAGTGATGGAGAGGAAAAATATTTTTATTTATAAAAATACTGAAGTCAAGCAAATTGTGGGTCAAGATAAGGTGGAAAAAATAATTATTTTTGATAAGGTTAAAAATCAAGAAAAAGAAATAGCTGTTGATGGCGTGTTTATTGAAATAGGTCGTATTGCTAGTACAGATTTGTTAGCTGATTTTGTAGAAAGAGATGAAAGAGCTCAGATTATTGCAAAACCTAATATGGAAACCAAAACGCCTGGTATTTTTGCGGCGGGAGATGTTGTTTCTTGTGAATTTAAGCAAATAACAATTGCTATGGGGCAAGCAACAATTGCCGCTCTAAGCGCCTATCAATTCATTCAAATGAAAGAAAAATAAAGAATTAGTTTATAATGACAAAGCTTGTTAGTTGTTTTTTTGTAGGAAAATAAGAATATTATTGCTATAATAGAATTATAAAAATATAATTTAAATTTTATGGCTAAGGAAAAATTAATTAATTTGGTAGCGGCTGATATGGGTTATGGGCACCAAAGGGCAGCTTATCCTCTTTTAGGTTTAAGTGGCGGTGAAATGATTACAGTTAATGATTATAAAGGAATTCCTGAGTGGGAAAAAGATATTTGGCTTGGTAATCTAAAATCTTATGAAAATATTTCTCGTTTTAAAAAGGTACCGGTAATCGGTAAGGGGGTTTTTGCAACGATGAATTATTTGCAACGAATAAAACCATTTTATCCTTTTCGTGATTTATCAAAACCAACCTTACAACAAAAATATTTTTATAAGCTAATAAAAAAAGGTTTAGGGAAAGATTTAATGGAAAAATTAGGAGATTCAAGGTTACCGTTAGTAACTACTTTTTTTGTTGGTATGTATATGGCAGAAGAGCATAATTATCGTGGTGATATTTATGCTGTTGTTTGTGATGCTGATATTTCTCGTGCTTGGGCGCCACTTAACGCTAAAAGAAGTCGTGTAAAATTTTTTGTGCCAAATAGTCAGGTTAAAGCGAGATTAATTATGTATGGTGTTAAAGAAGACAATATAATTATTACCGGTTTTCCTTTGCCAACTGAAAATATAGGGGAGAAGAAAGAAATTTTGAAAAAAGATTTAGCGGTTCGGATTGCTAATCTTGATGTGGATTATGTTTATCGAGAAAAAGAAAAAGCATTATTAAAGAAAATAATTCCCGATACACTGGAGAACAGAAAAAAGAAAGCGATAAGTATTACTTTTGCGGTTGGTGGTGCAGGGGCCCAAAAAGAAATTGGTGGTGAAATTGTAAAAGAATTAGCTCCTTTTATAGTTAAAAATGAATTTGTGGTTAATTTAGTTGCTGGTATTAGACCGGAAGTGAAAGATTATTTTGAAATGGTGGTAAAGGACAATAATTTAAAATTAGGGAAAGATGTAAATATAATTTTTCATAAAGATAAGATTGAATATTTTAAATTGTTTAATAAAACTTTACGTCAAACAGATATATTGTGGACCAAGCCATCAGAATTATCTTTCTATAGTGGTTTGGGATTACCAATTATTATGTCAGAGACAGTTGGATCACAAGAGGATTTTAATCGTGCCTGGTTAATTGCAATTGGGGCCGGTATTGATAGTAAAGATGTCCGTCATGTAGATGAGTGGTTATTTGATATGTTAAAATCAGGGCGTTTAGCACGAGCAGCTATGGATGGATTTTTAAATGCAGAGAATCAAGGAACATATAATATTGAGAAGGAGATAAAAAAATAAATATGAATTGGTTAACAGTTGCTCTAACAGCTTATTTATTATTAGCCATCGCTAATCTTTTAGACAAATTTTTAGTTGATAATGTTTTAAAAAGTAGTAAAGCTTACGCCTTTATTAATGGTATTATGGGGTTACTGGTTTTTGTTGCAGCTCCCTGGTTTTTGAATTGGCCTGGATTTTTTTGGTTTTCATTTAATATATTTTCTGGGTTTTTATTTGCTCTTGCTCTGTGGTCGCTTTATGAATCTTTAAAACGGGGCGATGCTTCTCGAGTTTTAGTTTTTATTGGTGGCCTTACCCCGCTTTTTTCTATTTTATTTTCCATTATATTATTTCAAGAGAAATTTAGTGTAAATCAGTGGTTTGGGATGGGGTTTATGTTATTAGGGGTTTTGCTAATTGCTTTTTTACCTCAATCAAGAAATTTTTTATGGCGATTTCTTCATTGGCTTGGTTTGAAAAAAGAAAATTTAAAAGCGGGGTTAGACGTTGCTTTAGCTTCTGCCTTTTTTTATTCTCTTTATTTTATAGCAACAAAATATGCTTATAGTAATCAGCCATTTGTTAGTACTTTTTTATGGACTCGTTTGGGCGCAGCTATCTTTGTCTCTTTCTTTCTTTTTAATAAAAAAAATAGAGCTGATATTTATGATTTGTTTAAGAAAAAGACCCCAACTAAAAATCAAGGTTTAGTAGTATTTAATCAAGCTTTAGGTTCAGGTGGTTTTTTGTTGCAGAATTACGCTATTTCTTTAGGATCAGTTGCCATTATTAATGCTTTACAAGGCTTTCAGTATGCTTTTTTATTAATAATTAGTTCTATTTTAGCGGTTTTTTATCCTAAATTATTAAAAGAGACTTTTTCTTGGCCTATTATTTTACAAAAAACTGGAGCGGTTTTGTTAATTGGTGTGGGATTATATTTTATTGCTCTCTCATAGTTAAATCATTATGTTTTTTAAAAGGATAAAAAAATTATTTCATCATCAGAAAACGTGGTTAGGACGTAATAAAAAATGGTTGTGGTTATTTTTTATTTTATTAATAATTATAGTTATTTTTTATTTTTTAAAAATTGCTAAAAATTATCCCCTAAAACAAGATTTGAAACATGATCCTGATTTTTTTGGTGTTACCTTCTCTACTAAATTCTGTGAAGAAATTGGCCTTGATTGGCAAGAAACTTATTTGGCTATACTTGATGATTTGAAGGTAAAGGAAATTCGTTTGCCAATTTATTGGGATGAAATTGAAACTGAGCCTGGTGTTTTTGATTTTTCTCAGTATGATTATATGATACAGGAAGGTGAAAAGAGAGGCGTTAATTTTGTAGTTAATATTGGTTGGCGTTTACCACGCTGGCCAGAGTGCCATGCTCCTGACTGGACCAATAAGGAAACCTTAGAATCCACAAAAGCAAAAGTTGTTAGAATGTTAATTGCAACAGTTAGTCATTATAAAGATTATGATTCTATTGTTGCTTGGCAGTTGGAAAATGAGCCTTTTTTTAATGAATTTGGTGTTTGTCCCCAAAGTGATGAATGGTTTTTTGAGAAAGAGTTAGAAACAGTAAGAGCGCTTGATAATCGGCCAATTATTATTTCTGCTACCGGAGAATTGAGTTTATGGCGTAAGGAAGCGAAGTTGGCTGATATTTTTGGGAGTACCATGTATCGAGTTGTTTGGGGTAGTTGGACCGGTTATGTGCGTTATCCTATCCCTGCTTGGTTTTATCGTTTTAAGGCATATTTAGCTAATATTAAACCTGAAAATAGAATAATTATTGAACTACAAGCAGAGCCATGGGTTCCAAAAGGAAGCATTATTTATCTTTCTGATGAAGAAGCTAATAAATCATTTAATATTGATCAGTTTAAGGCTAATTTGCAATTTGCTATTAACACTAAGTTTAAAAAAGCCTATTTATGGGGGGTTGAATGGTGGTATTATAAATATAAAAATGGTAATCCCGAATATTGGGAATTAGCTAAAACATTATTTTAAATGTTGTCTATTATTATTCCAACTTTAAATGAAGAGAAATATTTACCGCGTTTACTAGAGTCAATAAGAAGACAAAGTTTTTCGGATTATGAAATAATAGTTTCTGATGCTGGTTCAACTGATAAAACGGAATTTGTGGCTAAAGAAGCGGGGGTGATTTTTATTTTAAGTAATAAAATTAAACATCCATCATATCAACGTAACGCAGGCGCACGTGTAGCTAAAGGTGATATTTTATTATTTTTAGATGCAGATTCTCAATTGCCAGAAAATTTCTTAATTAAAGCGATGGGGGAATTTAAAAAGCGTAATTTAACGGGCGCAGGTTTTTATATAAAATTTAATCCTAATCGTTTTTATTATAATTTCTATTCGGGGATATCTAATTTTATTTGTTTCTGTAAACAGTGGGGTAATTATCCTGTTGCTGTCGGTGCCGGTCTTATGTCGTTTAAAAATAGCCATGATATAATTTCTGGTTTTGATCCTGAGGTGCGTTTGGCTGAAGATTATGATTATTGTTATCGTTTATCAAAAGTAGGAAAGTTTAGAATGATTAAGGGGGTACGTTTACTTTATTCTGCTCGTCGGATTGAAAAAGAGGGTTTTATAGTTTCTGGTTTAAAGTGGCTACATATGGGTTTTTATACATTAACGCACCAAACGATTAAAAAAGATATTATCAAATATGATTTTGGTAAATTTTAAAAAAAATCCAGAAAATTTATTACGTTTATGTATTGCCCTTGTATTTATAAGTGCCGGTACTTATAGAATATTTAATCCTGAGGCAGCTATGTTAGAATTAAATAATTTATATTTACCTACATTTTTAAGTTGGTTTTTAATTTTTTTTGAAATTATAGGAGGAGGGTACTTATTATTTAAAGGAAAGTATTGGCGAAAAGTAGCTTTAGTTTTTGTTCTTTTTTTATTTCTTGCGCTTATTAATGCTTGGCGAGTAAATTGGCGGTATTTATTGGATAATATTGGAGAATTGTTTATTTTTAATATAACGCCAACCGATTTTTTTCTTCACTTTGTTTTTCTTATTATACTTCTTTCTTTCTTTTTGAAACCAGATTAAAAATAAAAACAATCTTTAAAGAGATTGTTTTTATTTATGAGCGGGTAACGGGAATCGAACCCGTCTCTTCAGCTTGGAAGGCTGACATAATGAGCCACTATACGATACCCGCTTTAAGGAAAACTATTTTTAATATTATAAGAAAATATTGGGAAAGTCAATTTTTATTATTTAGTATCTTTTATAAAATAAATTGAGAAAAAGGCGGGAATAATAATTAAAGCTAGAACTAAGAAGACATAATTAATTGGTAAAAATAAAAGGGTTAAAGCGGCAAAGGCAGTGCCAATTACAAAACCCAAGGGATTGGTCATTCGAAATATATTAATAAGACCCAAGTCTTTGGCATTTATATTTTTGAAGAAATATGAGTCACGTGTTGCTTCTACCATTGCGGCACCAATACGACTAAAGAATAAGGTAATTGCCCATAAAATAACAGCCGGAGTTTTAATATAAAAAAACAATAAAGAAGAAGCGAAAATAATTAGTAAACCTAAAAGCATTATTTCTTTTTCGCCTAAATATTTATCAGCCATTAAACCAATTGGAATTTCAAAAATAATAAAAGGTAAAAGCATAAAAGAGAAAATCCAACCTAATTGTGACCAGTCCATACCTAAAGTTTGATTAAGATATAAAGGGATATATAAAACGGCACCACTAAAAAAGATGTTTAAAGCAATCGCCGCAATAAAAACCCCTTTTAAATTTTTATTTTTCCAAATTTTTAAAAAACTAACTCCAATTTTTTCCTTAGTTTTTTTTGTTTTATCTTTTAAATTATTTTTTTGTTTTATAATTACTAAAAATACAGGTATTAATAATAATGATGCTAATAAAAATGATAAAGGATAACCACCTTTTTCAATTAAGTTAGCTGAGATTATTGGGCCTATGATCCAACCCAGATTATAGCAGGTTAAATAGATCGTTCTTATTTTTCCGGTATTTTTATCATCTGAAACTTCTTCTAGAAAAATATCAATATTAATCCAAATTAAATTAGAGGTAACGATAAAAAACATTAAGCTGATAGTGGCTGAAACTGGTCCGCTGGTAGCTGCCAGTGACAATAAACTAGCGCCAAGTAAGATAAGGATGTTTTTGCTAGTAAAATAATTACCTAATTTATAAATTAGATTAGGAAAGCTTGCAATGGCGATTATAGTAATAAGGTTGCTAAAAACAAAAAATAAACTTACCCAACTAAGACTGATATATTTTCCTAAAAAACTTGATTGTATATATGATATAAGGGCAACTGAGGAGGCAATTACAAACCCTAGAAAATACAAAGTAGTTCTCCTCATTTTATTGGTTTTTTTTGCTGACATGAAAGTAAAAAATTAAAGTAAAAATAGCCACAAAAATAAAAAATAAACTGATTATTTGTGGCCATCGTAGATTAAGAAAGATTAAAGTATCATCAAGACGAATAAATTCTAAAAAGAAACGTAATATAGAATATAATATCATATAAGTGACAGTCACTACAACATAACCACGCTTGAGAGTTAAATCACTTTTTTTATTTTTATGAATTTTTTTAATCATTATAATTAATCCAATAAAAATTAAAAATGATCCAATGCTTTCGTATAAAAAAGTTGGTTGAAAATAGGTGTAATTTAAATAGCCAAGAGGACGATTAATAATTTCAATTGGAATTCCCCAGGGAAGATTTGTCGGAAGCCCAAACAGTTCTTGATTAAAATAATTACCAAAACGTCCGATTGCTTGTCCTAAAGCTAATCCTGGTACAAGTAAGGCGGTAATTTTAAAAAATGATAGATTGGCTTTTTTTGCAAAAAAATAAACGACAATTAGTCCGGCAATAATTGCACCATGAATAGCCAAGCCTCCTTGCCAAATTTTTAAAATTTGTAGAGGGTTATCAAGATAATAGGGGAAAAATAATAACACGTCATATAAACGAGCACCAATTAAACCAAAAATAATTAAATAAAAACTTAAATCAATAATTTTTTCTGAATTTAAATGAAAATATTTTTTTCCTAAGTGAATGGTAATTAGAAGGGCAGCAAGAATTCCTAGACTAATAAAAAGGCCATACCAGTGTAGAGCAAAAGGGCCAAAATTTATAATTATTGGTTGTGGAAAAAAATTGTGAAGAAAATTAATCATATTTAAATTTTAGCAATTAACGATAATTAAAGCAAAAGAAAAAACACTTTTTTTAGTGTTTTTTTGTGCGGACGGAGAGACTCGAACTCTCAAGGGTTGCCCCGCTTGGTCCTAAGCCAAGTGCGTCTACCAGTTTCGCCACGTCCGCTTGTTTTATATATTAAATTATATTTTTAAGAAAGTAAAGTTTGTGTTATAATTTAAAAATAATAAAATAATTAATTTTATCTATGGGAAAATATAAATTCATTAAATTTTTTGAGGAGATAACTATTAAAGATGTTCCTTATGTGGGTGGGAAAAATGCTTCTTTGGGAGAAATGTATCGATCTTTATCTAGTCAAGGTTTGAGAGTACCTAATGGTTTCGCTACTACTTCAGAAGCGTATCGTTATTTTTTAGATTCTGCCAACTTAAAGCCAAAAATTAGAAAAATTTTAAAAGATCTTGATACCCATAATGTTAAAGATTTAATGAAACGTGGCAAGGAGGTAAGAGAATTAATTTTAAACGCACCTTTTCCAGAGGATTTTAGTTCGGAAATTAAACAAGCTTATAAAGAATTATCAACTTTTTATAAAACTAAGAGATTGGATGTGGCGGTTCGCTCAAGTGCTACTGCTGAAGATTTGCCCGATGCTTCTTTTGCGGGGCAACAAGAAACTTTTTTAAATGTCTATGGAGAAAATAATTTATTACAAGCGGTAAAGGGTTGCATTGCTTCCCTTTTCACCAATCGAGCGATTTCTTATCGAGTTGATAAAAAGTTTAATCATTTTTCTATTGCCTTATCAGTTGGTGTTCAAAAAATGGTTAGAGCTGACTTGGGTTCATCGGGGGTAATGTTTACAATTGATACAGAATCAGGTTTTAAAGATGTCGTACTTATTAATTCTATTTACGGATTAGGAGAAAACATTGTTCAAGGAAAAGTAAATCCTGATGAATTCTATTATTTTAAGCCAACAGGAACGATTATATCTAAGAATATAGGACAGAAGGCTATTAAAATGATTTATGATACTAAGGGTAAAAAGCCGGTAAAAAATATAGCAGTTAGTGAAACGGATAAGAGTAAATATTCTATTTCCGATAAGGAGGCTATTCAGTTGGCACAATGGGGGGTAATTATAGAAAAACATTATAAACGACCAATGGATATTGAGTGGGCACTTGATGGTAAGGATAAAAAACTCTATATTACTCAAGCTCGTCCGGAAACCGTGCAGAGTCAAATTAACCCTAATGTCATAGAACGATATAGTTTAAAAGAGAAATCTAAAATTATTTGTTCTGGCCAAAGTGTCGGTAATAAAATTGGTGTTGGAGTAACTAATAGAATAATGGAAGTAAAAGATATTAATAAGTTTAAACCCGGCCAAGTTTTAATTACTGATATGACTGATCCTGATTGGGAACCTATTATGAAAATCGCTTCTGCCATTGTTACCGATAAAGGCGGGAGGACTTGTCATGCCGCTATAGTGTCGCGTGAACTTGGTATTCCTTGCGTGGTTGGTACTAAAAATGCTTCTAAAAAGATTAAAAGTAACAAAAAAATAACTGTTGATTGTTCTCAGGGTGAAGTCGGTTATGTATATGATAAAGAGTTGCCATTTGTGATAAATAAAACAGATATTTTAAATTTAAAAAGGCCAAAAACTAAGATAATGTTAAATATTGCTGAACCGGATAAAGCATTTTTAAATTCCTTTATTCCTAATGATGGTGTTGGTTTAGCTCGTTTGGAGTTTATTATTAATAATTATATAAAAATTCACCCGCTTGCTTTGGTTAATTATAATAAATTAACAAATAAGAAGGCGAAGCAAAAAATAGATTATCTTACTCAAGGCTATACTAATAAAAAACAATATTTTGTTGACCGTTTAGCCCAAGGCATGGGAATTATTGCTGCCGCTTTTTATCCTAAAGAAGTTATTTTTCGTTTAAGTGATTTTAAAAGTAATGAGTATGCCAATTTAATTGGGGGTGCTGAATTTGAGCCAATAGAGGCTAATCCTATGATTGGTTATCGGGGAGCGAGTCGTTATTATTCAAAACAATTTTTACCAGCTTTTAAAATGGAGTGTCAGGCAATAAAAATAGTGAGAGAGAAGATGAAGTTGGACAATTTAAAATTAATGGTTCCTTTTTGCCGTACCATAGAAGAGGGTGAGATGGTTTTGCAAATTATGGCTGAAAATGGACTTAAGCGGGGGGACAAAGGTTTAGAGATATATGTTATGGCTGAAATTCCGGCTAATATCATTTTAGCAGAACAGTTTTGTAAAATTTTTGATGGTTTCTCCATTGGCTCTAATGATTTAACGCAGTTGGCTTTAGGGATAGATCGGGATTCGGGAGGATCTTTAGAGATTTTAGGATTATCTGATGAAAGAAATGAAG
Source organism: Patescibacteria group bacterium (assembly GCA_029982795.1). Lineage (GTDB taxonomy): Bacteria > Patescibacteriota > Patescibacteriia > Patescibacteriales > UBA12465 > UBA12465. The sequence continues at coordinate 10,807 of JARRBY010000005.1, forward strand.
CTGTTAAAGAATTAATCAAAAAAATTATTGTTATAGCTAAAAAAAATAAGAAAAAGGTAGGTATTTGTGGGCAGGGACCTAGTGATTTTCCTGAAATAGCATCATTTTTAGTTGAGAATGGGATAAATAGTATGTCTTTAACTCCTGATAGTGCAGTTGAAACAACAATAGCAGTTTATAATACTGAGAAAAAGATGAAAAAAATAAAGAGTTTATTAAGTTATTTTTTCTAATTATTCAATAACTTCTATTTTTGCTATTTTGACGCCAAATTTTTTTGCAGCTTGATAGTCTTTCATCCAAATATCAACTCGATCAGAATAACGTTGATTCATGCGGTCTCGAACTATAAATACACGATCGCCAAATAGTTCAGGAATTCTAACTTTAGTGCCAAAACGAAGGAAGTTAGCGGCGATAGTATCCTCTATTTCATGTTCGCAGACATTGAAACCATTGGCGGTTATACAAGGAGTACTATCAGTTTGGCGAGGGTCAGAATTATAGGCGGTCATAGTATGAAAGCTGGTACTTATTACCTTGATTTCTTTTTCAGCATGAGTGGGTAAAAAGTTCCGTTCTATTGATTCGTCCATTGTTTCACTTTTGATTAATAATTCATTACTTATTAAGGAATTATCAATAATTGTGTTATTTGCTGATAAATCATTGCTTTGTGCCACTGCTTGATTGGCCAGAGTTGGTGTAAAAAATAGGACGAATTGAAAAATACAGGCAATAATAATAAAAAGTAATAAGCTTTGCTTGCTACTGAGAGGAATAATTTCTTCTCGCAACAATTTCATTTGTTTCATATAGATTAATTTTCTTAAATAAAAAATCCCTAGCATAATCATAATTATCAAGCTTGGGATTTTCTTAACCGTTTATTATAGCATTTTATTGAAAAAAGTCAATAGTACTTAAGATTTTGTTAATATTGACAAATCTATTCAATTATGATATATTATAGCTATAAAAAATCGATCTTTAACATTTAAAATATATAGAGATGAAACAATTGATTGTATTTTTGTTGCTAGTTTTCATCGCTAGCCATTCAATGGCACAATCTGCCTATGAAAAAGAGAAGATGAATTTAATTGAGTCTGAAATTTCTCGTTTGGAAAAGAAACAGGCTAAATTAAAGAAAGAGTTGGACCGGGAAAAGAATGATCAAATTTTAAAATTGAGAGAAGACTTGGCGAGGTATAAAAATTTGTCATCCTATACTGAAGAAGTGGACAGAATTCAAGCAAAAATTGATTCTATTGAAAATATAGAATCTAATTTTGAACTTGATTTACTTGGTTTTAATCTTGAATATTATCAAAATGAGAGGTTGAAGCTAATTACATCCTGGATAGAGCAAGATGTTCCGAAGGAATTATCAATCTATCATAAAAACAGACGATCTCGTGCTAATGTTATTCGTCGTGAGGAATTAGTGCTATCAAAAATTGAAGCCAATATTAGTCAATCTATTGAAGGGGGAGTTGCCGAAAGTGGTTATAAGGTGATATTTGATAATAAATATAGCCTTAACGTAACTTTTATATTAAAATCTTTAGACGGCAGTCAAAGATTTGCCGTTTCACTTGCTCCCAGAACAAAAGAACGGCACTACATTTTACCAGGTAGATACCAGGTTGAATGTATTATTTCAGGCAGAAGATTTAAAGATGTTAGTTATCTAAATATTGATGGACAACAACATTTTTATGAAACAGAACCATGTTTTGGTTTTGTTTTAAAAGAAATTTATTAGAAATTTCTTAGACTAAATAAAAGAGAGTCATCAAGGACCCTCTTTTTTTCTTTTTAATTTATTAAATAATTAGCCACTAGTTGTTATTCCTCCTGCCGGAGATGAGCCAAAGGGTAAATTAGCGAATACGAAGTAGGTAATGGTGTAGGCAGCTAAAACAATAACTAAACCAATTATGGCACTTGTTATAGTGCCTTGTGCTTTTTTTATCGTCTCTTCGTTACCACCTGCTGTCATCCATCTAAAACCAGATACTATGGTTAAACTTAAAAAAATTATTGCCAGAAAACCCAAGATAACTTGAATGCCACGAGCAGCAATTTGTCCAATTTCAACTTTTCCTAAATTAGCTGCCAAACCAGTTTCTGTAGTCATTTTTTCTAATTCTTGGGGGTTATTTATTAATTGTCCTGAAGCTTGACTGACAGCGATAATAGGAAAAATGAGAAGAGAAAAAAGAGCGAGCAAGAAGGATTTCTTCATAGTTTTATAAAATTAAATTAACAAATATAAAGTTCCAAATAGTCCAAGCTGAGAGGGTGAGAATTAAACCAATTACAGCGGAAGTTAAAGATCCAGTTGCTTTTTTTACCGTTTCTGGATTACCACCTGATGTCATCCATCTAAAACCAGCAATAACTGTTAAAAAAATAAAGATAAGACCGGTAAGACTAAGTAAAGCATTAATAACAAGGCCAACTATTCTTGGAATAGAGGTAGTATTTTCATCAGTTGAATAGCCACTTTTTTTAGCAATATTTTCCATGCGATTAAGAAGATGATTGCTATTACTTGATTGTATTTCTCCACTTTCTTCAAAATTTAAATCTTGAAATTCTACATTTTGTTCTACTTGAGCATAGCTGGCGTTGGTTAAAGGTAAAATTAAAAAAGCACTGAAAACAATAAGAAGATAGAATTTAAATTTATTTTTCATATTTTTAATTAGCTATTACACTAGCTAGTATTCTTGAAATCCAAGAACTAAGAGCGTAGGCAGTTAACACTATAACAAGACCAATACTTAAGGATAAAATTTTCTTTTGCGCTTCTTCAATCTTTTCTTTATTACCTTGGGCCGTCATCCAATTATTACCCGCTAAAAACATTAATACTAAGAAAATTGTACCTAAGGCTGTCATCACCATTCTAATAATTGAGCTTATTATATCATCTAAACTGTTGGTAGTATTAATATCAGTTTGGTCAACAATTTTATTTATATTTTCATCGTATTCATTTCTTTTTTCAGTATTTAAAAAATCTGCTCTTGTGGGATTGGCAAAAACAAAGGTTATGATAAAAAATAATAGAATCAGCCCTTTTTTTGTAATTACCTTTGTCATATTTTAAATAAAGTAAGAAATAAGAAAATAAGAAATGGCGTAGGCGGCAATAGTAATAACTAGACCAATAATAGCATTAATAAGGCCTTCTTGGGCTTTTTTTATCGTTTCTTCATTACCATTTGACGTCATCCATTTAACACCACTGAAAATAATTAAGCCAAAAAATATTACCCCAACTAAACCTAAGATAGCGTAAATAATGGTGCCAATAATACTATCCACGGTTTCCGCGTTTTCACCGGTGGCAAATCCGGCTTCTTCACTGGTTATATTAAGTCCGCTATCATTGTTAAAATTAAAGCTTTGGGCGGCAACGATACTTAAAGGCGCTAGAGTTAAAACAAAAAAAATAAAAGAAAAAGTTAAAGCTATAAGTTCTTTTTTTCTAATAAATTTAGACATACTAATTTAGTATTTCGTTACCGATAAATGAGGTAATAGCATAGGCAGAAAAGACAATGATTAGGCCAATAATACCATTCATTAACAAATTCTTAGCTTTAGCTACTTGGGTTTCATTTCCTTGAGCTGTCATCCATAAAATACCAGCATAAATCATCAGAACCAAAAATAAGACACCAACAAAAGATAGAACTGTACCAATTATTTGACCAGCTTTAGTTTGTAAAAAGTTATCGTAGTTTGCGTTTGCACCAGTTTGTGTCTTAAAAGCCTTTACTGCGCCGGCAGTTTCATCCAAGCCTTCTAAAGGATTATATTCTTGAGCTTGTAAGCTATTAACGAAAAAAGCACCATTTAGAAGAAATATGCTTAGAATAACTAGAAATATAGTTTTTTTTATTTTCATAAAAATAATTTACACTGGTCTGGAAACAAAAAATTGCGTCCAAACCAGTGATTCCCAATTTTACTGAGAATCACATATTATTATTTATAATATATAAATAATTTTCAGTAGTAATCTTTTCTCGTTATATTAAAGAAATAAGCATTAGACACCACTGGTAGCATTATAAATAGCATTAATAACGAAGGTGGAAATTGCCCAAGCTGCTAAAATAATAACTAAACCAATAACTCCGGCTCCTAATATTTGCTGAGCTTTAGATACTTTTTCTTCGCTACCACCTGCTGTCATCCATTGAAAACCTCCCATTAAGATGATACCCACAGCAATTACTCCTAAAAAGCCAAGAACAACGTTGATGATGCTACCAACAATTTCTCTCGGATCACGGTTTGATAAAGCATTGTCTAAACCATTATTAACTTGATTTAAACCAAAATCAGCTTGTGCTGATACCTGTACAGCAAATACAGGGGTTAATAATAAAGCAACGATAGCAATAGACAATAAGTGTTTGTAAATTTTTTTCATATTTTCACCTCCTTTCTTAAGTAATAATATTTTATTTATATTCTTAATTCTAGCATATTATTTTTAACAAGACAAATAAAAAAAGCTATGCTAAGATAAAAAAAGAGGCTTAGATTTTATGTGGGAGAAATTGAAAAAAGTAAAATTTGTCAATATTTTTTGGGTGCTATTTTATAGCCTTATTTTTTTAGTTTTAGTCAATACTGGGTTTAACTATTTAGATCCTGATTTGGGATGGCATTTGAAGGTTGGACAAGAAATTGCGATAAATAGACAAGTACCAACTGTTAATCTGTATAATTATACTTATACTGGCAATTGGGTGGATCATGAGTGGTTGGGAGATTTATTAGCTTATCTCGCTTTTGATAATTGGGGTTATGAGTTTTTAGTAATTTTTTTTGCAGCCTTAATTACATTTACTTTTATAATCTTAAATCTTTTTATTTATAAAAGTTTAAATAAAAAGACAATTTTTCCTTTTGTCGCTATTTTTCAGCTTTTAGGAATTTTTGCTTCCCTTCCTCATTTTGGAGTTAGAATGCAGGAATTTGGGGTTTTGTTTTTATTATTACTGCTTATTATAATTGATTTGTATAGTCGAAGTGGAAAAAGAAAGTATTTATTTTTTCTGCCGCTTCTCTTTCTGTTTTGGGCAAATTTACACGCCAGTTTTATCTTAGGTCTTTTTATTTGTTTTGCTTGGTTAGGGATAAAAATAGGAGAAAGGATACTGCTTTTTAAAAAAAATAACCTATATTTTTTAAAATTAGATAAAGCTTTACCTATTTATCAGATAAAACATTTTTTTTATTTTACTCTTTTATCGCTAGGAGCAACTCTAATTAATCCTTATACCTATAAATTGTATAGTTTTTTGGGAGGGTATAAGAATCAAGCTTATTTATCACTAATCCAAGAATGGTTACCACAATACAGGTTTCCTTTGCATTATGATCAATTAATTTATTTAGCTTTAGGCACAATTGTTTTGCTTTTTGTTACTTATCGCGCCTTTAAAAGAAAAGACAAGATTGAGCTTTGGCCCTTCTTTTTAACTTTTTTATTTTTAATTCTTAGTTTTAAATCAAGACGACATTTCCCTTTATTTGTAGTTGCCTCTTTTTTGCCCCTCATCTCTTTTTACAGTGATTTCTTTTCGGGGTTAAGCCTAAAAAGTTACCGGGGGTTTTTAAAGGCATTGACTATATTGTGCTTATTATTGGTTATTTTAAATCAAGCACTTAGTATTAACTTTATTACGCAGCCTTTTTCTTCTTTTTGTAATCGTTATCCCTGCGCAGCGGTAGACTTTATTAAAGAAAATGATGAATATAAACAAGCTAAGTTATTAAATGTCTATGATTGGGGTGGATTTTTAATATGGACCTTACCAGAGAAAAAAATATTTATCGATGGTAGGTTGCCACAAGTGGAATATAACGGCAAAACCTTTATTGAAGAATATAGACGTTTTTTTAATAAGGAAGAGGATAAAGCATATTTATTGAATCAATATGGAATTGATTTAGTTTTACTCAAAAGTAGTGAGGAGCCTTTAAGATTGAAGAAATGGGAAAGAATATTTTTTCAAATTAGAAAAGAACAATTAAATTCTAAAAATTATCTTCGTGATTATTTAGAAATTGCTCCTGAGTGGGAGCAAGTTTATCAGGATGAGACAGCGTTAATTTATAAGCGACGAGCTTTATAAAATGATTATGAAAACTATTGAAATATGTTTGCCAATTAAAGATGAAGAGAAAATAATTGCTGATAAAATTAAATTTTTAGATAGTGAACTTTCAAATTTAGATTTGGAAGTAAAGTGGATTTTATCAGGCGTAGTTAATGGCAGTTTAGATGCTTCTTATAATATTTTAGAAAGTTTAATCCCTGTTTTAGCACATAAATTAAAGATTTTTAATATTAAAAAGGGTGGCAAGGCGCGGGCAATAAAAGTTTGTTGGCAACAAAGTGAAGCTGATATTTTGGTTTTTATGGATATTGATTTGGCGGTTCCGCCATATTTTTTAGAGCCATTACTCTTACCTCTTATTAATAAAGAAGCTGATTTGGTGATAGGTTCACGTTTTTTGCCGGAGTCAGATATAACGCGATTATGGCAACGTCGACTTATTTCTCAATTTTATATCTTTTTTTCTCGTTTGCTTCTTCATCATAAACAAAGTGATCTGCAGTGTGGTTTTAAAGCAATCACAAAAGAGGCTTATCAAAAAATTGCCTGTCATTTGAAAGATAATAATTGGTTTCTGGATACTGAACTTATAATGTTTTCCAAGTCATATAATATGAGAATAAAGGAAATTCCGGTAAAATGGCAGGAGCGAGAAAATGTTGTTAAGAAAAGTAATATTCATGTTATAAAAGATAGTTGGCGTTTTTTTAAGAACTTAATTATTTTACGGGGTCGTTTAAAAAAATTTAAAATTAAACAATAAAAAATACCGCTAAGAGCGGTATTTTTATTGATTGATTAATAATTAGGGTAAATATTTTCTTTTTTCTTTTTCTGCTTCAAGTTCTTTTCTTTTTTCTGGAATTTTTTTTATTTTTTTAAAGATAAAGTAAAGCCATATAACTATGCCAATAAACCAAAGGGCTAGCCAAAAACGAGCGGTAAAGAAAGGAATATTTTCATAATGGAAGAATAAAAATAGTAAGCCGAGTATAAAATTAGCAACTGAAAAATCATAAAAACTATTAAAAACACCACGGTATATTCCTTTTTTTCTTTTTAAAATAATAGTAATTATGCCTAAAAGAAAAAGAGCTAGAGTTAAAGCTAACAATAAATTAAAGCCAAGGCTGACAAGAGAACCGGGATTAACAGAAAACCAATATTTGATGGTTAGAAAATTTGTCATATTTTTTCAAATTCGTTAATTTCAAATTAATTAAATTTATAATTTTGTTAAGATTAGACCATAATGATAAGGTCCGGCAGAAAACTCTTCTTCAACTTCAAAACCTAATTTTACAGCAGCCGATTTTAAAGATTCTAATTTTATTTTTCGTTCTGGACTTGGCCCTAGTGGTGAATCAACGGCGCTCCAGTCAATAATAATTAAGCGCCCTTTAGTTCGTAGGAGGCGATAAGCTTCTCTTATTATATCAACTCTTTTATTGGATTGGTGCAAGACATTTACTAAAAAAGCAGCATCTAAACTATTTGATTCAATTTTTGTTCCTTTGAAAACTTCAAGATTGGCCCAAACTGTTTTAATTTGCGATAAGTTTTCTTCTTCAGCTCTTTTTTTTATTTCTTCCAAGTAATTTTTAATAATATCAACAGCGAAAACAACCCCATTTTTTCCAACTAATTTTGCTATAGGGAAGGTAAAAAAGCCAAAATTACCACAGCCTAGTTCGGCTACTCGCTGTCTTTCCCCTATTGCCATTTTATTGATAATTTTATCAATGTCAAATAAAATGGTTTTTTTTACTTCCATCATATATTTTACTCTACTAATATTTGTCTTATAACAACATTTTCTCGGCTATATTTCTTTTTTGCGACGATTTCTATATTATTTAAACCTTTTTTTAAATTTATATCATGTGAGAAGACGCCATCTTTATCAGTTAAAATTAACTCTTTATTTATATTTATCTCAGCACCAGGATCAGTTTTGCCGCTTAGTGTTATTTGATTTTCGCTTGTCATAATATTTTGGGTAGGGTTAGTGATTTCCAGGCTGGGAGAGACAATGAGATTGCGAAAATAAAAGCTGAGGTAAAGGATAAAAACAGAAAAAACAAGGATTAATAAAATATTTTTTAAAATTTTAGGAAAAACTAAGAATTCTTTCTTTTTAATAATTTTTTGAGCAAAAGGATCCTCTTTTTCAAATTCATTTTCTAATTGAGTGAGGAATAAGTCTATTTTTTTTTGATCAATTTCTAGAAAATGAGCGTATTTTTTTAAGAAACTTTTACAATACATGCCAGAAGGGAGACAATTAAAGTTTTCGGATTCTAAGTTTAATAGGTAATCTTTTCTAATTTGAATAGCATCAGCAATTTCCTCAATACTTAATTTTTTTTCATTACGTGCTTGTCTTAATTCTTCTCCTAAGCTAAAAGTGGGACTTATTTTTTTTGAAACAAAGGTATTCATTAGATTAAACAGTATTTTTTGTTAGTTTAATATTTATTAGATCCAGCCGGAGTAGTCGCTTCTACTTCTATTTCTAAAGAATCATCTGCAACTGTACTTGCTCCCAAGGAAGTGATAACAAAACTAATAATTAACCAACTTGAAAAGACAATAACCAAACCAATCACTGCGGAGACAATCACTTGTTGCGCTCTTTGCACTTTTTCTTTTGATCCGGCAGAAAGCATAAACATTACTCCACCAATAACAAAGGCAAGTAAGGAAAGGGAGCCAACTAGACCAAGAATTATATCAGATACGTTAACCATCATTTTAACGATATCATTAACTTCATAATTTCCACAATAAGTGGCGTCACCTTCATCACAATTTTCTCCACTTGCTTCTATTAATAAAGTTTGGCCATAACTAAGGGTGGGAATAGATAGTAAAGCAAAAGAGAAGACTAAAATAATAAGTATATTTTTTATTATATTTTTCATATTTTAGTAAATTGTTTGTTGTACTTTAACAGCGCCATTTGTAATTATTTTACGCATATCTTCTTCGTTATTGCTTAAAACACTATCTATCATTTCTTTAAAGGCCAATTCAGCCGCAGTTACATTGCGACCTTTGTACCAACTTTTAGCGGTTAAAACTTGATCGGCAAAAACACCAACCACATCATCTTTAATTTGTTCTGACACAAGTGATCTTAAAGCGGTTGGTTTTTGGGTTTTAGCTAAATAAGTTTTGGCTTGTTCTGCTTGGGTCATAAATTGAATAAAATCCCAAGCTTCATTTTTATGCTTACTTTTTTTAGAAACCGTTTCCACCCAATAATTAGCAAAATTGATATTAGTTGGTGGATTGCCTTCAATTTGCGGAAACTTAGCAACAGAGAAATTTAATTTTGGTGCAGCTGTTTTAATGGTAGGAATATGATAAGCATAACCAAACATAAGAGCAAGATTGCCGTTTATAAACATCTCCAGGGAATTATCCATTTCACTATTCCAGGTATAAGACTCTTTGGTGGGATTAGCAAAATCAGTGTAGAAACGAAGAGCTTCTAAACCGGGGTTGTAGTTAGTTTCTTTAGCAAATTCAGGAATAAGTTGAAAGGAGACTTTTAAATCATCATTTATCATTGTGGCCCCATTTTGCATCATTAAAAGACTCAAAATATCGCTAAAACGTTCGATATTATCACTACTACCCATGGCTACCCCTGATTGAATTAAACCTTTTTTAGGATCTTGTTTTGTTAGTTTTTTTACTGCTTGTAGAAATTCACGATTCCAATATTTTGGTGGTTCACTAATACCAGCATTATTAAGCAAATCTTTGTTATAAAACATGGCTAAAGTGTCAACAGAAAGAGGGAGACCATAAACCTTGTTATCTTCTAAGACCACATCATTACTGACAACATCAACAAAGTTATCTCTAATTTCACGTAAGGTGATACTGGGCGTATTTCTGATTTCATAAACAATTTCCTTTTTAATTGAGCCTTTTTCCACCGGATAAACCATGGAGGTGAAATCAGGCATAGGTTCAATTTTTGTTTGGTATTTTCTAATCCACGTATTGTGAATGGAAAATATATCCGGTCCTCTATCTTCAGCTAATGCATTTAATAATTCTTGTTCGTACTCTTCATAGCGTAATTTTCTATAGTCAATGGAAATAGATGGGTGCATGGCGGTATATTTTTGGATTATTTCTTCAAAGGCATCCGGCCCTTCAAAGACACGCCAGTATGATAAAGTGACAGGCTCCATTTTTTCAATTTCAACGCTATTATCTATTTTGCAACCAAAACCAGAACTAATTAAAAAAATGGCAAGCAGTACTAAGAGGCTAATTTTTTTTCTCATATTGTAATAATTAAATCTGTTTTAATTATACCAAAAACAAAAATATAGTTCCAATTTGTTAGATTTTTAGGGGTATAAATTATCGGGCTGCAATTTTGTTAATATCCACCTCATCCAATTTAATGCTGATAATTTGACTTACCCCATCATTTTTCATAGTAACACCGTAAATGATATTAGCACGACGCATAGAAGCACGGTTATGAGTGATAACAATAAATTGACTTTTATCTGATAAATCATCTAGAATTTTTGCCAGTCTTTCTGAATTTGATTCATCTAAAGCTGCATCAACTTCATCTAAGACTACAAAGGGAGCGGGATTGGCGCTTATTATGGCACAGATTAGGGCAATGGCAGTAAGCGCTCTTTCTCCACCAGAAAGCATGGTTACCGATTGAATTTTTTTACCAGGCGGATTTGCTTGAATTTCAATACCGGCCAAACCAACCGCATTATGTTTTTTAAGGAATTTTATTTTTCTCATTTTTTCATCAGAGGTTAATTTTATTTCTGCTTCCGGTTTACTTAAGCCAGTTTCAATATAATCTGATATTTCCCTTACTTTATCTTTTTCTTGATTTTCTAAATCCTCTAACATTACTTTTGAAATTTTTGCATTACCGCCACTAAATAAGATTTGAAAATATTCATTAAACTTTTCTGAGATAATTTTAAATTCTTTGTCAAAACGTTCTTTAATTTTTATATCAAGTTCTTTGATGATTTGCTCTAGTGATTTAATAGTTTTATTTAAATCATCAGTTTGTTTAAAGAGAAAATCATATCTTTCTTTGGTATTAGCATATTCTTTTTCGGTTTCTTCATCTATCCCACCAATTTGTTCAAGTTGGTTTTTATAATTGTTGATATTTTTTTGTAGAGCGTCAAGATCAGGTGGAGTTTTAGGGGCAGGATGATTTTCTACTTCGTTTAAATTTAAATTATTATTTCTAATATTATTTTCTAAATCTTCTAATTTTGTTTCTTGTCGAGCAGCATCGATTTTAAGATTGTTTAATTCATTTAAATAATCGGTTAATTCAGTTTGTAATATTTGAATCTTTTTTTGACAAATAAACATCTGATTTTTTTCTTCCTCTTTGGCTTGGTTTAAAAGACTTAGCTCATTATTAAGAGTAGTTTCTTCTTTTTCAATTGCTGTAATTTTTTCTAGTAATTTTGTTTTTTCTTTTTCAATTTGAAAGGCATCAAATTTAGTTTGGCCTTTTTGAATTTTAATCTTGATTTCTTCAATTTCAGTAGCGATTTTTTCTTTTTGTTCGTTTAATAATTTAATTTTCTCTTTTAGAGTGGAATCTTTAAAACGACAATTTTGTAATTTATTTAAAATAGTTTGTTTTTTTTCAAGCAGGTAATCAGTTTTATTTTGTTGGATAAGACGATTTAATTCTTCAGTTTGTAGGTGCAAATTTTGTTTTATGGAGTTAATGTCATTTTTTAAAGTCTCTTCCTTTTCTATATCTTCTTTTTTTAAATCCTGTTCAAGAGTAACAAGCTCCCATTCAAGACGAGTCTTTCTTTCCAAAAGAGCATTTATTTCTTCTTTAATTTTTGCTTTTTGATTATTATTTTGATTAATCTTTTCGTTAATTATTTGTCTATTTTCGGTTAATTCAATTATTGCTTGTTGTAAGCTCTGAATGCGTCTGGTATCTTCATCGCTTTCACCGGTTAGAATCGCTTTTATCTCTTCTTGGAATTTACTCTTAGCAGTTTTTAATAATTTTTTCGCTTCTTTAAAATCGGTAATAGTTTCAATTTGATCTAATTTTTGTAAGAAATCTTTTATGATGTTATTTATTGTTTCTTCTTTTCCTCCCGATTTTGCTGCTTTTTGAATTTTTTCATTTATTTGTTGTAGTTCAATATTTAAAGTTTTAATTTTTTCTTGGAGAGAATGTAATTCTTCCAGTAAAGGGTTATTATTTTTTTTATTATATTTAGCAGTTAACTCGGTAATTTCTTTATTTAAATTTTCCCCTTCTTCTTTTAATTTCTTACGTTTTTCTTTTAGACTTTTAAAGTTTATTCCTGCGCGAGCAGTTAAATTTGCTTCTAAGACAGCTTCAAGACGAGTTAATTTATTTTTATTTTCTTCTTTGTCATTATTTAAGCGATTGATTTTCTTTTGTATTTCGGCTGAGCGATTAAGTTCTTTTTCAATATCAGCCAGTTCTATTTTTAGAGTTTCTTCTTCTTGGTGAGAGTAACTTTTTTGGAGGGATTCTATTTCTAAATTTATATTTTCAAGTTCTGATTTTAATTCTGACAATTTGCTATTTAACCACGAAAGGTCAAATTGACCACGTGATTCTAATTGAGTTTCAAGTTCTATTTCTAATTTTGCTAATTTTTTTTGGTAAATATTTTTTTGATCTGACAGGTCTCGAAGAAGGGGTTGTAATTCATTAATTCTTTGAAAATTATTATTAGTACGAATACGATTTAATTCATCATTCAGACTTTCAAGATTTTTTTCTTTGCTCCGTTTTATTTTTTCTAATTCAAGATAATTTTTATTGATGGTATTTAATTTTTGGTTAATATCTTGCCAGAGATAGCTGTAGTAATTAATTTGTGAATCATTTAATTTACTTTCAATTTCTGTTCTTTTTTTCAGTTTATCCATTTGTCGGGTTAGACTCTTAAGACGAGGCCTAATTTCAGAAAGTAACATTTCTACTTGTTGTAGATTGTTATAACTAAGCTCTAACTTGTTTAAAGCATTATCTCTTTTTATTTGAAATTGTTTTACACCGGTGGCTTCATCAAAAAAGTCTTTACGATCAGCAACGGAGGAATTTAAAAAGTTATCAACCATTCCTTGACCGATAACACTATATGTTTTTTGGCCAAAACTAGCTTTAGCTAATAACATCTGGATATCACTTAGACGAGAGCGGGTGTTATTAATTAAATATTCACTTTCACTGTTTCTAAATACTCGTCTAGTGATGACAATTTCAGTGCAGGTATTAATAATTTTATCTAAATCACTTTCATTTTCTTGATTTATGTTTTTATTTTTTGCAACGCCGTCTTCATTATTTAAGTATAAAGAAACCTCAGCTAAACCAAGTCGACTTTTTTTATCAGATCCGGAGAAAATAACATCTTCACTTTTTTTACTACGTAAAGTTTTCAAGCTTTGTTCTCCTAATACCCAACGGATAGCATCGGCAATATTTGATTTGCCGGAACCATTGGGGCCCACTATTGCCGTTAATCCTTTTTTATTCTTTGAAACAAAACCCGGGAAGATTAATTTATTTTTATAGGCGAAAGATTTAAATCCTTGAATTTCTAATTTTTCTAAATACATAGCAAGTTTCAAACTAAAATCATTAATAAGTAAAAAGGCCTAGGGCCTTAATGTTTTTATTATAAAGCAATTGATTGATTTTTAAAAGCACTTTAGTTATTATAAAGATATATGATTATTTCATTTAGTGGTGCTCAAGGTTCAGGCAAGAGCACAATTGCTAAAAGATTAGCAGAAAAATTAAAGATTCCTCGTTATTATATGGGGGCACTAAGGCGCGAGGCTGCTCAGAAAAAAGGATTAACTTTAGCAGAATATAATAAATTAGGAGAAGAAGATCCACAGACTGATTTTGAGGTTGACGAATATCAACGTCAATTAGGCAAAAAACAGGATAATTTTATTATTGAAGGACGTACTTCATGGTATTTTATCCCTCATTCTCTAAAAATTTATCTTGATGTTGCGCCTGAAGTTGGTGCTAAAAGGATATTTACAAGTCTGCAGAAAGAAAATAATCGCAATGAGGATAAGGGGCTTGAAACTTGGAAAGATGTTTTAGAAAGTAATAAAAGAAGACAAGAGAGCGATCGTTTGCGTTATCAAAAATATTACAATATTGATGTAAATGATCCTAATCATTACGATTTTTATCTCGATACGACCAATTTAAATGTAGATCAAGTTTATGATAAAGTAGAGAGATTTGTGCTAAGTAAAAATAAAAAATAAAAAGGAAGACAAGTTGTTTTATTATTGTCATAAATCTTGACATATTTAAAATTAAACTATAATATTAGACAAGAAATAAATTATAAAAAAGTAAAAACGAGATTTCAATTAATCTCGTTTCTAGCTTATAAATTATATGGTTGAAACTAAAATGGAATTAAAACCGGGACTGACTGTCAGGGTTTACCAAAAAATTAAAGAATTGAATTCAAAAGGAGAGGAAAAGGAAAGAGTTCAATATTTTGAAGGCATAATTATTGCCCGTAAACATAATAAAGAAAAGGGGGCAACAATAACAGTACGTAAGGTATCTGAGGGTATTGGTGTAGAAAAAATTTTTCCTTTGAATTTGCCAACAATTACTAAAATAGAAATTAAAAAAGAAGCAAAGGTAAAACAAGCTAAACTATACTACCTTCGTTCTGGTTATAAAAAGAAGTTAAAAGAAAAGACTGTAAAGTAATTTTTAGCTTTTTCAGGGCGGATGGTGGAATTGGTAGACACGCAAGCTTGAGGGGCTTGTGACCGTCAGGTCGTGGAGGTTCAAATCCTCTTTCGCCCACAGATTTGCCATACGCATTGAAATCGTTTTGGGCGCATAGCTCAGTTGGTTAGAGCACTTCGTTTACACCGAAGGGGTCCAGGGTTCGAATCCTTGTGCGCCCACCCGTATAATGAAAACAGGTTAATACCTGTTTTTGTTTATTTCTAGGGAAAAATTACGGTTTATTGGTATATTGGTTAAAAAGTGCAAAATGTGTGTGGATTTACCAAATATTGACAAAATTAGTATTATGATGTATAAAGAGAAGGTTATTTAAAATAAACAATAAAAAATAGAAAGTAAATGGAGAAAATCTCTAGAGGTTTAAAGAACTACTTGGATAAAGAATTATCTCAATTATTAACCCAATATGAGAAAAGACGCTTAGCTCTAGCAAAAGAAGCGGAGGCTGGCTTTGACATCTCATTTTCATTAGAAGAAGAAGTTTGGGAAAGAAAAATCAAATTTTTAAAAAATCTAATGAAAAACAAGGAAATTATTTCCTTTCAAAAGAAGGGCGAAGAAATTGTTTTGGGAAGTTATGTCACTATTAATTTTCAAGGATTTAAAAAAAGCTTTATTCTTGATGGTGTTGGTTATAAAAAAGATGACATTATAATAATAAGTAGTAAAAGTCCAATAGGTTCTATCTTGTTAGGAAAAAAAAGGGGAGAAACTATTCTTTTTCAGGGAAAAACCATAAAAATAGAAACGGTTTCATTTGCCTGGTAGTTTAATTTTAGTCGTCTTATAAAGGCGACTTTTTTTTATTTGTGATATAATTAAAATTATAAAAATAAAGTTAAATTAATTATATGTCTTTTGAGAAAAATTTTGTTAATTTGAAGAATAATGATAAAACGTTTCTTTCTTCTGACGAAGAAGAAGAAAGTCAAGTTGATGCAAAGCTTAAGAAGAAGGGGGTAAATAGAAAATTTTTATATAGTCCTGATCAATTGCGTTCATTTAAGCTTAGTAAAAATCGTGAAAAAAGAGCGATTTATGAAGCGGTTGAGAAAAAAGTGCAAGAGCTTACAAAAGACGCTAAGTTAGATGTTTTTAATACTATAATAGAGCTAAGAGAAAAAGGAGAAAAAGATTGGGAGAGTAAGCTATGGGATGAAAATATTAATAAGTTAATAAAAAAATATGGTTATTCAGATGAAACCTTATTGATTGATTTAGATGAAGAAACTTTAGGTAAATTATTACAACCTTTACGGAAAGAATTAAGAGAAAATACTTATGTGGCAAGGGATAAAATACCTTTAAATAGATTTACAAAAGAAGGTTTAGGTAGGGCTAAAGATGACGTTTTAGTTTTTCATGTTAGTCCGGAGAAAATTGAAGGTGGACTAAAACCGGCAAAAGGAGAGGAATATATCTATTTTAGTAGTGATTTGAAGCGCTTATTTAATTTAAATACAGCAAAATATATTTATGCTTTACGGGTTAATAAAAGCCAATTGCCGAGTACTTTATATTGTGCAGCTGATTGTTTTCATCGGGTAAGATTTACCGATGTTCAAGATTTTGTAATTGAAGATAGTATTAAAATTTTTTCTGAAGAAGATCCAGGTTATCGAAATGCTGTTTTAAATCGTCTGGGAGCTGACTTTAACACACTTTATACTACTGCGACCGGTCGGGGGGAGTCTTTTATAAAACAGAAAAATCAAGAGGAAGATAATTTAAAATTATAAAAAAAGACTCAAAATCATAATAGATTTGAGTCTTAAAAGAATTCATTTTTTCATTTTTGTAATTAAGGCTAAGTTTATAAAACCCGCCTCTTTTTCTTTTTTTAGCACATCACGATAGATAATGAAATCTCGAATTCCATTTCTTTGGTTGTAGGCATCATGAATGGCATTAAATAATTTTTCTCCTTTGTCGAAATTAGGACCAATAATGAAGAGTCTGCTTATTTCATGCAAGATAATGGCATGATTAAATCCTTCTCTTCCTTTTAAATTAGTCATTTTTTCTTCATAAGCAATTTTATCAAAAGAATCAATAAACTCAATTATTAGAGTTTGGACGATTTTTGCATTTTCTCCAAATATCATGTAACCTCCTTTTTTATTTTATGAAAGAACTTTAAGTTATTAGTTAGTTATTTATACCATTTAATTAAAAAAGTGTCAATGTTTGGTGGTAATATGCATTCAAGAAGTAAGTGCAACACCTGTCATTTCATAGAATACCTCATAAGGGGTCTTCCAGCCAAGTTAATTAGATTTTAGTATATTAATTTATCTGTTAAATATTGTTTTAAACTCAGTTTTTAAGTAAAAAGTGACAGATAAATTGTTTAGTTTTTATTGTTATACTATTTATTATGAGAATTTATAAATTTATTTAAATTGTCATTTGAGGAATTAACAATACGTTCTGGTTCAATATTATTTTTTTGAAGAAGATCGATGAGTTGTAATAATCTTTGTGTTCCTTTTCGACGAGCGGGGTTTTTAATATCAGGCGGGTTATTGGTATAATTTTTGTTATCGTAATTGTCTAATTGTCCCAAGTTATGGAAATCATAAGTAATGGAGAATAATAATTCTGGGTAAGAGCTCGCTTTTTTTAAAAGTGTTTGATAAAATTCTTTGTCGGGATTGAATGAAGACAAGTTAAGCTCAAAGCATTTTTTATTTTTAGCCATAGCGTCTAACACCTCATTCCAAGTCTGCCAATAATCTTTTTTTAAATTATCAAATAAAATTTTATATTTTTCAACACTATTATTAGTTAAATCTTTTTTGCCAATAATTTGTTTTATACTATCCCAATCGCCATTTTTTTCTAAATAATTAAGGTTGGCGCTTATCTCTTCATCTTGGGTATAATATTTTTTAAAATAATTCCAATCATTTTCATAAAATTCAATATAACGATAAGGGTGACCAATGATATCCACATCTTTATTATTAATAGCAGCGAGTAAAGACTCTTTTATTTTACGGGGGTCTAATTTATCTGCTATTTTATGTCTGGAAGCAACCACTAAATCAAGCTGTGCTAAAATTTCATTAGGTACATCTATTATTGCTTCGCCGTTATCAAAGAATATATTAGCTTCAACTGCAGAATAAGCTTTTGTTTTGTATTTTTGAGAATTATTTAAATTGTCCACCTTCTCTTTTTGTTTTAGAAGTGACTGACAAATTGGATGATTTATTTCTAATTTTTTTGGTGCGCCTGGGTTAGAAGAGTGTTCGGAAAAAAAGATGAAATCTAGACCTAATTTATCGGCATATTGCATTAAACGAGTATCGCTGTGGACCATTTCTTCTTTGGCGCCATCAATTTCTAAACGGTTGCCATTTAAACTATGAGAGTGAAAATCACCCTTGTAGTATTTTCTAATCTTTTCTAACCAATCTTCTTGTTTTTTTGGCTTTTCCGCTTTAAAAATTTTATCAAAATTCATATTTTATCATTATGCTATTATAATAATATTATAATATAAAAAACAGTATATAGAAAGTTTGCTTTTTATTTATTTTTATATAAAAATAAGAACAAGATATGTCTTATAATTATGAAATATAAAAATATTTTTAATACAGAGCATTTTACTAAAACTTTATCCGATACAGAGTCTTTAGCGCTCGCTTTATCAAAAAATATAAAAGGTAATGAAGTTTTGTTATTTTTTGGAAACTTGGGGGCCGGTAAAACAGCTTTTATTAAATTTTTAGCAAAGTTTTTAGGAGTTAAAGGTGTGGTAAGTAGCCCTACTTTTAACATTTTAAAAATTTATGATGTTAAGGGTAATGAAAAGGTAAAGCATTTTTGTCATATTGATGCCTATCGTCTTAATTCTGGAAAGGAGTTAATAGATTTAGGTATTGATGAAATATTAATTCAACCGGGAATGGTAACGGCGATTGAGTGGGCGGAAAAAATTAAAGATATTTATCCTTCAAGGTATATAAAAATTGAAATTGAGGTTTTAGCTAACGAAAGTCGATTATTTAAGATTACAAAAAGATAAATTTAAGAGGGGGAATTATTTTTGTATAATTTAACAAGATAAAGAAGAGCCCCAAGGCTAATCATTAAATCAGCTAGATTTAGAACTGAGAAATTTTTGATATAAAGATAATCTATTATATATTTAAATTCAAGACGATCAATTAAATTAGAGATTGCTCCGAAGATAATTAAAAGTAAAGAGAAAAGATATAAATTATTTAATTTCTCTTTTTTTATTAAAAAAATAAGAAAGGCAATAAGGCCAGTAATGATAATAATAGTTAAGGGCAGAGTAATATTAATAGGGAGTGGTAAGGAAAAGGCAATATTGCGGTTTGGTGTAAACTGAAAACTAAATAAGTTTTTGATAAGTATTAATTCTTTTTCTTGAAAACTTATGGCTACTTTTTTTAAATAACGATCAATTATAAAAAATATAGCTATTATAAAAATAATAGCTATATTATTGAGTTTAAATTTTTTTTTCTTGGTTTTATTCATTTTCCTGAAGTTCTGTTTTACAGGAAATACAAGCGCCAGCGGTAGGTCTGGCCATTAAACGTTTTTCACCGATTGGTTTGTGACAATATTTACAAATACCATAGGTATTATTTTCGATTCTTTTTAAGGCGCTTTCAATATCACTTAAATTTTTTTCTAAAACTTTTTGAGTGGCAAGCGTTGTTGAAAAATCATTTATTTCTTGGGCATTTTCATCTGGTTTATCACCATATTCAGGAAATTGCACCCCTCTCTTGTCGGCTTCATGACTATCTTTTTTTGACATCTTTTCTAAATTTGATAGAATTTCATTTTTTTGCGCTAAAAGATCATTCTTGATTTTTTCAAGTGCTTCTTTGGTTATGATAGTTTCTTTATTTGCAAAAAAATTTGCTTCTCTTTCCATATGTTTAATAGTAAGTTAAAAAAATCGAACTCCTAAAGTTCTATATAAATCATAGCTTATATTAGTATTTTTAGCAAGTCCTTCTTATTTTTGCCAACCTTTGACAAGAAAAAAAGATTTTGCTATGATTTTTTTGTAATGGCCCTTTAGTTTGCCATTTTTTAAAATTAGGAGCGGTAGTTCAGTTGGTTAGAACGCCTGCCTGTCACGCAGGAGGTCGCGGGTTCGAATCCCGTCCGTTCCGCAATAAAAATCACCGTAAAGGTGATTTTTTCTTTTTGTTTTTGCTTATAGTGATAACAATAATTATAATTAAGATAAGACCTATTCCTTGTAATCCCGGACTATCATCAAATTCACCGAATACAATAAAAAATATTCCCAATAATATCGCTAAAATTTTTGGACTCCAGTATAAAATTTTATTTTTTGTGTTTGAGTGTTTCATTTATTTTTTTATTGATAATATTTATATTTTTGCAAATTGACTATTGTATAAAGATGTATAAAAGCCGTTTTGGGAAAGAAGTTGTTTATGATTTCCTTGTTCAACAATATTTCCGTCTCGCATAACTAGGATGAGATCGGAATTTTTTATAGTAGAAAGTCGATGGGCAATAACAAAACTTGTTCTCCCTTTCATCAATTTCTCCATGGCTTTTTGAATTAATAACTCGGTACGTGTATCTACGGAGCTAGTGGCTTCATCTAAAATTAACATTGGGGCATTAGCGAGCATTGCTCTGGCAATGGTTAGAAGTTGTTTTTCCCCTTGTGAAATGTTATCTGTTTCTTCATTTAGTTTCATATTATAACTTCCCGGAAGGGCACGGATGAAATGATCGGAATGGGCGGCTTTAGAAGCTGCCACAACTTCTTCATGAGATGCTTTAGATTTTCCATAAGCAATATTGTCTTCAATTGTTCCGGTAAAGAGCCAAGTATCTTGTAATACCATACTAAAAAGAGCTCGTAAGTCAGCGCGTTTCATATCTCTTATATCTATACCATCAATCTTTATTGCTCCACTATTTACATCATAAAAACGCATGAGGAGATTGACTATAGTTGTTTTTCCTGCTCCGGTTGGACCGACGATTGCTACTCTTTGTCCCGGTTTAACGCTTGTAGTAAATCCATGGATTATGGTTTTGTCGGGAGAATAACCGAATACGACATTATCAAATTCCACCGCACCTTTAATATTTGGCAATAAAACTGGAAAAGCGGTCTCAGTAATTTCATTTTTTTCTGCCAGGAATTCGAATACACGTTCAGCCGCAGCTGCCGTGGATTGAAGCACATTGGCAATGTTGGCAGTTTGGGTAATCGGTTGGGTAAATTGATTCATATATTGTATAAAGGCTTGGATATCACCGATTTTAATTTTTCCGTTTATTGCCAGCCAGCCTCCCAGTACAGCAACTGCTACATAGCCGAGATTTCCGATAAAAGTCATAATTGGCATGAGAAGCCCGGAGAAAAAATGAGATTTCCATGCGCCGTCGTATAGTTCGTTGTTAATTGCATGGAAAGTTGCGATTGATTTTTTTTCACCATTAAACGCCTTCATGATTGTATGGCCAGAAAACATTTCTTCGATATGGCCGTTGATTTTTCCTAAAGAGACTTGTTGCTTGGAAAAATATTTCTGCGATTTACCAACCACAAGATTTATAAGTCCTAAACTTATTGGCAAAATAATTATTGCTACCAATGTCATTTGCCAGCTGATTGTTAGCATCATGATAAGAATACCAATGATGCTGGTGATAGCGGTTACAATTTGAATTAAGCTTTGGTTTAGAGTTTGGCTTACCGTATCAACATCATTTGTAACACGACTTAAAACTTCTCCATGAGTACGATTATCAAAATAACTGAGGGGAAGTCGGTTGATTTTTAGAGAGATATCTCGTCGTAGATTAAAAGTTACTTTCTGTGAAACACCGGACATTATCCATCCTTGGATGTAGCTGAATAAAGCGCTTAATAGATATAAGCCTATCAGTAGTTCAATCAATTTTAGAATAGCACCATAGTCAATCATGTGGTTTAAGTAGCCGGCGACGATATTGTTAGTAACATTACCTAAAATTTTTGGACCAATAATTGTAAATCCCGTACTAATAACAGCAAAAACCAGTACGATTATAATAGAAATTCGAAATGGTTTTAAATATTTGATTAAGGCAGCCATAGTGGCTTTGAAATTTTTTGGTTTTTCAACCGGACCTTTTAGACCACCCATGCCGCCATGACCTCTTTTCCTGCCAAAACCACCACTAGCACCGGGTGAAGTTGTAGATTTATTTGATTTTTGGTTATTCTTTTCCATAATTTATTGTGTTAATTAAGCCCTAGCGTTGGCTAGTTCTTGTTCAGATAATTGAGATGAAGCAATTTCTCTATATACAGTGCAGTTGCGAAGTAATTCAGAATGAGTTCCTTTGCCGACA
The DNA here is from genome assembly GCA_029982795.1 of Patescibacteria group bacterium. Taxonomy (GTDB): domain Bacteria; phylum Patescibacteriota; class Patescibacteriia; order Patescibacteriales; family UBA12465; genus UBA12465. The sequence continues at coordinate 33,178 of JARRBY010000005.1, forward strand.
ATTTTCCCGGCATCAAGCACTACGATTTTTTCAGCGTGCATAATTGTACTGATACGTTGGGCGACAATAAGTACTGTTTTGCCCTTGATTCTTGTTTGTAGAGCTTTTCGTAAGGCGGCGTCGGTTTTGAAATCTAAAGCGGAAAAGCTATCATCAAAAATAAATATTTCCGGGTTTTTTGCCAGAGCTCGGGCAATAGCTAGTCGTTGTTTTTGCCCACCGGAAATATTAGCCCCAGCTTGAGCAATATGGCTTTCAAATTTTTCTTCAAGTTCTTCTATGAATTCTAAGGCTTGAGCAATTTCTGCTGCTTGCATTACGTCTTTATCATCTGCATTTGGCATACCATATTTAATATTTTCTCTGATTGTGCCAGAGAATAGGATAGCTTTTTGAGAAATATACCCAATGCGAGAACGTAGCTCTTTTTGTGACATTGCGCGCACATCTACTCCATCAACAAGAATTTGTCCTGCAGTGACATCATAAAATCGGGGGATAAGATTAACAACTGTTGATTTACCACTGCCGGTACTGCCAACAATAGCGGTTGTTTGCCCAGGCATAGCGACAAAAGAGAGGTGTTGTAGGACAGGCTCTTCAGATCCGGTGTAGGAGAAGGCAACATCTTTGAATTCGATTCGGCCTCCTAGATTTTTCGGTTTAATAGGATGCTTAGGATCTTTAATTGTTGTTTCTGATTCTAAAACTTCGGCGATGCGAGTGGCGGAAACTGAAGCGCGCGGTATCATGATAAAAATAATGGAAATCATAAGAAAGGCGAATATTGCTTGCATCGCGTATTGCATAAACGCTAACATGTTGCCAATTTGAAGAGTTCCGGCATCAATTTGGCCGGCTCCTAGCCAAACAATTGTAATTACAGTGAGATTGAGAATAAGCATCATGGCTGGCTGTAGAATTACCATGAGACGGTTTACAAAAAGATTTACACTTGTGAGTTCTTGATTAGCTTCTTTAAATTTATTTTCCTCGTATTTTTCTTTATTGAAGGAACGAATTACTCGTAGACCAGTCAGCATTTCGCGGGTTACTAAATTTAGTTTATCAACAAGTTTTTGTAATTTTTTGAATTTTGGCATCGCAATTTTGAAGATAACGGCGATGATGACAACTAAAGCAGTTATTGATACTGCCATAATCCAACTCATAGAAGGGGCAAGACTGTAGGCCTTTGCGATGGCTATAATGCCCATAAATGGCGCCATTAAAGCTAAGCGTAGAAGCATGATAAGGACTCTCTGAATTTGCTGAATATCATTGGTGCTTCTAGTAATTAAAGAAGCGGTTGAAAATTTATTGAATTCAACAAGAGAGAAGCTTTCAATTTTGGTAAAAAGAGCATCTCGTATTTTTCTGGAAAATCCAGTTCCTATTTTTGAGGCAAGATACCCAACTCCAATTGTAGCGAGGCCACCAGCGAAGGTAATAAGTAACATAATTAGGCCAAAGTGATAAATAACACCGGAATCTCCCCCTACTATCCCTTGGTTAACGATGTTTGCCATGTAATCGGGTAAAGCAAGATTCGCCATGGTTTGTCCGAATGTGAGAATAGTTAAAAAGACTAATGGCCAGATATACGGTTTGAAATATTTTAATAATTTAGTCATATATTATTTTTCTAAAAGACTGTCAATTATTTTTTCGTTTAAATTGGCATACTGTTCAAGTTCTTTATCAGAAAGAGTATCAAAAAGTTCTATCATTTTTTGTAATCCTTGTTCTTTAAATTCTTTAAAAAGTTTTTTACCTTTTTCAGATAATGATAGAGTTACAATTCGTCTGTCATCGGGATTAGCTTGACGGACTAAATATCCTTTATCGACAAGGCCACCGACTAATTGCGTTGCCGCACTGCTAGTAATATTAAGTGTTTGAGTAATGGTTTTTATATTTGTAGGACTATTTTTAGCGACAAAACGTAAGATAAAACCCTGGGAGGGGGTAATAACTACTTCTTTTTTAGAGGCACAGTTATCTATTAACTTGTGTCGTAGCGCATACATATTTTGCAGAAGATTTTCAATTATTTTTTTGCGATTTATCATAAAATAAAATTATTTAATAAAGTGTTTATTATGTTAGCACCTTACATAATTTAAGTAAATAGGATTGTTGGTTGATTGGTTAACAATTAGTTATAAATAAAAAATAACGACTTAAAAATCGTTGTTTTTCTTTATAATTTTTTATCTAGTCGGGTTGTAATTAAATTATAATTATTTAACCCTATTTAATTGTGGAAATATTAACAAATGGCAGAATGTCAGATTTTACCAAGATTCTTTGCCGGCTAGTTTTATCAATCAAGCCTTGAGATGGCTTAATTATTTTTATTTAATTATATTAACATTATCAGGAAGATTATCGATTATAATTTGTAAATCTTGCTCGGAATAGTTGTTGCCAGAAATATTAAGTGTTTTTAGATTCTTTAAATTTCCCAGTTCATAAGGAAGTCCGGTTAAATTATTGTTTGATAAATCTAAAATTTCTAAATTTTGTAATTGACCAATTTCGGCAGGAACACCAGTCATTTGATTATTGCTAGCATTAAGTATGGTTAATTTACTAAGCTGTCTTATTTCTGCTTGAATAGCCCCTGTTAAATTATTATTTGATACATCCAGCTCTTCTAAAGAGGCACGAGAAAATACATCATTTGGAATTTTGTCTAAATTTTGACCACTTAAATTAAGACTAATATCTAAGGTCTTACTTTCATTATTTTGAATCTCACTATTTGGAGCCTCATTATTTGTTTGAGAATCATTGGGAGTATAAATAAAAGAAGAGCAGCCGCCTAAGATAAAAGGAATTATTATTATTAAAAATGAGATATATTTCATAGACTTATATTTAAATTTATTAGTCATGAAATTATAGCAAAAAAATAACTAAAATGAAAGAGTGGGGTAATTAATATTAATTGCGTTTCTTTTTATTATAAGGCTTAAAATATAAAAATAAATAAACAAGACTTTGTTTTTAATTTTTAACATAATCAAATATGAAAATATTTAGTACTAAAATTAATACAAAAATATCCGCCAATTTGCATTAATTAGACAATAGGCTCAAATTGTAATTACAAAAAACATCAAGGCTTCTGGTTTTAAAAATTTAATAGTGCTTTTTGTAAAATTTGTATATTTATTATAACATTTGCGCTGAGGTACAAATGAATCTGTATGTATTTGCCCTACCCGCCCAGTACGCGCGCAATACTCCCTTGCTTTCAGGGAAAATTATAAAATGGTAGTGATTAGTTTGTTCCTTTAGAAAATAATACCAATAATAATGATGAGGGTCGTAGTTATTTTCCAATCAAAGATATTTGTAAAAGCTATTTTTCTCTTGGCTATAATCCATGAGAGTAATTATTAAAATCATTAAATATGGAGTTCCATTTATCTTTGGTGAATTCTATTTCCCACGGCTCAATATAACGGGCGCCGATGTTTTTGGCTTGTTTGAATGATTCTGAAAAATCCCCATTTAGAAATCTATCTTTTTGATTGGAGTTACCTATCAGTTGAACATAGATATCTCCATCATAATTCTTAAGAGCATTTATAAGATCATGTTGATATGTTGTTTTTCCGGATAACCACCAAACCGCAACACCGGCACGCTTTTCAAATGAAGGATCGTTCCACAAAGTATTCATTATTCTTATAGGCACATTTTTATTTTCCAACACCTCATGAACTTCAACAGCAATAGCTTTATTTTTAAAAGCATTAGAAAAATATCCGGCAATCTCAGTAACAGCGTTTACCCATACATCTTCGGTCCATCCTTTCTGTTCCCAAGAAGAATCAGTAAGCATATTATTGAATGGTAATTGGCCTTCTATTCCATTTTGAGTGAACTGTGTTACATACACAAGGGCGAGATTAGGGTCATCGCCAAATTCTTCTGCAAGTTTTTCTGCCAATATCTTTACCCTTTCTTTTGGTATCTCATTCCACGCAAGAGGCAAACGATTCTCAGATCCTCTCCAATTATAAGTTACATAGTCGGTATTGAATGCATAGTCGTCTATCAGCCACTTCGGAGAAAAAGGCCCACCTAAAACAGCAAGCGACCAAAGCTTTCCATGTTTCTTGATAGCATCTATTTGGGCTTTTAGTAAACTAAAATTAAATTGGCCAGGTGAAGGCTCTATATCTTTCCACTCTACTCTTACAAGAACACCTTTTAATTCAGGATTTTCATAAATAGCTTCATTAAATGCTCCGGAACTAGAAAAAACACCTGTCGGCTTAAAAACCACGTTTTTAATTGTAGTATCCGCTTCAAAGCTTTTAAGATCAGTAGCGGGATTATCCGCCAGAGTTTTATTCTCATTTTCTTCTATTTCAGTATCCGAAAACATTATACCTTTTCTTTTTAAATCTCTTGCAAAAAGAGATCCTAAAATAATCACAATCAAAAAAAACACAGCGACCAAAAAGATTTTTTTATTTTTCATATTACTATTTACTTATTTGTATTATTTTAATAAATCTTTAATAGAAGAAACGTTAAGTATTTTAGTGGTTAGTGAATAGCGAGGCGCGCAGAATTGGTGGGGATATGTGTACGTAGAAGCATAGAATCTACGTATTTGGCGCGTTGCAGGCTAATTGCTTTGCGCTTTGTGCAAAAAAAGTTTGCGCAACGGTCATAATCTCTC